>DAOTWP010000091.1:0-16002 GCA_034435675.1 Anaerolineae bacterium
CTCATTGTCGTAGACGACCACCATCTGCAACCCGTCCGTAGTGCGCAGGCTCATTTCTTCCAGATCATCCAGCACGTCCCGCACTGCCGGAGCCGCGTGCGCATACACCAGGTACTCTGTCGCCAGATCGTAGTTGATGTACGACGCGAGGAAGGCAAAGCGCGCCGTCAGCAGCAACAGGATGCTAAACATGCTGACCGCGATCATCTGCCGCAGGTGCTGGAAGCCCGTGTTTTCGATGATGCGCGCAATCGCGTAGACTAGTCCTGCCCCGATCAACACCAGCGCCAGCCATCCGTAAGTTTCGCTGAGCTGTTCCTGCGCCAGTCCGCTGAAGGGCGGCTGACCGATCGCGAAGGGGGCGGCGATTTGTGCCAGCACAACAAACATGAACGGCAGCAGCAGCAGCAGCAGCCAACCCCGTTTTTCGTAGAACGGCTGCCAGTTGATGCGCTCAAACACCCGCCCGAAATACCAGCCGGTTAGCAGAATCAACGGGACGGTCAGGTGTGTGCCCAGCCAGGGCATTTTTTCGCCTGCCAGCGAATAGCCGACGAGATTAAGCACTGCCCACCACGCGATGAACAGCAGGAATGGCAGACGCTGCAACTGAACCTCAGGTGCAGGCTGGCTGTGTTTACGTACTGCTGCGACAGCATCCTCGGCGCGCTGGTCGGCGTCCAGTGCCGCGCTGTCAGGGATCAGTTCTGCCAGATCAACAGGCGCTGCTGCCGGTGTCAGCGGCTCGGCAATTTCGCCATCTGGCGTCATCAGCCCCACCACAGCCTGTTCATCGTATTTCTGCTTTTCGAGATTGTCCCCTGCGGCTGCTTCGATCCGGTTCTTGCGATAGCGCCAGAAGAAGCCCAGCCCGGTCAGCATGGCAAAGAAGCTGCCCAGCACCGGCAGAAATTCGTAGATCGGCATGATGATCAGCAGGTAATAATACTGCGGCTGCCCGCCACGCCGGACTTCCTGCTGTTCCAGCCAGTATTGCAGGCTGTAGACCATGCCGGTTGCCAGCCCCTGCACATTGGTGAACACAGTGGTGAAGAAGAAAGCGAAAATGACGTGGAAAACCGTGAAGCAGACCAGAAAGACGCGCCAGTTCCAGACCATGCCCAGCACGATAGCCGTCACCATGAACGGCAGCCACGCAAACATGCCGACGACAAACTGCCCATCCTGAAGCAGTCCTTGTCCCGGCAGGATGTTTTGCAGCCAGACGGGGATGTTCTGCCCCAGTGCCATGTAGTCGCTTTCCGTCCCCCCGGCGAAAAAGATGACGAACCCGACAGACCAGGGCAGTACGAGCGCGACAATTACGACAAGGATATCAATTTCGGGGAAACGTCGCAGCGCCCGCCACCAGCCCGCAAGCGCACTGTACACCAGCCCGGCGACTGCCAGCGCGCCCACGACCCAGGCAGCGATAATCGGCGTCCAGCGGATATTCAGCGCGGCGAGACCGCTGGTGCCCTCACCGGGGACAACCGGCTGCGCGACCTCTGCGCCGCTTGCTTCAATATGCACGACTTCCTCGATGACGATCAGCGCGAGGGTTGTGACCAGCGCAATCAGGGCAACCAGCAGGAATTCCGTCAGCAGTCTGGGCAGCGTTCTGCCGCTGCCGTTCTCGCCCAACTGCGTATCGCGCAGCAGCCACAGCAGCGTGCCCAGTGCAAACGCGACCACCGCCGCGATGACGATAAACGTCCACGTCAGGAAGCTGCGGGTCTCGACACTGCCAAACCAGCCAGTTTGCCCGGCAAGCTGGTTGACGGTGGAAAGCGGCGTGATGTCGAGGATGATGTACATCCCCAGCGCTGCGACCCCACCTAAAAGGATGCCGACGATTAACCAGTAGAAAATGGTTTTGCCGGGGGCATTAAAGACCTGCTGGATGATGCGTACAACAGTGTAAAGGACGATGAACGACGTAAAAATCGCAAAGTAGATGAACGAGGTCTCTTTCGATCCCAGATTGCCGATCATGCTCAGCGACATGAGCACCAGCCAGCGGGGTCGGTGACGTTCGTTTTCGCCGCCGTTGATATACATCAGGATCGAATAAAGCATCAACATGCCGAAGAAGATCGAGGGGGTGTCGTGCCGGATATAGCGGTTGTAGTAGAGCAGCAGCGGCGAAAGCAGCAGCATTGCCCCCACCAGCAGCGCGCCAGTGCGCCCCAGCCAGCGCCGGAATAACAGCGGAAAGCCAATCACCAGGAGTACGCCCAGCGCCGCCGGGTAAATGCGGGCGCTGAAATCGCTGTCGCCAAAGATGTAATACATGAAGGCGGTGACGTGGAACAGTATTGGTCCATGCATCAGCGGCGTATGCCGGAAATCGCCATCGGCATACAGGTTGTAGGAAAAGCGTGTATGCAGGCTTTCGTCGTGGCTCATCACGCGGTCGCCCAACCCGTAGAAGCGGGTGAACACGGCGGCGATGAACAACACAACGTAGGCGATCATTTCCCAGTTCAGGGTATAGGTCCGCGCCCAGAAACTGGCAAACGGATTACTCTGCTGGGTCTCAGGGGCGCTGGGGGTGTTTATCGTCGTTGCCATAAGTCCCTATCGTATCCATCGCTGAGGGAATTACGCTGCACTGCCGCACAGCGAATCCCGAAAAAGGCATGCCACCATTTGGTTTAATCCATCACTCGCGGGGTGTTCCTGGCACCGGAATCAGACCCGGCGAGATACCTGGCGTTGGTGTACTCGCCGCCGCCGTTGCCACACTGCTCATGAGGGTTTCCGCGCTGGCGCTGTGTGCCGCCACCGATGTACCCAGCGGCACGGGGCGTGTTTCGTCAACGCGGGTATCGCCGATGAGCGCCGGGGCAGGCTGCGTTGGTACGCTGACTGTCAGGGTTTGCCCGTAGATAGTCATCGGCAGCAGCATGCCCAGCACAAGGATTGCTGCTACCAGCGTATGCCGCAGGATAGACTGGCGTGCCACCCGTGGCGTCCGCGTGGGGGCAGTCAGTTCACCCTGAATGTTAGACCACAGGTGCGCAAGCTGCGGGCGGTTCGACCCGCCAAAACCCGGCAGCCGCGCTTCCAGTTCGTGTTTCAGCGCCAGTTCGCGGCGGTACACGGGATAACAGTCCGCGCACTGGTGAATGTGCCGTGCCATGCGGCGGCGCACATGGGCGGGCAGTTCGCCATGCACATAAGCGTTCATTCGAGATTGGCATTTACGACAGGTATTCACGGCTTCCCCACAGCGTTGCCCTAAATGCTCAACAATTCTTCCAGCAGCCCGCGCCCCACCGGCTGAAGCAGGCTGCGCAGACGGTCATGTGCCAGCCGCACGCGACTTTCTGCTGTCTTTTGCGGGCAGCCCATGATCTCTGCAATTTCACGGTATGTCAAGCCATGTCCATAGCGCAGCGCGACCGCTTCGCGCAGGCGGGGTGTCAGCGACAGCAGCGCCTGCCCTACCGCTTCTTCGGCGGCGCGGCGGGTCATGGCGGCTTCCGGCGCTTCGTCCCGCGGGGCAGAAAGGCTCAGTTGCAGCAGTTGCGACAGGTCAATCATGGGCAGACGCTTGCGCCGGTACATATTGCGGCAGCGGCTGACCGCGATGGTGTACAGCCACGTCTTGAAGGAGGCGCGAGTCGGGTCAAAGCGGCGCAGATTCTTGAAGGCGTAGACGAACGCATCCTGCGTGACATCTTCGGCGTCCTGCCGGTTGAGCAGCAGGCTATAACACAGCCGGTAAGTTCCAGCGGCATAACGGTCGTACAGATCCGAGTAGCCGGTCTGGTCATTACGCAAACTGCGCGCGATGATTTCTTCTGTGGTTTGCAACTCGTCGCTCATGTATGGTCCTCAAAACGCTTGCTGGCGGGTGGCACCGTCACAACTGTGACGCCGTCACGGCTTGTGTGCGTTTCCCCTGTTGGATATACAGCGTGCGGCGGCAAATTCCTCACGGCGTACCGTCATAAATATCCTGCCGCAAATACAGCGCAATCTGCTGGCGGGGGAAAGGCTGCGCATTGACGCGGCGCTGCAACCACCACGGCAGCCAGTCCATGCCTTGCAGGCTGTTGAGATTCCAGCCCCGGCTGAGAATATACAACGCGCCGACATAATCGCCGCCCAGCTCAGGCTCAACATCAGGGTTGGGCAGCGGCAGAATGATAATTGGTGCGCCGCGCGCCTCGCTGGCATTCGGCACATAACGGACATTGGTATAGTCGCGCAGCAGCCATGCCAGCGGTCCGTCTGCCGTGATATTGGCATTATCCACCACAACGACAATCGGCAGGGTGTGCCAACCGCCGGTTTCGCGCTGGCTTAGCTCAAACAGCGTGTCCTCCAGCAGGAAGACTTCACGCCCGGTGGCACGCAGATGCCAGAATTCCGCTGCATCTGCCGCACGGAAAACCGCCGCGTTCCAGCCTGCGCCCACGCCCGTAATCAGCGTAAATGCCAGCGTGCCCAGCGCCAGCCCTTGCAGCGAGGTCAGCGCGCCCCAGATGCTCGACGTGAGGAAGATCCCCACAATCACAAACGGTGGCAAAATCAGCACCCAGACCAGACTGCTTTCGGCAAGCTGTGACTGCGGGGACGACAACCGCGCCAGCACAAGGTTGATGTCCTCGTTGATTGTCGCGCCGTTGACTTGCAGGAATGCGCGCGAAAACGTCTGGATATGCACCGCATAGAGCATCAGCAGGGCGCAGACAATCAGCGCGAGCAGCCAGCGTGCCCACCAGGGGGGTGTTTGCCACAGGGACGCCGCCTGATCCTCGGTGTTATATTCGTCTACTGGTACCGGGGCGGGGTAGTTCAGAATGCGCTCGACCCGCGAGAGCAGTTCGACAATCAGATAGGCGCTCAGCCCGGCAAGCGGCGGCAGCAGCCACAGCGCATGGTCAGCGCGCCCGCCAGGGTAGAGGATGATTGCCAGCAGCGCGAACAGCAGCCAGCCCAGCAGGAAACGTTCTGTAAAGCTGAGTGCCGCGCGCCGTAGAAACCAGATTACCGCGATGATGGCGAACACCCAGACGAAAATCTCGTAGAAGAAGCTGACCACCAGCGGGTAGAACACCGGCAGATTTGAGGCAGTTTGCGAAAGCCCGCTCAGCCCGGTAGTCAGCAGTGTGCTGACGTTGCTCAACCCCGGGCGGTACAGCAAGAAGCCGGTACTGACCAGCAGCACTGCCGCGCCGGCGAGCGCCAGCGCGATACTCCAGTTCACTTCGCGGAGCACGGCGCGTACACCGGGCCAGATTGCCGGTTGTGCTTCCGGTCCCTGCGGCGAGTCATCGTCAAATTCTGACGCGCTTAGCTGTGTCAGCGCCAGCGCGAAGACCCCTGCCAGCAGCAGCGCCAGCGCCAGCATGAAGCCGGCTGTGTCGGTAAGCAGCACCAGCACGGTGAACATCCCGACGGCGGTATAGGCAAAAGGCTGGTTGCGCGTTTCGTAAAAGCGCCACACGCCCCACAGCCCGATGACCCCTGCCAGCAGCGCCCATACAACGGGGCTGCTGCTGCGCGAGGCAATCAACAGCGTGGGCGAACACGTCAGCAGCAGCACAATAACGAACGTGCGCCAAGAACCCAGCAGCGGACGGAACAGCAGCGGCGCGACTGCCAGCAGCACGCCCGCCAGCGCGGTCAGCGAGCGTGAGGAGGCTTCGTTTGCCCCACTCATGGCGAAGCTGAAACCCTGCAGCACAAACAGCAGCGGGCTGTCTGCTGTGTCAGCTTCGCCCGCAGCGGCAGGGGTGATCGCCTGCCATGCAGCGGCGGCACGCTGCGATTCAGCTTCGGACAGCGGTACGGTGTCCAGTTCGGCAATCCGCAGCACAATCGAGAGCATAATCAGCGCTGCATAAACGATCATCTCCCCTGTAATGCTCAACGGGCGTGAATGTAGCGCTGCCTGTGACTCAGGGGTTGTTTGTTCCTGCCCAACAACGATGTCCATCAAAATTGTTTCTCCAACGCATGTTCTGGTGCGCGTTTGGCGCGCAGGCTGATTAGAGCCTGTCTGTGCCGTTGCAGTAAAAGTGCCACCACAGGTACAGAACGCTCGACTTCAGCGTAGACGTTTGCCCGGACAAGGGATTCAACGCGCTTATCCACAGGGTTACAATCAGAAGCTGTGAGTTATTTATCCGCCACGTTCAGCGCTTTGCAACGCCTGGGGCACACGATAGACCCGCGCACTGCCATACTGGCAAAATGGCTCTAGATAAGTATCAAAGTTTTGCAGCCCGATTGCCAGATTGCTGCCAAATTCCTGCGCTTCGGTTGCCCCGACAAAGATAAAGTCAATGCTGTAACGTTGGATAATCCCTATTGCCAGCTCCCAGTTAGGATGCGTGTACAGCGTCATAATGTCTGCTTCGCGCGTGCCGACAAACTGTGGATAAAGCACGCCGCGCCACTGGGACTGGTGGTTTTGCCAGCCCAGCAGATTCGGGATGCCGGTCAAAGTTGCCACACGCCCGTAATTCCCGTGATAGGCGCGGTGCCGTCCATCAAGGCTGGTCGCTTCAGCGATGACCCACCCATCACCCTGCACGGCACTGTTCAGGCACATGATTGCCGCATAGTCATCGCCCGCGCCGATGAGCGTTGTACTGCCATCCAGCGTCAGCGCGGCAGGGCTGGCAGTAAACGCGCGGCGCGTTTCGATGAATATTCGGTGATAGATGCCCAGCACAGGGTAAATCAAGCCCATCGTCAGCACGGCAACGACGACAACTGCATAGGCGGCACGCTGCGGAACCAGCGGCAGCGGTTCGGCACGATCTGCCAGCAGGGTATATACACCGTAAGCGGCGGCAATGCTGAATAACAGCCACGCCTGATAGTAAAACTTGAAGATGGTGTTCATGCGCGTGCTGAAGTTATCGCGCAGATAGACGAACTCCGGCACCAGCGACAGCATCAGCGCTGCGCCCAGCAGCAGCAGGGCGAATCCCGCCGCCGGGGGATAGGTCACGGGCTGTGCTGCTGGTTGCTGCCTGGTTAACCCGTTATGTGCTTCTGCATCTGTCTGCTGCTCGAAGGTTTCGCGTTCCCGCCGGGGGAACAGCAGCCCTACCACCAGCGCGATCAGCACTAGCAGGACGACCGTCGTCAGCAGGTAGAACGGATCAAGCCGCCGCGCCAGAATCTGCGGCAGCACCGCGCCGATACCGCCCTGCTGGTCCGCCCATGCCAGCACTGCGCCGCGCAGCGCCGGGTTGAGTGAGGCAAGCCCCATGAAGCCCAGCAGTGCCAGCAGCAGCGTGCCGAGCAGCGCAAGGACAACCATCAGTCCCAGCCCGCCGTTAAAGCGTCCCCGTGCCCGCCTGATCTGCACAATTACGAACGGGAGCAGCAGCACCAGAAATGGACCGAACATCGTGAAATACTGCTGGATGCGCGTTGGGTAAATCAGGTTGGGCAGCACGCCGCCTAACTGTGAACGGAAACCGATCAGGAAAGGCAGGTACAGCAGCAGCGCCAGCCCTGCCAGCGTAACGCCCAGCCGCAGCAGCGCCCACCAGTCGGCGCGGGTCAGCCGCCCGGCGCTGCTCTGGCGGCGCAGCGCCTCAGCGCCAATGAGAATCGCCGCGTAAATCGGGGCATCCCAGGTATTCAGGAAGACCAACCCGCCGATGACAATGGCGTAGAGCACAATCTCCAGCGGGGCAGGCGGTCTGCCGGTCAGCAGCACGTTGAGCGCCAGCCCCAGCGCCAGCACGGCGAATGGCAGCGCCAGTACATGCGGGTGCACGTCGCCCAGCAGGAAACTGAACTGCGGGAACTCATCAATCACTTCGGTGCGGTTGCCGCTGAGGTCGCGATCATTCAGCGCGCGCGAGGCATCGAACCACCACCAGAATGTGCTGGTGGCTGTATTGGCATCCATGTTGAATAAGTCCACCGGCTGCTGAATGATGCTGCCTGCGGAGTCGGTCAGGTAGCTGCCGCGATCCTTAGCGTCGAAAAATTCCAGGTAGTTCTGCGGCACAGCGACGGCGCGATAGGGCAGTTCAATCAGCACGGTGTGAAAATTGGACAGGAAGATGACGAATGTCATGCCCACCAGCCCGACCAGCAGCGCCACACCCCGCGCCGGAGGCTTTTCTGCGGGCGGGAACGGCGGAGTGTGTTGACCGCGCGAGCGTACAAGGTTGTAGACCAGTCCAAAACTGCTCAAGCCGGTCAGGGCGAACAACAGCGCTACCGTCATGTTGAACCCGGTAGCGCTGCCAATGCCGCTGAGCATGGACAGGGCGGCGGACATCACATAGCCAAAATAGTAGTAGCTAATCGAGTAGCCAGACAGCCAAGGGTCATGAGGCGGGAAAGTCTCGCTGCGCATGACCCCGCTCATGAACGCCAGTTCCATCGGCTTTTCTGTGCCGCTGACGCCGTTCTGGTGTGCGCGCACAATCGCCCAACCCAGCAGCAGCAGGAAGAACAGCGCTTCCCCGGCGATGACCACCGGGCGGTTTTCGCGCCACCATGCGCCCCAGTCAAACGGCGACCCCAGCCGCGCGTGCAGCAGCAGTGCCGTAACCAGTACGAGCAGCCACGCCAGCAGCAAACTGCCGGGCGAATTATTGACGAAGCCCAGACTTGCCAGCAGCCAGAAGACGAAGCCGACCACCAGCAGACCCGCCGCCCGCGCCAGCGTGTAGCCTTTGTCCGGCAGCCCTGCCAGCAACCGCACCAGCAGCGGCAGCACTGCCAGCCCGGCAAGGCTGACCAGCAGCCACCAGCTCAGGATGATCCAGCCTTCGCGCACAATCCATTCAAACAGCACGGTCTTCAACCACCTTGCGCCACGCCCACCGGCGGATATTCTGCATCGGGAATAACCTCGTATATGATTGCGCCACCATAGCGGTACATCGTGCGCAGTTCGCCATCCAGAAGTTGTTCAATGGAACGCCCGCCGACATCGTAAACCACACGCAGCAGCCCAAGTTCCGCCATCCGGTCAAACTTGAGCAAACCATCCTGCGGATAATACGCGAATTCGAGCGCGCTGACCACGATGTATTTCACATCGTAAAACTGGATCATCTCCCACGCGGTGTTGATGCTCGGCGTCGCGTAGAAGGCGTTCACATTCGCCTGCCGCTGCCAGACCTGTTCGCCCATCAGCGGGAAGGTGCGCTGCTGGCGCTGGTGCCAGTTCCAGCCCAGCACCGAGGGCAGCCCGGTATTGATGGCAATGCGCCCGCCCCACAGGTATTCGCGCCAACTGCGCCCTTCCATGATGACCGGCGTGCCCTGCACGTTGGCTTGCAGCCAGCGAATCACGCCCCAGTCATCTGCCAGCGGCAGCGGTTCCACGCGCATCATGTCTTCGCCGGTTGCCGGGTTGACTTCGAGCACGCCCTCAAAGTACGTGGTGTACTGCATATAATCCATGCCGTCGAGTGTGAAGGGCATGTCCGGTGCCATGCGTTCAATTGCTTTGGCGCGGGTTGCCATGATCGGATACAGCCCGGCGATAATCACCAGCGCGCCGACCAGCGTCATAAAACTGCCGCGCAGCCAAGCCGACCACCATTCGGCATTCTGGATCAGCCACGCGAACCCGGCAGCACCGACCACGCTGAACATCAGCCATGCCTGAATGTAGAATTTGAACACCGTATTCTGCCGTCCTACATCGCCGGAAATGACGATGTATTCGACACCGAGTGTCAGCGCGACGGCAGTGCCCGCCAGCGCCAGCACAAAATACATCTCGCGAGACTGCCCCTTGCGGAAGAACAGCAGGGCAATCCAGATGAGCAGCGGGGCAGCGATCATTGTCACCGGGCGCGGCGGATCCATGAGGGGGGGCGCACCGGCGACATTGGGCGCGGGCACGCCCACAAACGCCAGAAACAGCGACGCCGCCAGCACGATCAGGAAAACGAACAGCAGCGCCAGCAGCAGTGGTGCTTTGCCCCGCAGTGAGCGCACATAGGTGCTGCGCAGCCAGCGGGCGGTGTCCCAGATCAGCAGCGAGACGAGCAGCGTTAGGAACAGCCCGTGAATGGTGAAATATGCCCACAGCGGCATAACATTCCCGCGCCAGCGCTCTACACTGCTGTAGATGGCGGCGTACCATGTGGTGTAAGGGGCGACAAATGCCATGCTCAGCACAATGAACGTACCGACGCGCAGTATCACGTCCACCAGCGAACGGCGAGATAGTTTGCGCCACGCCAGCCACCACGCAAAACCCAGCCCGATGATGCCCAACAGCATAAACGTGGGCCAGTCCCAGGTGTTGATCGCGCGGAACATGCCTGTTACCAGCGCGCCCAGCGCCAGCGCCCCGGCGACCATGTACCAGCGTCGTTTGTCACACCCGGCAACCAGCACCTCGTTGAGCACGAATGCCATTGCCAGGAACATCAGCGGCATGGCGATCATATGCGCGTGCAGGTCGCCATACAGGAAGGTGAAATAGGGGATTTCTGCGATTGCTCCGCCGGAACTGACCGGCGGTTCGGACAGGATGCGCGTCGGTGACCAGAACCAGCGGTTTGTCGCCAGATTCAGCGGGCGACCTTCCAATACAAAACGGAACCCGCGCACGATGCTGCCGAACTGGTCGCCGGCACCGTCAAACGCCTCCTGCTGGATGCGCGCCATTTCTTCTGTCGAAGGCGGTAAACCGTTCTGCTGCGTATACTCCTGAATCAGATCTGTCTGCAACAGCGCGGGCTGCTGGTAGTAGCCTGTGTTTGCCAGCCCTTCGCCAATGAACACACGCGGCGTGTCCAGATTGCCGAGCACGACCGCCAGCAAAAACGCGGCGACCCCGGCGACCCAGGGATTGCCCACGCGGCGGGTACGCAGCCTCTTGCTCAGCATGGTGAACGGACTGCGTTCGCGCCAGCTATCCACAAGGTTGAACGCCAGCCCGAATGCCGCCATGCCGGTCATCGAAAACAGCGTCGGGATAATCAGGTTGTAGGCGACAGACGGAATCACGCCCAGCAGCAGCACCGGCGCACCGACAACCACATAACCGAAGTAGTAGTAGTTGATGTAGCCTCCGGCGTACCAGGGGTCAAGCGGCGGGAAGACTGTGCTGCGCAGTACTGCATTGAAATAGGCGAAGTCCATTGGCTTTTCGCCGCCAAAACTCTGGTGCCACAAATCGGGATTTGCCAGCCGCACCAGCAGAAAGGCGAGAAATGCGAGCAGCGCCAGCACTTCAAACGCAACCAACCGCGCCCAGTACGTGCGCAGATACTGCACCAGCGCGGCACGATTGCGCCACGCGATAAACGCGCTCAGCGCCGTCAGCAGCCCCAAACCGAGCAGCACCCCTTCCTGCGACCACACAGGTATGCGCAGGCTTGCTCCCAGCCACGCCAGCCAACCGACAATCAGCAGCCCCGCGACTTTGGCAAAGCTGTAACCGCGATCCCCCAGACCGGGGAACAGCACGAATAACAGCGGGAAGGTCACCCAGCCGAACAGCACGATTGCCAGCCACCAGAAAACCACTGTCAGGATGGGCTGCGCATTGACAATGCTGTCGGGAAAGAAGCGTGCTGACCAGGTGCCGCCTGTGGTTTGCATCTGTTCCAGCGGCGGCGAAAGCTGTAACTGTGTTGCTGCCTGTGCCGCATTAAACGACGGAATATTGCTGACGCCCAGCAGTGTTGCATCGCAGTCAGGAATCTGCGGTGCGCTTTCGCAGCGGCGGAACTGCGGCGCCTGTACCACGTCGGTCAGTGGGGCGGAGTTGAACAGGGCGATTGTGCGGTTGTGGTCATAATCGGCACGCTTGCGGAAGACGAACACGACCGGGTGATCATAGACATGGAACGCTTCATCCGCCTCGAATTCTTCGAGCCAGTCCGGGCTGCTGAACATGGGCAGGCGCTGGTCAGAGACGCGCAGCGGTCCAAACTCAAATGTTTCCTGAAAGACTGCGACCAGTTCAAAGCCGAGTTCACCGTTGAACAACTGGTCATAGAACAGGTTGGTCAGGGGCCAGCGGGCACGGTTGCGCGCCACCGGATCATAGAAGCGATTGCTGCTGATGGTGATGTAATCTGCGTGGAGCGTCCCACGCAGCAGCGCATCACGTTTAAGTTCGTTGTCAATGGGGTAGGCGTTGTACAGGCTGATCATGTTGACGGCGGCATGCCAGGGATCGCTTCCGCCGCAGGTCTGCGCTGTTGCCAGCCCTGGCGGGGGATTGTCCGCCAGTGTCAAACCAGCAGGCAGATCACAGACTTTTTGCGGCACAGGGTTGTCCCAGTCTGTCGCGTCCGCAGCGACCACCGCGCCCGCGCCAATCACCGGACCGCCAAAAGCTACCTGCACGGTGAAGATGTAGCGCTGCCCTTCGACCACCTCCAGCGGTGGTGTCAGCGCGATTGCATAACTGCCGCCCAGCACATGACTCGTGCGCACCAGATTCGCAGTCAACGTGCCTTCGGCAAGTGGCAGTCTGCCCAGTTCTTCGGAGATGCTGACCCGCACGCTTTCCGGGTCGGAATCGTCGTAGGGATCGCCCAGATGCGGCGCGTAAACGCTGCTGACCGTCCCGCTGGCGGGGGCGGTGAACGCGACGCTGAAGGGCACGCCATCGATGTACTGAGTCGCCATGCCGGGCAGGTCGTTTTCGTCCAGCCCGGGACCGTTGGGCATGGGGATATTGATCAGCGGTGTGCTTTCCGGCGCGCCGTCAATGCGCATCGAAAAATCTGCCGGGACACTTTCGGTGAACCAGCGTGATGCCTGTACGCGCGTAAGCTGCTGGCGGTAGATGCTGGTGAACATGACTGCCCACAGCAGCGTGAACACGGCGACAAAGCCGGTCAGTACCCAGGCGCGCCGCTGGCGCAGCACTGGCAGAATCATGCCGGGCAGCAGGGCGGTAAGCAGCAGCAGCGCGGCGACCACCCCGACAATTACCGCCATTGTCTGTGAGTCGGTGTTTCCAGCGGAAACAATGGCGACGGCTGCCAGCGCTGACCCGAAAAAGAGCAGCAGCCCACGTGTCAGCAGTCCATCGGTACGATGCTGGCGTGCTGTCTTGACCAATTCGACCAATCCCCACGCCGCCAGAACAGTCAGTACGGCGTAGAGGGGCAGGTAGTAGCGCATGGTCATGACCCACAGGCGGCCCAGCCACGCGAAATAGACCAGCACCCATGCCACCAGAGCTGCATTTGCCAGCGCACCGGGTTTGCCGCGCACAATGCGCCAGATTGCCCAGACCCAGCTCACCCAGGCAGTAATGCCCAGCGCGATACCCATGCCCCACAGCACGATATGGCTGAAAGGATAGGTGTAGGCGGCACGCCCCATCCACTGCCAGTTGGGCGGTCCATCTGCCAGTCCGCTGACTTCAAACTGCGATTTGCTTAGTTCTGCCAGCCAGCGCGCATTGGGGAGAATGCCGAAGATGCTCGGACCGTTGAAGGCGTAGGGGTTAAACAGACGGAATGCCGCCACCGCGGCAAACCCGGCAAGCAGCAAGCCGCCGATCAGCCACAACAGCAACCGCGTGCGTTCGCCGCGATCTACCGCGCTGCCGGGTGCAAGCCGCAGATCAAACAGCGGCAGGGCGCGAATGCCTGCTGCCAGCACGATGACGCCTGCCAGCGGCAGTACGTTGATGCGCCCAGCCAGTGCCGCAGCGAAAGCGACCCCAAAAGCGGCAAAGTTCCACATTCTGCCGCCCATCTGGACGCGGGCAGCGAAATAGACCGCCAGAATGACAAAAAAGGCAGTGATGGCATTGACCGTGCCAAAATGTGCTTTCTGGATTGGCAGTGCCGCCCCTGCATAAAGCAGTGCTGCCAGCACACCGGTCCATTTGCCGTGCAGCGTGCGCCCGGTCAGGAACACGACAATAATTGCGCCGACATCGAAAAAGGCAGACAGTGCCCGCCAGACCAGATGTACGCCGTTATAGCCGCTCCAGGTTACATCCCCGGTGATACTGCTGACAAAGTCACCCGCCCAGTGTGCCATGAACAGCGGCAGCGTGCCATAAGCGTAGCGCCCCACGCCCACGTTAAACGGGTTCATCGTCGAACACTGTTCGTCAAAGTACCCGCCTACGCCGCTTGATTCGGGGTAGCGTTCCAGGCAGCGCGCTGCCTGTTCAGCGACTGTGTCATAATCGGGCAGTTCGGCGACGGTTGTAAACGCCAGCGGTGTGCAGCCGGGCGACATCGAGCCTGTTTCGGTATACTGCGCAAGGCAGGCTTCGCTCTGGGCGCGGCGCTGTTCGCGCATTTCCGGGCTGTTGTCGCGCAGTTGAAAGCCAATCGATGTGGCGACACTCGTCAGAAAGCGTTCATCAGGATGCAGGTGTGTATAGTCATCCCAGTTGATGCCCACATAACGGAAATAGCCGCCTGCCAGTACCGCAACTGCCAGCAGCACGGCAGCAATCAGGTTGCCGTTCCAGCGCAAGCCCCGCGCGGGCTGAATGTCTGCCGCCGAAGCGGTTGGTTGCTCGTCATACAATGCCATAATTGTGTGCCGCCTGGATTGATTCCGCACGATATACACGAAAAAGGCTGCATTTCCTTAACGTCAGGACTGCCTGCGCTGACAACTGTGGCTTATTCCCCGCGCGCCCCGGTGCGTTCAACAAAGCGCTCGAAACCTTCGCGCCCCAGCGCCCGCACGCGCACGATATAGAAGCTCCCTCTGCCGCCCGCGTGGAATTCCAGTCGGATGGGGTTCAATTGTTGGTCAGGGAACAACTGCTGCAAGTGGTCGAGCACAAGCTCAGCATAACGACCTTCTTCACCCGGTTCATAAAAGAACAGGATATCGCGTTCGGGGTCGAACCGGAAGCGGTCCGTACGCTGTGCCGCCGCATACAGGAAGAAGGGTACATTCTGATAGGCGCTGCGTCCGGTTTCTGTGTCTTCCCCGATGCCGTTGGGCCAATAGACTTCGCCAGCTTCCAGCCCGATTTCACGATGTCCCATCCCGTAAGGCAGGGCGATCAGGAAAGCATTGCCGATCGCGCCATCGCTGTCCGCGAACCCGCGCAGGATGCGCCCTGCTTCGCTGTAAGGGAAGGTAGACAGGCGGTATTCCTGCACGAAACTGACGAAATAGGTGTACTGGTTAGCAGCAAATGCCGCCGCAATCAGCACCGTGCTGAGGATCGTGACACCCAGCCACGCCCGCCGCCGGTCAAAGACTTCCAGCGCATGATCGACAAACATCGCCAGCGGCAGCGCTGCCAGCAGATAGGCAAAGGGTAAAGACCCGCTCATGCGCGTGGCACTGGGATTCTCGCCGGGCTGGGCAATCGACAGTGCAGAGGGCAGAATCATAATGAACAGCGCCAGCAGCACCAGCCAATCCACCGGGTCGCGCCGCCGGATCAGCCGCGCCAGCCACGCTACCGCGCCAAGCACGAACAGCGCCCCCGTGAAAGGATCCATCGCCGGGCGGTTGGGCGCACCGTTGATGAAGGCGACATCGCCCTGCCAGTTGAACATCAGCAGCGCGTTGCCGACATTGGTCAGCAGAATCGGCACATTCTGGTTGAAGGCGTCGAGCCGCTCCTGAAGCGTTGGGATGCGCGTATCAATCACATTACCAGCATCGTCCTGCACGGTAATGACGTCATCGCCGAACAGCCGCCCGGCAGTGCGCTGCCAGAACTCCGCCGGGTATTGCAGCCAGAATGCCAGCATGGGCGTGAACACTACCAGCGCCACCACGACCAGCACGATAAAATTCGCCAGGTAATGCCGCCACTGCCGCCGCCGGGCGAGCAGTATCAGCAGCCCCGCCGCGATGACCACTACCGGCAGCATGCGCACCGCCTGGTACATGTATAGACCTGCGCCCAGCGCCAGCCCGGCGTTGATGTAGGACCAGCGGTTGTTATCGCGGAGTCCGCGCACGAGATACAGGATGCAGACTGCCACTATCATCGGCGTGAGGATGATGCGCAAGCCCTCGCGGGAGAGAGTCGTATGCCAGTAGCTTGCTGCGACCAGCGCCGCCAGCAGCACGCCTGCC
>DAOTWP010000092.1:0-11495 GCA_034435675.1 Anaerolineae bacterium
AATGTTGGGGTGGCGCAGCGAGGCAAGCACACGGAATTCCTGTGCCAGCGCGCGACGGAAATCGCCCCCTGCATGCCCGGAGGACAGCAGGCGTTCGTTAGAGAGTGTCACCCGCTTGAGCGCAACAGGTTGTTGGGTCAGCCGGTCAACAGCGCGATACACCGCGCCCATGCCACCCTGTCCGAGTGGTTCGACGAGCTGGTAACGCCTGCCAAGCGTGGAGGTGAGTTGTGTTTGCATTGTGGTAAGCTTCCCCACCGGGAGTTTCATTGTAATGATTGTAACGATTTTGCCCTCAGGCGCTATAGTGTGGGTGTGAAAAATATCTAAAAAAACCGCCGTCAATGCTGACTTTTGGCGATTAGATTGCGGCTTTTAGCTGCCGGATTGCACGCCGGATCGCACGCTGGATCGCACGAATAGCAGACGCCCAACCGTAAGGACGCACCACTGAGTGCGCCCGGCGCGGGCGGCATGGTGACCGCCCCCTGCATCCGCCGTCTTCTAATGGGTTCACCCATAACTGCAAACCCGCTATCCGCCCCACTGCGGCGTAAACCGGCCCGTCCACCAATAGGGAAACTGTGCCAGCGCCAGCGGCTCCGCTGAAGAACCATCAGCAGGCACAAGCTGCGCCTGACAGCGCGCATCCACATAGGCGACCCACTGCCCATCCGGGCTGAATGCCTGCTGCATCGTGCAATCCGGTTCTGACGTAAGGCGCACCTCGTAAACAGGGGTCGCGCTGCCATCGGACACCTGCACGACAAGCACCTGGTAGGTCAGCGGATACGCGAATTGTGTGTCCACCCAGCTCACCACCACCCGGCTGCTGTCCGGCGACCACTCCGGACGCGAATAGCAGTCGCTATTGCGCTGCTGGCGCAGAGAGCGGATGCCCGCCAGAGTGCTGCCCGCGGTGCTGTCTGCGGGAATATCAATTAGTGCCAGGCTGCAGTTGGCATGGGCAGCGACCTGGCGTCCGTCAGGACTCATAACGGTATCCACAATGTTGTAGTCGGTGGCGCGCAGCGTGCGCAGCCCACTGCCGTCACGGTTGATAATGTGCAGCGCTTCGTTGGGACCACTTTCCGAAAGCGAAAACACGACCTGCTGCCCATCCGGCGACCAACCGCCCAGACTGACTCGCCCTGCAGCCAGCGGAGACGGCAGCGTAAGTGCGGTGACACGATCCTCCGAGTCGCTGAAGCAAGCGCCGCTGCCAGGACACGGCACAAGCAGGTCCCCGGCGGCAGGTTCTGTTAGCGCCGGTTGAACCTCAGGCGGCAGCGCTGCGATGGGCGTTTCTGCGGTGGACTGCGCGGGCGGATCCCACTGCGGCGTGAAACTGCCCGTCCACCAGTAGGGGAACTGCGCCACGCGCGCGACTTCGCTGCTGCCGTCAGCGCGAATCAACCGCACCTGACAGTTCGCATTGATGTAGGCGACCCACTGCCCGTCGGGGCTGAATGCCTGCTGGAAAAAGATGCAGGTGGGCTGCGCTGGCAGTTCGGCGCGGTACAGCGTGGTGCTGCTGCCAGCGCTGACGTCAAAGGCGCGCACTTCGTAATCCAGTGGATACTGCTGATTCATGCTGATCCACGAGACCACCAGCCGGCTGCTATCCGGCGACCACTGCGGGTTGATATAACAGTCGGATGATGTGCTTGTGTACTGCACTGCCGCCAGCGTGGTGATCGAAGGTAAGCTGCCGTCATCCATCAGGCGAATCAGGATCAGACCGCAGTTAGCGTGCGCGGCGATCATCCTGTCATCCGGACTCCATGCCGCGCTGACGATGTTCTGCCCTGGCAGCGCAATGTCGCGCAGGTCGCTGCCGTCGCGGTTGACAATATACAGGTGTTCATTCGGCGCTGTGCTGGTGAACAGCGAGAACACAAGACGCTGCCCATCGTGCGACCAGCCGCCGAGGGAAATGCCCGCGCCAGTGCTTAAACCGGTGGGCAGAATGGTTACGCCGCCCTGCTGCGCCTCGATACACAGGGTATCCGCAGCACAGGCAGCGACGCTTTCGCCCTGGGTGGGGACAAGCAACGCCTGTCGCACCTCTGCAGGCAGGGCAGCAGCCATGCTCACCTCAGTGGAGGCAGAGGTCAGCGCCGCGGGTGTAGTCGTCTCCGGAACGGCTGGCGTGTTGGGCAGCGTCGCCATCACCGTCGCCGTCAGCGTCGCCGTTGGCGTCAGGGTATCGGTGGCTGTCGGTGTTGCGCTAGACGTCGCCGTTGGCGTCAGGGTAACGGTAGCTGTCGGTGTTGCGCTAGACGTCGCCGTTGGCATCAGGGTAACGGTAGCTGTCGGTGTTGCGCTAGACGTCTCCGTTGGCATCAGGGTAACGGTAGCTGTCGGTGTTGGCGTGGGTGTCGCCGTCGGCACGTCAGTCGGGGCAAGTGCGATGGGCACGCCCAACAAATCGCCCTCAGCCAACACAGACGCGGACGACGCTGCCACCCAGCCCAACTGCCCGTCGCTGGTGCGCACCTGATACCAGCTTCCATCCTCGCTGATGCCGGTGATTTCCAGTTGGTCGCCGCTGTTGAGCTGCTGCAACACGCTGTACGTGCTTCCCGGTCCTGACCTGACGGGCACACCGTTGCGCAGCGCCTGAATGCCCGGCGCAGTGGGCGATGGCACGAGCGTTGCGCTAGGAAGCGCGGTTGCGCTTCGGGTGGCTGTTGGCACAGGTGGCTGCGTCACGCTGCGGGCATCCGTTGCCAGCGCCGCGACGGGTGCTGTCGCTGCTGGTTGATCCTGCCGCGTGACCAGCACACCAACGACAACAGCGGCAGTGACGAAGAGCAGCAGTGCCGCCGCCACGAGTACCGAACGCCAACCACGTTGTGCGCTGGCGCTGGCAGGCTGCGTTGTGGGTTGTGTCGCCGGCAGGCTGGCGGCAGGCAGGGGTCGGGCGGGTGCGTCGGGTGCAAGCACCACCGTTTTTGATTCCGCTTCAGCGGGTCCGGAGACATGGACCGGCGTGCGAGTCAGGCCAGCATGGAACGCCTCTGCCAGCGCCGTGCAGGTTGGATAACGCAGCGCCGGATCCCGCGAGAGCGCCTTGAGCAGGGCATTCTCGGCGGCGTCAGGCAGGTCGGGGCGCAGCAGGCGCGGCAGCGGCAGCGCCTCCTGCCGCTGGTGCATGCCGATGATCGCCCAGGGGGTTTCCGCCTGATATGGCGTGCGCCCGGTGACCATTTCGTAAATCATCACAGCGAGAGAATACTGGTCAGAGGCAGGACTGGAAACCTGTTCGCCGCTTTCGAACTGCTCCGGACTCATGTACTGCGGTGTGCCGACCAGCGCGCCGGTGGCGGTCAGGTTGGCGGCGCTGCCAACAATTTTGGCAATGCCGAAGTCGGTCAGGTAAGCGTTGTCCTGTTTATCCACCAGCACATTGGTCGGTTTGACATCGCGGTGGATGATGTCGGTACTGTGGGCGTAATCGAGCGCGCTGGCGACCTGGCTGAGATAGCGTGCCGTGTCGTTCAGAGCAAGCGGACCCTGCTTGATCAGATCAGAAAGGGTACCGGTTTGCATGTAGCGCATCGCCAGATAAATCACGCCGTCCTGTTCCCCATAGGCGAACACGGGCAGGATATGCGCGTGCTCCAGCCGGGCGATGGCGTGCGCTTCACGCTCGAAGCGGGCACGAAATTCAGGGTCATCGAGATACTGCTGCGGGAGCGTTTTTAACGCAACATAACGATCCATGCTGGCGTCATAGGCTTTGTAGACCGTTGCCATGCCGCCCATGCCGATTTGTTCGATAATCCGGTAGCCGCCGACTGCCTTGCCGATCATGAAGTCGCCTCCGGGCTGCGGTGCTGCTGTAAATGTTTTTGCGTAAACCCGAACAAGAGGCTTAATCCCCGGCAGCGGTTGATGAATCGCTGCTGCCGCTGATAGCAGCCTGTAGCCCCATTATACGCCCATACGGGTTATCGCCTGGTTTGAAGTTCGTCAGGCATGTTGGAATTTACGAAGCCGACGACGATCGTATAGCTAAAACCAGTAGCTTGCAATCGAACTGCAAAAACGTGCGGCAGGCAAAGTGTTCATTTACAGGGGAAAACACAACCGGCGTGGAAGTAGAAACATCTGGGGGCAGGCGGCGCGCCCTGCCCCGGTGACCCACAGATTACTCGTTTTCGAGTGACCGCATCTCGTCCGCTGTGACCTCGACCGCTTCGGCATTTTCACTGTCTTCGGCGTCCTCGTCGCGGGCGCGCCAGACCTTGGTGGCGATGTCAATGAACAACCGCCCGTCGAGATGGTCAATTTCGTGCTGGAAGACGCGCGCCAGCCAGCCTTTCGCCTTGATGCGCGTGTCCTTGCCATGCCGATCCTGCCCGGTGATGACGACCATTTCATGCCGGTCCACGCTGCCGAAGTAGCCGGGAATTGACAGGCACGCTTCGACCCCTTCGACGATTTCTTTGCTGGTCTTGATAATCTTCGGGTTGGCGAGGACGAACAGTTTCCCGGCATCGTCGCCGTATTCCTCTTTGCTTTCCTCGTCATCCGGCAAACGCACGACGATGAGCGCCTGACTGACCGCGACCTGCGGCGCTGCCAGCCCAACACCCGGCGCGTCGAGCATGGTTTCGACCATGTCATCCACGAGAGTCTGAAGCTTTTTGTCAAAACTGATAACGCGCGTCGCTTTTTTGCGCAGAATCGGGTTATCCGGTTGGATGATTTTTAGAAGTGTCATGCTTATTCTTGCCCCAAAAGTCAGGCGGAGCTGCGCCCCGTAACTTGCGATTGGCTGCGTGTGCTGTTCGGCTGAGCCGTGCTGAGTGGTGGCAGGTCAAGCGTGACCGGTCACCCTGACGATGCTTGCAGAGCATGTCTGGTTCGATACATTGTGTTGATTTTATTTTACCCCGCTAATGGCGCAAAAACGAGAGTTATTGAGTCACCCGCAGGCTGACAGCGCAGGCGATCCGGTGCTCCCTTGACTGCACAATCAGCGCCGCCGGTTGTTGTCCGGCTGGGAGCGCGGCGCATACTGCGGGCGCACACGCTCTTGCAGCGGCTGCGGCGGACGCAGCACGTCGGACGGTTGAGCCGGCGGTGCGGCGGCTGCGCTGTAGGCATCTGCGCCGGGCTGTGCCGCCTGCCCGCCCACGTAGCGCTCATGATAGGCAGACAGATACTCCCCGAACATCTCGCGCTGGCGTTGATCTGCCTCCTGCTGCTGGCGTCCGCGCAGCAGCGCCTGCCGTCGCCCAATCTCCGCCTGCACGGTTTCCGGGCTTTCCACGCCTTCAAAGACCTTCTCCGCGCCCAGATCGCCGCCCACCAGCGAAATCCGTACATTGCCATAATTGAGCAGGGTGCTGAATAGTCCGGTTTTTTCCGCAACGACATTCGCCACATTGCGCAGCAAAATCTGGTCATTCTCGTTTTGCAACCACAGCGGGCGGCGGTGAATCAGCGTGATGGTATCGTCCCCAATGATGTACAGGTCATTGCGCCAGTCCCAGTGTTCAAAGATGAACCAGGGGATGCTGATCAGCATCATCAGGACGCCAAACGCTGCCGCCGCCAGCCCCAGACTCGTCGCGTTGACAGCGGGCAGAATCAGTGGGGGAATGACGGTGAACCCGAACCCGGCGACCAGCAGTGTCAGCGGGATCATGACGTGCACTGCCCACACCAGCCAGTGCTTGCGGTAAACCAGTTCGCCCTTTTCGTTGATGAATCTGACCTGCGGGATCATCCAGTCCAGCAGACCACCGCGCTTTGCAGGCACGGCAGGCGGCGCAGCGGGCGGCGTGCCGCTGCCGGTCTGCCCGCCGCTGCCCCCCAACGCCCGATCCAGATCGGCGCGAATCGTGCTGCGCTGGCGCTGGACGTTGTCCTGAAGCATGCGCTCGCGGTGATTAAAGATGATATCCTGCACATGGTCCGGGTCGGGAAGCAGGTCAAGGACATAATTGCCTGCGCTGCCAGCCGTGCGGATTTCCACCGTGCCGTAATTGAACAGCCGCGCGAAGGGATCGCTGCGTGGGTATTCCGCGTTGACTTCCTGCACATTTTGCAGTGGCACTTCGCTCACATGCGAGTTCAGGCGCAGGATGTTGCGTTCCTCGCGGATGATGCGCTGATTCGTGATGATGACACGATCATTGCGCCATTCAAGCAGCTCATACAGCGCAATGCCGCCGGGAACGACCAGCGCCAGCAGCAGCAGCACCACGCTGATCCCCGATGATCCCGCCATCAGGGCGAACGCCCCCAGCGCAAAAGCGATCAGCAGCGGCAGCCACAGCCGCCGCACAAATGCCCATGGGCTGCGCCGGGTGGTCAGCAGCACCTGTTCGTTTTCGAGCTGGGCAGAAAACACCCGCCCGGCGCTGCGTGCCTGCTGGTCGCTCTGCCGCAAACGCAGGTTGGCGCGGATTTCCGGGTGGGCAGCAAGCAGACTCTGGAAGCGTTCACGCGGGGCGAACAACAGCACGACCCGTTCGTCCACCCGCAGCGCGGCGCGTTCGGTGTCCGGCGCGAAGAGCGCGTTTTCGTGGATGCTCTTGCCCGCTGCCAGCCCACCCAGCGGACGCCATTCGCCCTCCGGCGTGCTTTGCAGCAGGGTCGCGCGCCCGTTGACAAAGACGTACATCCCCTGCACGGGGGTTCCCTGCTGGAAGATCAATTCGCCCGGCTCGTAACGCTGAATCTCAAAGACGCCGGCAACCTGTTCTAGCTGCACGTCCGGCAGCGCCGCGAACAATGGCAGCGGGCGCAAATGGGAGATGACAAATGGATCAGCCATAGAACGTGCTCACTCACCTTGCTTACTCTGGATGTATTTTAACCGACTTTGCGCTGTTACCAATGCCGCAAGCGGCAGCATGCTATAATTCATCAAATCAGTCTCGCAAGTTTGAGTAGCGGGTTTGGGATAATGCGCTTCAGCAGAGTTGAGTTAACGAATTGGAAGAATTTCACAAAAGCGGATGTCCGGCTGTCTGATCGTGCCTTTTTGATCGGACCCAATGCATCCGGTAAATCGAATTTTCTGGACGCGCTGCGTTTTCTGCATGATCTTGCTGCTCCCGGCGGCGGATTGCAGCGCGCCTGCGAAGAGCGTGGGGGTGTTTCAAAAATTCGCTGCCTTGCCGGGAGGTCTACACCCGGAGTTTCAATCGCTGTGGAGCTACTGGATGAGGATGGCACATACTGGTATTACGAAATAAGTTTCACCCAGAAAACCCAGTTCCCACAGCCGCTGCCTATCATCAGACGCGAGGTAGTACGACACAATCAAGAGATACTGCTTGAACGCCCGAATGAACAGGATCGAGAGGATGAACGACGCTTGAGCCAGACTGCTCTCGAACAGATTGCTGAGAATAAGCGTTTTCGGCAGGTCGCTGACCATTTTGCCGACATCCTTTACCTGCATCTTGTCCCGCAGCTGGTGCGTGGAGCAATTGCTCCCGGCGGCACTGCACTGCCTGCAGCATTGCCGGATATGTACGGCGGACGACTGCTGGAAGAGATCGCCACCACGGATAAACGCACGCAGCGCGCCCGCCTAAAAAAGATCGAGCAGGCGTTAAAGATTGCGGTTTCACAGTTAAGCGAACTTGAACTGGTGCGTGATGAGCGCGGTCAGCCCCATCTCGAAGCGCAGTATGTCCACTGGCGTCCCAAAGCCGGACGCCAGGATGAGCAGCAGTTTTCTGACGGGACCTTGCGGCTGATTGGTTTGTTCTGGATGTTGCAAAAGGGCAGTGGTTTGCTGTTGATGGAAGAACCTGAGCTTTCACTGCATGTCAGCATCGTGCGGCGTCTGGCGGCGATTGTGCATACCTTGCAGGCACGCAGCAAAAACAACCCTACCCGTCAGGTGATGATCAGCACCCACAGTGTTGATTTGCTTTCCGACACAAGTATTGGCGCTGAGGAAATATTGCTGTTTAAACCCACTGATAACGGTACACGAGTGATCAGTGGTGCAGACCTCACTGATGTAGCAGCACTGATGGAACAAGGGCTAACTGCCGGTGAGGCGGCGATGCCCCATACGGAACCATCTAACATTGTGCAGCTTGGTCTGGGCATATGACCATTAGCAGCTATTTACATCTGCTCGTCGAAGGCGATCTTGATGAATATGTGCTGCGGCAGGTGCTAAAACCCTTTGATCATCTTCAGATCGTCACCTGCCTGGGGAAAAAAGGCAGAACTTACATTGAGCGCAACATTCAGCAGTACAACCGGGCAGCGGCAAGCCCGGCATTTAACTGCTTCTGTGTGGTTGATCTTGATCGTGATACCTGCCCACCTGGTCTCATCCAACGCCTGCTCCCGGAAACTCGCCATCCTGATCTTGTTCTGCGCATTGCAGTACGGGAAGTCGAGGCGTGGTTGATGGCGGATGCGGTCAGCCTTTCCCGGTTTTTGGGGGTCAGCCGGTCAAAGATGCCCTATCCGCCAGATGCCTGCCCCCAACCGAAAGCAGCCATTATTCAGGCAGCGCGCGGTTCAAGGCGTCGAGAAGTCCTGCGCGATATTGTCCCACCGGAAGGCAGCTCAGCGAAAGAAGGACGCAATTACACCGCAAGGATGATTGAATTTGTGCTGCACAACTGGAATATTGCAGAAGCGGAACAACACTCACTCAGCCTGAGACGCGCTTTGCACGCCTTTCGCAGTTTTACCCCACACGTCAGGTAGGCACGTATGAAGCCCGCGTGCGTTACGCCAGCGTGCCTACCGGGAACTGCGTGGTCACAATGCTGGCAAAGCGGGTGATGTCGTTCAGCAGGCGCTGGCGGTCTTCTGCCGACACCATCGCCAGCACCGCGCGCAGTTGTTCCAGCAGGCTTTGCTGCACTGCCAGATAACGCTGTTCGCCTGCTGCGGTCAGCCGCACCGTAACAGAGCGACGATCATCCAGGCTTGCCTCGCGCCCGACCAGCGGCGGGGACATCTGCTCCATGCGTTTGACCAGCCCGGTCATGGTCGCGTTGGTCAGGTGGTGCTGCCGGGCAATCTGCCCGATCGGTGCGCTGCCGTCGTGCTCCGTCAGGGTTTTGAGCACCCAGAACTGCGGCGGCGTGAGGTCATGCTGCGCGAGATGCACGGTCATACGCTTTTCGATGTCATAGACCAGCACAAAAACCAGTGCCCATAACTGCTGTAAATCGGTGTCTAACGTATCTGGCACAAAACGTTCCATTAGGGTTGCCGGCGCTTGGTTGATTACCTGATTGTTGGTTGGTTCGCAACGAGTCGGCTGCAAAACTGGCAGACTGTTCGCGTAGTGTAGCGGTGTGTGCGGTGAAATACCAGTGAGTATCGCGCAAAAAAAGGCTGCCACTTGGAGAAAGTGGCAACCAAAGCCCAGGAGGAGAGGGGGAAATTGTCAGATTGTCAGGTGGCGTTTCCACCTGTTATCACAACGGTCAGGCAGTGACTTCGAGCATGCGCACCGACTCGACCAGTTCCTGCACACGGGGCCACAGCCGTTCATCGGGCATCAGCCACTTTTCGCGCAGTTTGCCGTCGGGGGCAATCAGGAGCATCCCGGCGTATTCCTGCATTGAGAAGGAACGGTGCGTTGCGCCGTCGGGGTCTGCCAGCAGGGTGAATTCCAGCGGCAGGGGGCTGCTGATCTGGAAACCATAGAGCGTATGCGGCTGGTCACGCACCACCAGCGCCAGATTGACGCCCATCATCTGAATTTTGCGTGCGTGCCGCTGCAACCACAGAATGCGCCGCACGGTGCTGGGCATCCAGATGTCGCCAATAAAACCGAGCAGCAGCCCGTTAGCGCCCATCACATCCTGCAAGCTGCGCATTTTACGTTCGCCGTCCAGCAAGCGGAAATCCGGCATACGACTGCCAACGTTGGGTCCCAGTTCAAAGGTTTCAAAGTTCATCAGATCACCCTCTACCGTTACAAGTATTGACCTACAATTTAAGCATACACCATTGAACAATTAAGGATCAATTGTGTTCGCAGAAATTTCGTAAATTTTTGCGCCGGCATTGGGTCAGATCAGCCGCTGGACTGGCGCTGGCATGAACTGCTATTCATCTCAAGGCGTGCAAACAGGGTGAACCGCAAAGGCGCGCAGGACGCAAAGGCTTGATTTTGCTTGATTTTGAAGGGCACAGCAGGTTAGACCACGCCAAATGCAGGGCTGAGGCACAGCACAACCCAGCCCGACTATCCGGCGTATGCTGCTTTAGTGGTCACTCAACAACAGGCAATCGCCCGGTCAGTAGGGCTTGACATACTGCGCGGCGGGCTGCGCGGCGGGCTGCGCAGCGGGCTGCACCAGCGGGGCGGCGTCGTTGTAGCTGAGCGCCAGAATCGACGCCGTCGCCGGGTAGACATCCGGCAGTCCAAGCTGCGCCGGGCTGATTTTGCCTGCCTGCGGGTCAATCCCTCTGGCGTGCGCCAGCGCAAACAGGAACACATCGCCGTGTGTCACCGCGCCAACATGCTGCCCGGCATAACGCTGGCGCACAATGGAGAGAAACGCCTGTGTGCGTGCGACGATGTCCGCCGGAACTTCATAGGGCGGCAGGTTGCCACTGTACAAATCCCACGCCCGCGCTTCCAGCACCGCCAGCGGCACACCATCGTGCGGGGTGTGGACTTCGTCAATACGCGAGTCAGTCTGGATGTTCAGTCCGCTGCCGCCTGTGCGAGCGATAATCCCTGCTGTTTCCTGCGCACGCTGCTGCGGGCTGCTGAACAGTGCCGCCAGCCCCTTGTCCGCCAGCCAGCGCCCCGCTGCCGCTGCCTGCTGCTGCCCTGTCTCGCTCAGCCGGAAACCGGGCATGCGCCCATAGAGGATCGCCTGCGGGTTATGCACTTCACCGTGTCGTATCAGGTAAATGGTTGTCACAATGCCCTCTGTTTCGCCCTTGTGCGCTGTGCCGCGTTTCAGCCACAATGCGGATTGTTTTTCGTTCACAACCATACCCGCAGCAGGCAACTTATGTCCAGTACCGTTCAGCGCCAGCTAACCCTTGTTTTGTTTTACGGTCCCAAACCGGACGCTTTCGCGCAGTGGCTGGCGCAGTGCCGCGCACTCGTCAGCGCAGCGCTGGGGGCTGCTTTCAGCAGTGCCTTCGCCCCCTATGACGAGCTGCAAACCCACGCCACGCTGATTTCGCTGGAACACACACCGGGCACCACCGGCGAAAATCTGTGGTTCCGCCAGCATCGCGGCGTGTCGCGGGGGATGGACTTCGCCGGGCTGCTGGAGTTCCTGCGCCGGGATGCACGCCTGCCGCTGCGTGTGCGGTTGGGCGGCTGGGCACCGGACGAGGCACCGTTCACCAGCAGCGGCAGAACGCCCTATGCACGCAGCTTTTCTGTGCAGGGGGACAAGGTGGTACTGATGGGTTGGGCACTGGCGGCAGATGGCAGCTTCCCCGACACCTTGCATACGCTGCGGGCAGACTGCGCGCGGTTCGGGCTGCTGCACAAGTATTTTAGGACCCCG
>DAOTWP010000093.1:0-6213 GCA_034435675.1 Anaerolineae bacterium
GTTCAGGTACTGTTTTAGATGTCATGCAGGGCATCCTCCGGTGAATGTTGTTGGCACAACTATTCTCCCAGATCATGCCCTGCTTGTCCTTATCTTGATGCCTATGGGGGCACACCAGGTGTGTCCCCCTGCGCTGCTGTGCGACTTGTCGTGCCTCAGGGCGCTGCCTGCGTCACGGTAATGGTCACCTGACCGGAATTGTTCACTTCACTGATTTCGGTCACCTGCCCCAGCGAGTCAACCTCATACGCCAGTGTGTATGTGCCGGTTCCAAACGTCAGCGTGCCCAGATCCAGCGTTGTACTCTGCCCCGGCGTCAACCCGCCGACGCTGAATTCCTGCCGCGCGCCATCCGGGAATGCCACACTGACGACGAACTCGCCGGTGGCAGTGTCACCCTGATTGCTGATGACCAGCGAATACTGCTGGCTGATGCTCGACTGATCTGCCGGGATAACCAGATTGCGCTCGCCGCCGACACTTGCCGGGACCAGGTCTGCCGGACGCGGCGTGTCCGCCGGGCGCGGGGTTTGCGAGGGCAGCGGCGTATTGGTTGGCAGGGGGGTGTTGGTAACGCGCGGTGTGGCGGTTGCCAGCGAAACGACGGGCACAGCGCTGCAATTGCCGCCTAATGTCGTTAACTGTGAGAAAATCCAGCCGGTGCGGTTGTTGTAGACCACCTGCCACCAGCTGTTGTCGCCCAGCCGCCCGGTGACCGGCACAGCGATGTTCTGCGGGATAACCGCGATGATATTGTCGGTGGGGGCGGTGTCTGGCGTAGAACGCATGCGCAGCCCGCTGCTGGCGTCAATAATCGCCTGGCAGGGTTGGGTCGGTCCGATCACCGGGCGCGGGTTGCCAGAGGACGGGCTGGTTGCCTGTGCCGGAATAGTCGCCACAGCGCTGGAGACTTCGAGTGTGATGGTCGCCGGTTGGCTCTGGGTTGTTCCGCGGAAGGCGATCACGCTGACCTGCAATTCGCCATCATCTGCATCTTCAGGCACAACCGAGTCAATCACAACACTGGTCGCCCCGCCCACAACGCCTTTGGTCTGGGGAATGCCGTCGCCCACGGTCATCTGCACGCGATCCGGTGAGCCGCTGACATTCACCGTCACGAACAGTTCATCGCCCGGCTCCACTTCCGTGCCGCTGCGCGGGGAAGAAATTGTTACGGTTGGCGCAGGCAGGTTGTCCAGGGGGGTAGAGGTTTCCCCCGGTGTGTCAATATCGGTTTCGCTGCTGAGATTGCAGGCGCTTAGCAGTGCGGCGATGAGGATCAGACAAAATAGCAGTCGGGTTCGCATAGGGCAGCCCTTTGATGATCGTTAATGATGGGTGAAGTAGTCACTCTGATTGTAACACTGCCTGTATGTAGCAACAAACCGCACAGCCCGGCGATTGCTGAACGCTTCACCACCGCTGCCGAACGCAAAACAGCCCCTGCGAGTGATAGGGGCTTCTTTGCCTGACGCGATGTTGTCGCACGTTAGCTGATTGGTTCTTTGTAGATGACGTACCGCCCCATATCGTTGCCCAGCCCGATACAGGTGGTCATATCAACCTTGAATTCGTGCCCGCCAGAAACCCAGCGCAGCCCTTCTTGCAGCAAGCCCTGCCCAACGAAACACACGGGTTTGTCGGACTTGCGATTCCAGCACATCGGGCAGCGTTCCAGCGTGTAGACAATGCGGTCATTGCCTTCTTCGTACACATTGGAAATCTGGTCAGAAAACTGCGAGAAGATGTTCGCCATTGCCGGGACGCCGATTTTCAGCTTCGCGTTGAGCGGCAGCACCTTAAATGCAAGGTCGCCAACACCCGCCAGCGCCCCGAAAGCCCGCAGCCCCTGCGCGAAGGTGGCACGTCCTGCGCGCAGCGCCAGACCACGTCCCCCGCGCGGACCGTACATTTCTTCCAGCGCCACGTTCAACGCCGTGAAATCCGCGAAATCGAAGCCTTTTTCCAGATTATCAGGGGGATAATTGCCCTGTAACTGCTGCAAGCCGGCAAGGTTGAGAATGGCGTTCAGCCCATTCTTCCCCATGATTTCTTCCATGGCTTCAATGAAGATGCGGGCAAACTTATTCGGATAGTAATATCCAGCTTTTTCTGGCATCGCGCCTGGTCCTCCAATCGGTGAGAAAAGCCAACCGTGGTCTGTTGAATTTGCATCGCGGTGGGACTTGCCCTCCGTGAGGCTTTCCCTCAAGTATAGTACAAAACCCCGCGCCCTCCCAATTCTCAGGGTAGGCGCAGTGGCGGTTTTGCGCAAGTGCCGTCAGCCCGCCAGCACGACCAGCGGCTCGTCCATCTGCTGTGGCAGGCGTCCCTGCATACTGTAAGGTCCTGTCCACGTTATTTCAACATCAACCAGCCTGCCGCGCAAGTCGCTGTCAGACTCGAAAAAGACCAGCTTGTTTTGTGGGGTGCGCCCGCGCCATTTGCCTTTGTGCCGCTCTTCTACCAGCACGCTGACCGTCTTACCCAGATTGCGCGCGTTGATCTCTGCGACCACCACTGCTTGCAGGTCGTCCAGCATTTTGTGACGCCGCACTTTTTCTGCTTCCGGCACATCGTCTTCCATGCGCCGGGCGCTAACGGTGTGCGGGCGCGGGCTGTAGCGCGCCAGATGCGCCTTGTCCAGTCGCAGATCCGCCAGCAGATTGTAGGTATCCATAAACTGCGCTTCGGTTTCACCGGGGAAGCCCACGATGATGTCCGTATGAATGGCTACATCTGGGATACGCTGGCGAATGCGCTCGACTAGTGTACGATACTGTGCCTGCGTGTAACCGCGTTTCATGCGTTCCAGCACCTCATCGTTGCCCGCCTGCACGGGCACTTCGATATGCGGCATTACTCGCGGCAGTTCCGCCACAGTATCCAGCAGTTTGTCGGTCATCCAGTTGGGATGGCTGGTCAAAAAGCGAATGCGCTCGACACCGTAGTCTTGCGCCACGCCGTGCACCACCCGCAGCAAATCCGCCAGATCAGGACCGTCTGCAATCTCCTTGCCATAGCGGTCCACAATTTGTCCCAGCAGGGTAACTTCTTTGACACCCTGCTGCGCCAGACTGCGCACATGCGCCACGATTTCGCCCACGCTGCGGCTGCGCTCCACGCCGCGCCGGAAAGGAATGATACAGAAGGTGCAGGCGTGCGAACAGCCGTAAACCACCGGCACATGCGCGCTGATCAGCTTGTCCTGCTCGTGCGCGGGCAGAATCAGGTCGCCATCCTGAAGGGCATCACGCTGCTGCCGCGCGGCGGCTTCCTCCGCAAGCAGTTCAGCATCCCCGGCGCGGTCGCGCAGGAACTGAAGCATCGGTGCGGGTTCAGAGGGTGGCAGAAAGACATCCACGAAGGGCAGTTTTTTGCGCAGGTGCAGGGGATCGCGCACACCCACCATGCAGCCCATGACGCCGATAATCTTGTCCGGCTGCTGCGCCTTGAGACCACGCAGCAGCAGCAGTCGTCCCAGCGCCTTGTCTTCTGCGCTCTGGCGCACAACACAGGTATTGACCACGAGAATGTCGGCATCGTCAGGGTTCTCAACGGCGCGATGTCCCATGCGTTCCAATTCGGAGGCAAGGTGCTGCGTATCAGCCGTATTCATCTGACAGCCGAAGGTCCAGATGTAGTAATGCATTTCTGGTTTACCGATGATTCTTTGTTAGCCGCGAGTATTGTATCGGAATGCCTGATGAGCGTCAATGCGCCTGTCTAACGGCTCAGCCGATTTACCGTTACTCACCGAGGGCAGACAGCAGTCGCACAGTGGCGAAGCTTACGCCGCGCGCCGCGCGCGAACAGGTCAGCTTAAAGACAATCCTGTTGATGCCCGGCACAACCTGCCGGGTGATGTCGCATTCAAAACTGCCGGCATGACTGAGCGTACCAATTTGCGCTCCATTGACAAAGATGGTCAGCTTGTCCGGTGCGCCGTCCACTTGCAGTACATAGCGCAACGGCGGGGTTGTGGGTGTCAGCGCAAAACTGTTCAGGAACCAGTCTGCGCCACTTTGTCCCGAACACGAAACAACCCAGTCAACCAAACGAGTAAGCGGCAGCCAATCCGCTTCTGTTCCTGTGGACTGGCTGTAATCGGTGCCTGTGCGATCTGCAAAGCGATAAAGCCAATGCTGATCCAGCGAAATGGCTGTGAGTGTTGCCATAGCTTGCTTCCCCGCAACAAAAAAGCCCCAGTTGGTTGGGACTATACTCTGTCACTGTTTGCATTATACGGCGTGACGCTAAAAAGAAAATCCCCCAATGGTGGGGGCTAAGCCGGCGTTTCTTGCTGCCAGCTAATCCTGCCGCTGAAGCCGCGGTTCGATGCCGTTACCCCCGCAGAATGTCGTCCACAAAGCCATGCTGTACGGCGGCTTCGGCATCAATCCAGAAGTCGCGCATCAGCATTTTGCGGATATCGTCCTCGCTGACGTTCGAGTGGTCAGCGTAGAACGAGACCAACCGATCCATTGCCTTGCTCTGCATGCTCAATTCGTCTTTGAACTGTTCATGCGTACCCCAGACGACTGTCGAAAGCTGGTGAATGAGCATGAAACTGTTGGGCAGAATGTAGCGCTTCGCACAGGACATGGCAATCAGGGTTGCCGCGCTGGCACAGATGCCTTCGACAACCGAATAAACCGGAGATTTGATCATTGCCAGCTGATCTGCAACGCTGAACCCTGAAAACAGGTCCCCGCCGTAGGAATGAATATGCAGCCAGATGGGCGTCATCGGCTGTCCTTCCAGCCCACGCGAAAGATGTTCGGTGCGCAGCTGCGAATCGGTTTCACGCAGCGTGCGCATCAGCGCGAGACAGCGGTCACTGTCTACATCGGCATAGAAGTAGACGTGATTGTCTACGGTTTCAACAGTGAGGCGCGTGGTGCCGTCACCTGCATTGTCGCCGATTTTGTTAAGTGGTTGTCGGAACCACGAGCGTGATGCTGGCATGGTGAAAGCCCTTCCGATGGAACTATAGTTTGATTCTACAATGACTATGATAGGCTGGTAGCTAAAGTCTCCGAACGAGATTCAGGCTATTGGTCCTAATTATACAGGAGTTTTTAAGGGTCATGAAGGTTCAGTTATGGACTTTCAGCCCGCTGCTGGCGTCTGCCGGTTGTGCCTGCCGGCTGTGCCTGCTGGTTGTGCCTGCCGGTTGCGCTTGCCAACGTTCGCTGGCAGAATGGTGACTGCTGACCTGTTGGCGATCGAACCACGAGTGTGGTGATAACTGCCTGTGCGCTATTGAGGGTGCTATGCGTCAAACGATCTTGTTTTACAATCCCATCAGCACATCCCCCGGCAAACAGCGACTGCCTATGTCGCTGCTGGCAATTGCGCGAGTCGTGGTTGATGAGTATGACACTGAGTTTATTGACGGCAATCTGACTGCCGACCCGGCAGCGCAGATTATTGCCCGTGCCCGTGCTACCGGCACACGGCTGCTGGCGGTGACAGTCATGCCGGGTCCGCAGCTGCGGCAGGCGGTGGCGGTCTGCAAGCAGGTTAAGGCGGCGCTGCCTGACCTGACAATCCTCTGGGGTGGTTACTTCCCCAGCAATCACGGCGATGTGGTGCTGCGCAGTGGCTATGTGGATTATGTGCTGCAGGGGCAGGGCGAAGCGCCGTTCCGCAAATTCGTGGACGTGCTGCATCGCGGTGGCGCACTGTCCGACGTACCCTCGCTAGGCTATCTGGAAAATGGCGCTCCGTGCTATACGCTGCGGGCGCCTTTCGTGCCGCTGGAAAATTTGCCCTGGTATCCCTATGACCGGCTTGATACAGCGCAGTATGTGGGCAGGAGTTATCTGGGCGAGCGTGTGCTGGCGCATCATACCAGTTGGGGCTGTCCGTTCGCCTGCAATTTCTGCGCGGTAGTGCCGCTGGCAAAGCAGCGCTGGCTGCCGGAAAGCGCCAAACGGGTCGCGGATGTCACGCTGCATCTCAAGCAGCGCTACCACATTGACGGTATGGAATTCCATGATATGGACTTCTTTGTGCATGAGGGGCGTTCTGCCGAGATCGCCGAGCGCCTGATCGGGCAGGACATCAACTGGTGGGCGCTGGGGCGCGTGGATACGCTGATGAGCTACAGCGATACCACGTTCGACAAGCTGGCGAAAAGCGGCGTGAAGATGATCTTCATGGGTGCCGAAAGCGGCGATGACGAAACGCTGAAGAACATGAACAAGG
>DAOTWP010000094.1:0-16897 GCA_034435675.1 Anaerolineae bacterium
GCGCTTTACCGGCGACGAGGCGCAGCACGGCATGACGCTCTACAACCTGCTGATGCTGGGCGCGCTGGATGCGCTGCGCCGCGAGGTCATCGCGGGTATGCCGTGATGCACGCGCCCTATGGTTGGGCATGGATTGGGTTTAGATTTCGGTACGGTCTGTGGTTTACCTGTTTTTGCCTGTTTAGCAGGGTGCTGCGTCACTGCTGTGCAGCGTGTGTTCAGGAATCTCGTATTCGCGGTGACAGCTATAGTCCTTTGTGTTCTGGTGTCTTTGTGTTCAACATTGTTTTTGAAGGAGTCGCATGCTGCGCCGGGTAGGAATCTTCTTGCTGCTTGCTCTGCTTGCCGCGCAGGCACCCGCGCAGCCAGCCGAGCCGCCACCGCCCGCGCCCGGCAGCGTCATCAGCGGGTTTGGCGCACAACCACTCTACGCCGAGCCGGATGAACGCAGCGCCGTGCTGACCTACCTCATTGACGGCGCGCCGGTGCTGATTGATGGGCGCACGGCTGATCTGCGCTGGCTGCGGGTGCTTGCGCCCGCCAGCGAACGCCAGCCCGAAGCCTACGGCTGGATGCAGCTTGTGATGATTACGACCGCTGCCGATCTTTACGCGCTGCCGGTCATTGCGCCTTCACCGCAGGCAGTGCTGGAGCATCTGCGGCTGTGGAACCTGACGCCGTACATGGTTGAAGTTTACCGGGCGGGGCAGGCGTCCGGCAGGCGGGCGAACTTCTTCGCCAAAGTGGGCGACAGCATCACGGTCAACAGCAACTTTCTGACTCCGTTTGGTTATCCCGGTGCATACGATCTGGGCGCGTTTGGCAGTTTGCAGCCGGTGATTGAGCACTTCAGCAGCGGCACAGACAACCCGTTTACTGCCGTGTCCAGCGCGGCACGTACCGGTTGGACCACGCGCGATCTGCTGCGCCAATTTGACTACGCCAGCGGAAGCTGCAACCGGGGCGAAACGCCGCTGGACTGCGAATACCGGGTGTTTCAGCCCGCCTTCGCGCTGATCCTGATCGGCACGAATGACACCGGCATCGTCCCGTTGGACGAATACCGCGCCAACCTTGCGCGTGTGGTCGAAACCACACTGGAGCGCCAGGTCATCCCCGTGCTGAACACCATCCCCACCCTGCGGCGCGATCCGTCGCTCTCGTGGCTGTATAACCTCGCCATTGTCGAAACGGCAGCGGCGTATCAAATTCCGCTGGTGAACACCTGGCTGGCGCTGCAAAGCCTGCCCAATCAGGGTCTGGCATTCGACGGCGTTCACCCCTCAATCCCGCCTAGCGAAAACGGCGCGGGCAGCTTCACGCCGGAAAACCTGCAATATGGGCATACGGCGCGCAACCTGCTCACGCTGCAAGCGCTGGAATGGCTGCTGGCAGGCGTGCAAATGGCGGAGTGATCCGTCTTTAGACCGATTGACACCTGCCGCAAACGTATGCTACACTGCGCACAGTGTTTAATTTTCCCCCTCAGATTAGGGAGGCGCGTTTTATGGCTAAAGTCACCACTGCTCTTGTCGCCAAAGCGAGTGCGCCGTCCCGCTGCCACGCCTGATTGCCTTTCGCGCGGGTATCGTGCTCAGCCCTGACTGCTGAGCGCGTCTGATCCGCCTTTCCACAAGCGTGTAATTTCCAGCGGCGTCACGGAACGCAGCATTGAACCAATGCTGACGCTTCTGTTGTCCTGCTTGCCGCAGTGCTTGCAGCCTTCCGGTGCACTCGCCCCACTTCGGGGTTGAGATGTCGGTGTGTTCGTTTTTATGTTTGAACACATGCGCCGGGTGGCTGCTTTTGATTCTGCCACCTCAGCACCTCTCAACCGCATACCGCCCTGCGCCGCGTGATCGCATAACCGTTTGAGGCATTCACGCATGGCGCGCCGGCAGGTCTGCCACCCGACGGCAGCCTGATCGCTCTGAAAAGTGATGCGATGCACAGAAGGAGGTGACGCTATGACGACGGCTATGCCTGTACTTGAAACTGAACGTTTGACCATCCGCCCGCTGGCGCTGGATGACCTGCACACAGCACACCAGATCACTGCTGATGCCGGTTGGGTTGACCCTGACCTGACGCCGGAGCAAGCGCTGGCGCAGCGCCGGGAGTGGCTGGAATGGGCAGTGCGCAACACGCCCGCACTCGCCAGGCTTTACCAACCGCCCTACGGTGACCGTGCTGTAGTGCTCAAGTCCACCAACCAGATGATCGGTATGGTTGGGTTGGTACCCACCGCCGGTCCGTTTGGGCAGCTGCCGTTCTTTGCAGCGCGCGACGGGCACGAAAACCGCCGCAGTCGCCCGGAATTTGGCTTGTTCTGGGCGCTGCTGGGTGAGCAGCAGGGCAAAGGCTTTGCGACAGAGGCAGCACGCGCACTGGTCGAGTATGCCTTTAACGTGCTGCAACTGCGGCAGATCGTTGCCACAACAGACTTTGACAACAGCGCTTCGCAGCGGGTTATGCTCCGACTGGGCATGACCATAGACCGAAATCCCTACCCTGAGCCGGAGTGGCTTCAAATTGTGGGGATACTGGATGACACCATGTTCGCCAAACAGCAGCTTATCGGGATGACCGCGCAGGTCAACCTGGCAGCAAACGCAAATCATCAACCCGAACACACAAAGGAAAACCAGAGTTGAGTACTTATCACGCAGCAAATGACGACTTCGACCGCCAGAGCGACCGCTACAGCGACTACGAAGCCCGTTTCGACCCGATGCAGTCTGACCGGCAGGCGCGCCGCAAACGCAAGCCCAAGGTCAAGCACACGCCCAAGAAGGATTCGCAGCAGGTTTTGCAGGACATCGCCGACCCCATCGGCATGGAGGGCGGCTTTGAGACCACCTACCGCCCCAGTTTGTTTGAACAGGGCTGGCTGGAAGACTCGCTGCGCCCGTTCATCGAACTGGAATGGATTACCGATGTGCTGGGGCGTGTGCGCGGCGGCAAAGAGGCAAATGTCTACCGCTGTGCGGCACACCCGCGCACCGGCTATACGCTGCTGGCGGCAAAGGTCTACCGCCCGCGCATGTTTCGCAGCCTGAGCAATGACGCTATGTACCGTGAAGGGCGCACTGTGCTGGATAAGGACGGCAAGCTGATTAAGGATGACCGTTCAATCCGTGCGATGGGCAAAAAGACCGGCTTCGGCGTACAGGTTGCGCATACCTCGTGGCTGTCGTATGAGTACACCACGCTGCAAACGCTGCACATGACCGGCGCGGCAGTCCCGGAGCCGATTGCCACCAGCAGCAACGCCCTGCTGATGGGTTATGTGGGCGACGAAAGCATCGCCGCCCCGGCGCTCAGCGAGGTGAAACTGCAACCGGATGAGGCGCAAGTGTTGTTTCTGGACGTGCTGCGCAATGTGGAGTTGATGCTCAAGCACGGCGTCGTCCATGGCGACCTTTCCGCCTACAACATCCTCTACTGGGACGGCGAGATCACGCTGATTGACTTCCCGCAGGTGGTTAGCCTGAAGAACAACAGCAACGCGCGCTTTATCCTCGAACGCGACATTCAGCGTGTCTGCGAATACTTCAGCGCGCAAGGAGTCGCGTGTGAGGCTCCGGAACTGGTTCGGCGGCTGTGGCGGCGTTACAACCCGCGCAGCGCGCAGGATACAGCGGCGGATCTCTCGCGTTTCGAAGTGGATGAGGAATAGCGCAGCAAGGGCACATCCCTGCCACCTGTGCAGCGGTGTGCCTTTGTTGTGCGCCAGCCTGAGCTGTCTGTAGCGCCCGTGCATTCCTGCTGCTACAATACATTCGCAAAAGTTTTTCAACGAGAGGATGCCACATGAGCGCAAACCAGAGTGAGAACTATCAAAAGCTGCTCGCCCGGCTGGACGACATCTTCCAGCTCAATGCCGCTGCCGGGCTGCTCGCCTGGGATCAGCAGGTGAACATGCCCGCTGCGGGGGCGCAGGCACGCGGCGCGCAATTGGCAGTGCTCGCCCGCCTGAGCCACGAACTATTCACTGCTGACGAAACGGCGCGCCTGCTCGAAGCAGCGGCGGTCGATCTGCAAGGGATGCCCTACGACAGCGACGCGGTGAGTATGCTGCGCGTGGTGCAGCGCGATTATGCGCTGAACACCCGTTTCCCGGCGGCGTTTGTGGCAGAAAACAGCCGCCTGCAAGCGGAAGCGAACCCGGTGTGGGCGCAGGCGCGCGCCCAGAACAATTTCGCCGCGTTCCAGCCCTATCTGGAGCGTATGTTTGAGATGGCGCGGCAGGCGGCGGAGTACCTGGGTTACGCCGAACATCCTTATGATGCCCTGCTGGATCGTTTTGAACAGGGTATGACCGCCTCCACCGTGAAGGCGTTGTTCGAGGGGCACAAACCGGCTCTGGTGGAACTGGTCGCCGCCATTCAGCAGCAGCCGCAGGTGGACGACAGCCTGCTGCACCAGCCGTTTGCTGTGGACAAACAGCGCCAGTTTGCCCGGCAGATCGTCGAGACGATGGGTTTTGACTTTGCGCGTGGGCGTGAAGACCTGGCGGTACATCCGTTCGCCAGCGGCAGCACGCGCAATGATGTGCGCCTGACCCTGCGCGTTTATCCTGACTTCTTCAACCCGGCATTCTTCGGGCTGGTGCATGAGGCAGGGCACGGCATGTATGAGCAGGGCATTGGGGAAAGCGTGGATAGGACATTCCTCGGCGGCGGTACGTCGCTGGGGGTCCATGAGTCGCAGTCGCGCATGTGGGAGAACATCGTCGGGCGCAGCCAGGGGTTCTGGTCATGGGCGCTGCCGCTGCTCAAGCAGACCTTCCCGCAGTTGGGGCAGGTCACACTGGATCAATTCTACCGCGCCATTAACAAGGTTGAACCCTCGTTCATCCGTGTGGAGGCTGATGAAGCCACCTACAACCTGCACATCATGCTGCGTTTCGAAATCGAGATGGGATTGCTGGACGGCAGCATTCGCGTTGCTGACCTGCCGCAGGAATGGAGCGCGCGCTTTGACCAGTATTTTGGCATTGTGCCGCCCAACGACGCCGAAGGGGTGCTTCAGGATATTCACTGGTCGATTGGATTGATCGGCTATTATCCGACCTATGCGCTGGGCAACCTGCTTTCTGTGCAGTATTACAATCAGGCACTCAAGGCGCACCCGGCAATCCCGGAGGAGATGACGCAGGGGAAGTTCGACACGCTGCGCCGCTGGCTGAACGAGAATATTCACCAGCACGGGCGCAAGTTCACCTCAGGCGAACTGACTCAGCGCGTGACTGGAGAGTCGATCCAGTACAGCGATTACCTGAGCTATCTAAAGACGAAATACAGCGAAATCTATAGACTCTGAGGCGGCTACAGCCACACTGCCAGCGCGCGCTCAATGTCCGCCAGCGTTTCGGCACGCACGATTTGCGCCCGTGCCTGCGCGGACTGCGGCAGCGCTTCCACATATTTGACCAACTGCCCGCGCAGTTCAAACAGCGCGACCTGTGCGGGCAGCGCGGTAGTACACAGCGTGAGTTCGGCATGGCGCAGGCACAACGCGGCGCGTTCGTGCGGGGTTGGCGCTGGCAGCGCGACCCCCTGCATCAGTTCAGCCGCAATCTGCCGGAAAATCCAGGGGTTACCCAGCGCCGCCCGCCCGATCATCACCGCATCACAGCCGGTTTGCGCCAGCATCCGCCGCGCGTCCGCCGGGCTTTTCACATCGCCGTTGCCAATCACCGGGATGCTGACTGCCTGTTTGACCGCGCCAATCACCGACCAGTCCGGGCGTTCCCCGGTAAAGCCATCCTCCGCAAAGCGCCAGTGAACGGCGACTGCCGCTACACCACAGCGTGCTGCCGCCTGTGCGAAGGGCACTGCCGTCGGGTTGTCGCGCGTGAACCCGGCGCGGATTTTGACCGTCACTGGGACATCAACCGCCCGCACCACCGCGTCAACCACGCGCTCCGCCGCGCAAAGGTCACGCAGCAGCGCCGCGCCGCTGCCAGTTTTTGCTACTTTGGGCACCCAGCAGCCCATGTTGATGTCCACAATGTTTGCGCCATGCTCTACGACGATTCGCGCTGCCTGTGCCATCTGCTGCGGGTCTGCGCCGGAAAGCTGCACAGCGAACGGGCTTTCTGCCGCCGACCAGTCGAAGCGGGCGAAAGTGCGCTGGCGGGTGCTTTTGTGCAGCATAGCGCTGCTGCTGAGCAGTTCCGTGCAGACCAGCCCAACCGCGCCTGTTTCCCGGCACAGCGCGCGAAAAACGTAGTTCGTCTGCCCCGCCATCGGTGCAAGCGTCAGCGGTACGGCGATTTGCACGCCGCTAATGTCGAACGGGCGCGGCACAGGCAGCGGGGTTGCGGGTGGATGATGTTCACGAAGCAGCATGGGACTCAAAAGCAGCATCTTTGACCAATGCTGCTCATGATACGGGGTAAAGCCTGATTTTTCGACGGTTGGGTGACCGGGCAGCGCAACCAATCTGTCCCCGCGCTCAGGACGCGGCACGCACCTGCGCCGTCACTGATTGTATTCCTGCCAGCGTGCGTGCCTCTTCGGGCGTTAGCGCTAGCAGCAGCACTTGATCAATGTTGTCATCAAAATGGCGAGCACGATTGAGTGCCGTGCACAGCGGCGGATAATCGGTGACAAAGATCAGCTTGCCTGCGTTGGCGGGCAGCGCGTCGCAGATAACCTGTAAGTGGATGAACAGTTTCTCCGGCACCTGCTGGATGCGGCACAAATCAAAAATGCTGTCCACCTGGCTGGTGCTGCCCTCGATTAGTGCCAGCCCGCGCCGGAACGCCAGGTAAAATTCTGTCCAATTCCAGTCTTCGGTAAATTCATAATACAGCAGCGTTCTCGCCCTGCTGTCGAGGCGAACCGTAATACTCATGGGTGCCATCTCCTCATGGGGCGCGCAGAGTGAATGGTGAAATTTTTTGCTAACGATAGTGTAACGCTAAAGTACGGTCATGCGTAGAGGACGGCAGGTTTATTTACGAGAATTTTAGAGCTGTGAAGGATTCCCCAAATAGCTTCGTTGCAGTCAGCACCGGTCAGTCTACCAGCACGCGCAGCAGCGCCGCCGCTTCCTGCTCGACGAATCCATGAAAAGCGCGGGCAGCGGCTTCGGTGTTGTCCTGTGCCAGTGCTTCAACCAGTGCCGCGTGCGCTTCCAGATGGCGCAGTTGAACCTGCAGCACGGCGGGGGCGTTGGCGCGGCGAATTCCATCCAGAATGCGCATCTGGTTATGCAGTTGGTGCAGCAGCGCGGCGGTCTGCGTGCCACCGGCAATTCGGGCGATTTCATCCTGCAAGCGGTAGAGCATCTCTGTTGCTGCGGTAAAGTAGCTGTTCTGGGCGTGGGTGCGTGCGTCCGCCAGCATGTCGCGCAGATGCTGGATTTCCTGCTGGCTGATGCGTGCTGTCGCCCGCCGCAGCGCCAACCCGCCCACTGCCTCCAGCAGCGCGTAGACTTCTGCCGCTTCTTCAGAGCTGAAGGTGCGCACAAACGCCCCACGCCGGGAGGTCTTTACAATCCAGCCTTCATTTTCCAGAAGGCGCAGCGCATCGCGCACCGTGTTCTGGCTGACGCTGAACTCCTGCGCAATTGCCAGTTCGACCAGTCGTTCTCCGCTGAGATAGGTGCCATCGGCAATTGCCTGGCGCAAAACTACTGCGACTTCTTCTGCCAGTGTGTTGGCGTTACTCCGTTTCATGGTCGTTTTGCGGTAGTCCCTGCGGGGTTTCGGCAAGTGTAATTCTTGCACACATTACCAGCAAAGGAGATGCGGCGCAATTTTGGGAAATATGGCACAAAGCTGCTCGGCGCAGCGCTGTTATCCGGCAGGCAAGGACAGCGCTGTCCCTGCCCACAAACACGCTTTTTCCTGCGCGCTTTAGCCTGCGCGCCTTAGCCTGCGCGGACTGCCGCGACAACAGCCGCATACGCCGCTTCTGCCAGCGCGTGCAGTTCATCGTCAGTGCGATCCTGAATCGGGTGCGGCACGTACACTGTGGCGGGCGCAAAACCCAGCGCCGCTGCCTGGGTGTCCGCTGCCTCGGCAAAGGCGGTTGTCGCCACGAAGACCCCCGGCAGCCCCTGCGCTTCAAAATTGCTGATGTCGTGTACACTACACGACGTGCAGGAGCCTCAATCCGCGAGGGCTTGAATCACCACCTGGCATTCAGCGGCAATCTGCTGGCGCAGCGAAAGCGGTGCTACGCGGGCAAAGGTCGGCTTGTTGTAGCGTTTGGTGGCAATTCCTTCAGCATTGAGCAGCGCCTCCAGACGGTCAATAAAGACACTGCCGCGTGCCTTGCTGATGTCCAGCAGAGCAGCGGTCAGCCCGTGCAGCGACGCTGGCCGCGGCAGGCGTTCGCGCCGGGTGGGGATGCGTTCGTGGGTCGGGTCAAGCAAAACGGTCATCAGTATTGTCCTCAAAATCAATCATCACTCTTGTCGGTGCATGGCAGTACCGGGTTTGTCTGCATATGAGCGGCACAGGTCAGGTACTGTCATCTGACTCGCGCGCTGAGTCTGCTGCGGCGGGGGAGGCAGGCTTAAATGTGGATAGTTTAAGGTGGGTCTGCTCGGCATTCTGGAAATAGTCTTTTTGCCACTGCTGGTGCTGCGGCGCGTTGCGGCGTGCAGTTTGTGTTTTGAGAAATGCCCTGCGGCTGGTTGACCATGCCTCGTAGGATTGTTTCAGGTCCGGGGCATCGCTGATGTCCGCCAGTTCTGCCGTAAACTGGGTCAGTTCGTCGCGCCGCTGGGGCACAATCATGCAGATAGGTTCGCCCGCTTCAAACACAACCGGGGCATTGGCGCGGGTGAATTTCCAGTTCATGGTGAAGGTTGCCGTAGACCAGTCGGTTTCGACCAGTCCATCCAGCGGGGCGATGCCGTCTTTGGGCATGTTCGCCGGACCACGCGCCAGCAGATTCCAACCCGGCGGCGTGCGGAACAGAAACGGCACATACCATGTGAGCACACCTTCGCCAAAATGGCTGACTGCGGGCAGTGGTTGTGGTCCCGAAAGGCACTCGACGGTAATTGCCTTAAATGCCGGGCTGCCATCCCATGTAGCGCGGATGGTATGCGCGCTGATGACGAACCACCCCGCCTGATTCGCCATCAGCAGCGGCAGACAGCGATACGCGAAGCGGTCACGTGTGGCGTCCATCCATGCGCGCTGGTGGGCTGCCGGTTCAAGGCGCATCCCCATCTGTTTATTGGTGCAGTAGGCGGTGAGTTTCAGCATCGGCGGACTCAGCCACCAGAAGGTGAGGACGGCTCAGGATCGTCTGTGCGCGTGTGTGTGTCTGTGCTGCCCGGACGCAGTGGGCGCGTCGGAGCGCGGTGGCTGGCAGCAGGCTGCGTAGGGTTACTTTCCATGCGGGGCTGTGGCGCAGGCTGTGGCGCTGCTGGCTGCTGCCCCTGCTGCTGCTGCTGAAGCTGCTGACTGCGGCGCGCTTCGGCTTCTTCGGCAATGCGCGGGTCAAGCGGTTTCGTCGCTGCGCGGGACGCCACCTGAAGCGTCTCGTCGGATTGTGACAGTGTGGTTGTAGCAGGCGCGGAAGGCTTGACCTCGGCAGCCTGCGGCAGCAGCCTGACAATGCGCAGCGCTTCGGGCGTGGCAATCCGTTTGAGCGCTGCCAGTGCCGTTTTGCGCACCAGTTCATGTTCATCGCGCAGCGCCTGAGCCAGCGGTTCTACCGCCCAGTTGGCACGTAACTGCCCCAGAATCGCAGCAGAATTGCGGCGAATGTACCATTTGTCGCTGCGCAGCCCGACCAGCAGCGTGACCTCGGCGGGGGCGCTGTCCAGATTAATCAGTGCTTCGGCAGCGGCAAGCCGTGCGCGGGTGGGCTTGTGAGTGTTGTGGAACAGCATCACCAGGGGTTCAACGGCACTCTTGTTTTTCAGTTCACCCAGCGCGCGCGCTGCCTGTGTGACGGCGTCTTCATCGAGGCTGCTCAACTGGGCGATCAACCGGATAATCCGCGAAACTTCCGGCGATTGTTCCGCCTCTCGGTTTGCTTCATTCATCAGGTGTTCCAGCGCAGTAGCAATCGCTGACTGGGTGTCGGCATCCTGTTCGCTGGACAGGGCGCTTTGCAGCGCAGGAATCGCCGCACTGGCGCCCAACGTGCGCAGGGCAGTGGCTGCACCCTTGCGGATCACAGGGTCAGAATGCGCCAGCGCTTTAATCAGCCCTTGCGTGTCAAATTGTGCCTGCAACCGCCAGATGTTGGGTTTAAAGTCAGCCACGTTTCAAGTTGGGTAATCGAAATGTAAAAGGTTGATATTGCGATTGTAGCACATCCACCCAGAAATCACCTTAAGCAATTGTGTGTTCACCATCTGCTGCTGACCAGCCCGGATGGAGCAACCAGCGGCGAAACAGCGCGGATGGGCACAGTGCATACTCACGGTCACTGTGCAGCGCGCAGACCGGCAACAATCGGTGCTGAGGTTGGTTCAGGGCTGCCCCCGGCGGGTTCTTCCGTAATCCCGACAGCGTCGGCGCGGGTAATGTCTGCGCCGCCCTGAAAGATGAAGATAGCATTGCCGTTTGGATCCACTTCAAACAGCCCCGGACTGCGCAGGGCTTCGCTGGAAATGAGCCAGACCTGATAGGCGCGTCCTGCAGCCTGCTGCGGGAAGCGGCGCACGAAGATGATCGCAGTGTTGGTGTCTGGCGACCACAGCACCGTGCCCACCGGGCGATCCGCCGCCGTGCCTTCTGCGGGTGCTAGCGCCAGCCGGTTGAGATTGCTGCTCCACAGCAAATCCAGCGCCAGTGTGCGGTCGCTGAGCTGCACTGTTGTTTGTTGCAGTTCGGTCTGCACACTGTTCAGTTGGAACAGCAGCAGCGTGTTGGAGATCAGCAATGCCACCACCAGCGCTGCTGCGGCGCTCAGCAGTACCCGGCGCATTCCTGCCCGGCTGCGATGCGGCAGTTCAACACCGTGCGTTCGGGTATTAACCTCGCGCGGCTGTATCTGCGCGCCAGGCGCTGCGGGTTCATCGAGCTTTGCTGCCAGCTTATCCCACAAGGCGGGCGGTGGGGTAACCGGTGGCACCGCCGCCAGCAGTCCCGCGCCGAGTTGGTGATAGGAACGCAGTTCATCGGCGGCATCGGGGCATTCCCTAAGACGGGCTTCAACCAGGCGTGTCTCAGCGGCATCAGTCAAGCCCATACTGTACGCCGGAATCAAGGCGCGCATTTCTTCGCAGTGGGCGTCAGCGGCACTGCCTTTATCTTTTTCGTCTTGCTCGCGGCTGTTCTGTCCCATCAGATCAATCTTGACAACTCAACGATACAGCGGGTCTATTGGGTTTGCCCGCAGGCATCAGCAGGCTATTTAAGGGCTTGGTTCGCGTCCGGTTGACGCTTCAACACTTTGCCAAGAGAGTCATTCCACTTTGCTTACTGATTCTAAGCCACCAGCCGGATTAAAGCCATCCAACTGCTCGCGTAACTGCTCCACAGTGCGCTCGTGCACGTATCCACTGCTGCGTGGGCGAAGTTCGCACTTTAGCTTAGCCGTTCATGACAAATCCCTGCGCGGGTTGGCTTCGGTCTCCAGCCACATGTCGCGCAGCTTTTGCAACCCCAAGCGCACACGGGTTTTCACTGTACCCAGCGGCAGTCCCAGTGATTGCGCCATCTCGCTGTGCGTCATGCCGCCATAAAAGCCCAGTTCAATTACCTGTGCTTGCTCATGGGGCAGTTGTCGCAGCAGTGCGCGCAGCAGTTCACCATCGGGCACATTGTCATCAGCCCCAAATGGCAGTTCAGGATCAAGCAGTGCCAGCGGCGGACGCCGCCGTTCACGCCGCAGGAGATCAATTGCCGTATAGCGTGTAATGGTCAGCAGCCACGCGAGCAGCTGCCCCTTGCTGGCATCCCAGCTTTCCGATTGTCGCCAGACTTTCAGGAAGGTGTCCTGTGTGACTTCTTCTGCCCATCCCGCGTTTTGCAGGATGCGCTGTGCGAGGCTGTAGACCATTGTGGCATAGCGATCATATAGCAAGCGCAGTGCCTGCTGGTCGCGCTGAGCAATGCGCTGCATCAAAGCGAAATCTTCGCCCCCCGCAGCCGCTGCCGCCGTGCCTGCTGAAATAGCGATTGGATCGCTGGAAGAAGGCATAACGAAAAAACAAAACCCCCAATAGCACAAAGCATCTTCAGTGTAGCATAACGCGCAATACCCCGCGAGATGTGCGACTTGCGGGGCGCAGCGGCGCGTAGACCGGGGTAAAGCAATGGGTAAAAGCCCAATGTCTCCGAAAACCAGGCTAATCCTGCGTCATGGAACACCGGCATGGTTCCGAAAAATCCGGGACTTGCGCTTGTAAGCCTGTGGATAAGGGGATTGACCCCCTTGTCCCGACAAGCGTCTGCTCAAAAACGAAGATTCGGTCCCTGGTGGCTGGTGTGTCGTGGTGGTGAATTTCCGGGCTGGCGGGTGGGAAAACTACAAGACAGCGGGGAACGCCACCAGCGGCTCGTGCGCCGCAGTGCCGAGCAGCTCGGCAAGCACTTCCAGCAGCGCATCAGCAGGTGTGCTGGCAGGCAGCACCAGCGTTGGCTCTCCCGCTTCAAGAGTCCAGCTCGGCGCGAGCAGAATCATCGGCTGGGCGTTGACAGAGCGCAGGTGCAGGTAGACCTCGCCCACCAGCACAGGGTTGGCGGTCATGTCAATGACACAGGCGTCGGGCATATAGACCATGTACATGCCCAGCGCCGCATGCAGCGTGGCGGGCAAAAACACATGCCAGCCCTGCAGGGCGGCGGCTTCGCGCAGTGCCTCGCCATCACCCGCGCTGCCGATATACAGAATAGCAGGATGTTCTTTAGACATCACGGTTTGCTCCTGTGAAATAACTGTGTTCGCAAATCACACTACAATGACGTTGGAAACAGCAGTGATGGTTCCATGTCCTCAGTTCTATGCGGTCTTCATCTGTGTTGTGTTCGGCGCGATGGGCTGAGTGGGACGGGCATGGGCTGCTGCTGCAATGTCTGTGCCCCCGATTGTCTGGCTTCAGGCGGAACTGGCGTCAGGCGGTGTCTGTGTGCCGGGCTGTTGCTTGCAGCACTGCTGATGTTCGTAATCCAGCAGCATTTGTTTGTCCTGGACTGCGCGTTCACTGGCATAGAAGCTGCTGGCATTGCCATCCTCGCGCACGGCGCGATGGCAGGGAATCACCAGCGCGGCGCGGTTGGAATAGCACGCGCGTGCCACCGCACTGGCAGCATGGGGCTGCCCGATTGCCACCGCAATTTCACCGTAAGTGCGGGTTTCGCCATAGGGAATGCGCCTCAGTTGATCCCACACGCGCCACTGGAATGCTGTCGCGCGGATGTCCAGCGGCAGATGCAGGTGCGGCAGCCTGCCTTCCAGATGCGCCAGAATCGAGCTGACCCAGTCACACATCTCCGGCGTACTGCGCTCAATCTGCGCGGCGGGATATTCGTTGTAAAGACAGCGAATCAGTTCTTCTTCGCCGCCGCCCAGATGCACCGCGCAGATGCCTCTTTCGGTAATTGCCACCAAAAGCCAGCCCAGTGGACAGTCTACTATCATGTAGTGGATACACATGCCCTCTCCCCCGCGGCTGTATTCGCCGGGGGTCATCCCCAACTTCGCGTCAGTATGTTCATACAGGCGGCTGCTTGACCCATAGCCTGCGCTGTACAGCGCGTCGGTGACGGTGCTGCCCGCCCGCAGGCTGCCCTTCAGGCATTTCAGCCGGCGCGCTTCGACATATTGCCGGGGACTGATACCGACCAGTCGCTTAAACATGCGCTGCAAGTGAAAAGGACTGACACTGACATGCACACTCAGATCTGCCAGCGTGGGCGCTTCGTCAAAATGTGTTTCGAGATAATCCAGTGCTTGCTGCACCAGACGCAGGTGTTCATCCTGGACGCTGTGCGAGTCGGGTGCTTCAGAAGGCAAATGCACTGTGCCCTCTTGTGGCGCTCCTTTGGGTGTATAAGCGCTGAATGTCATGCCCGTAATTCCTCTTTAGCCTGTTGTGCTACGACACCATGCAGCGTAGCCGAAATTGGACTTGTAATTCTAGAAGCCAACAAGACCATTTCGGCTACATCAGGGTGTTAAGAGACCTTAACGGTCAGTGGGGACTGGTGCTGTTGTATGCGTGCGCTGGCAGGTTTCAGACGGCAGAGTATCGCTCAGATAGCACGCATCTCGGCGGTGTCGCGCAGGGTGGCGATCTGTGGGCGCGCTTGCTCGCGCGCCTGCCGGCTGGCGAGTGCTTGCAGCGGCAGCCACAGAAGCAGGCGGAACGGCATACTCACCGTGTGCGCCAGAACGCGGCGCAGTTCCTGCCGGCGGGGGCTGGTGCCGTCTGCCAGCGCAGCAGCAGCGCGGTACTGCGCGGCTTCGCGGTGGCGCAGCGCAATATTGGCATGGGCAGCATCATGATTGATCAGCATTTGATTGCTCCTTCTGCTGTTACCTTTCTATGTTATAACCCATCGCACTGCGGGGCTATCCGCTTCTTGCGAACTTATCCCGCCGGGCTGTATCTATTCAGCTATCCGTGATTTTCGACGGCGGACGCCCCGTTGGGTGTTCCTACACACTTGTCGTAATCCGTAGGGGCGCGTCGATGCCGTGCCCCACCGCACCGCCACAACCCAAACCACACGGATAGATGAATAATTACGCCGGTTTTATCCTGTTGATGTCGATAAGGGGTAAGGGGCTGGTGAAGGGGTCAAAGTGGGACCGGGTGTCACATCAAGCGCGTAAGTCAGATCGTATTCCGCCACCTGCACGACGGTCACTTCATCCTGCGCGACCACCTCATAAAACCAGACCGCGCCGTTGTGCCAGCCGCTGCTGATGCGCACGCGCGTGCCCGCAGGCAGCGTCCCGGCAGGGACGAGCAGCATCAGTGGGTAGCCGCCCATGCCGATCTGCTGCTGAAAAGCGGCAGTAGGGGTGGCATTCTGCATGCGCCATACATCAGGGTATTCCAGATACTCCGCCGGGACGAACAGGACACCGCCATAACCGCCATCCATGCGCACTTCGTAAATCCATCCGGCACCCGTGAAACTCTGGCTGATCAGCCAGACCAGCGTCCCGGCAGGCAGTCCGTTGACCTCGCCGCGCAGCACCAGCGGTTGACTCCAGTCCCAATATTGAAAGGGGGCGACAGGTGTGGGCAGCGGGGTCGTGGTGATGCTTTGCGGCAGCGCGGCGGGCTGCGGTGAAAAGTCAGCGCGGGTGAACAGCACAGCAGTCGTCGCTGCCAGTGTCAGCGCTGCCAGCCACAGCCCGCCGACCAGCCAGCGCCGACTATTTTCCAGGCGGTCGGGCTGTTTTTGTTTGCGCCCCATCCGTTCCAGCGGCGGGCTTTCGGCAAGGATGAAGGTGTTGCCGCTTCCCGGCACGCCGGAACCATGCAGCAGGTCGTCCAGGCTGGGGGTGTCGCCGGGCGGCGCATTTGTGCTGCTGTCTGTACCTGCTGTGCTGGAGGTACTGCCCGGATTGAGCAGGGCAAGGCTGCGCAGGCGCTTATGCGCACCGTAATGCCCCGGGTTCAACGCCAGTGCCCGCCCCAGCGCTTGAATCCGCGCGGCGGCATCTGCCGTCAGGAAACTTTCCAGATACCAGCAATCGGCATTCTGCGGGTAGGTCAGCAGCAAGTGATCCAGCAGTTGGCGCGCCCGTATGTGATCGCCCTGCTTGATCGCACCAACAACCTGTTCGAGATCATCACGCAACTCGTCCGAATGAAACATCTGCTCACCTCCCTATGACAGCTGTTCAATCTGCAAGAACACTGACACGGATTGCCTGCTGCCGGTTCCGCAAAGCTGCGGTACGCGGGACTGCGGCGAGGACAGAAGAACGGTGAGCGCATCGAGTCAGGGGCTGGTGGCGTTGTCGTTGTTGTGGAGGTGTGTCTGGTAGAACAGCGCTTTTTTCTCGCCAGGCAGCGTAAAGTCGAACCCGCACAACTTGAAAAATTCTTCTGATGAGGTTACTGCCATGACTTCGAGGATTTCGCGCTGCTGTGCTCGCGCCACACACGCGGCGACCAGCAGTCTGCCGATGCCCATACCCTGCGTCTGCGGCGCAACTGCCAGACTGCGCACTTCTGCCAGTTTGCGCGAATAGATCTCCAGCGCAGCACAGCCGACCAGCTCACCGTTCAGTTCAGCGATGAAAAACGAAGGCAGCAGCTCTTCCAGTTCGTCGAGTGTGCGCGGCAGCAGCTTGCCATCACCGACGAAAGGCGCGATAAAGCGCTCTAACCGGGGGATGTCTTCCCGAATGGCTTCTCGAATGATCACATTTAGCCCGATTTTCTGCGCCATATAAAGATGTTCCCGATTTGCGTATCGCGCTCGTAATTGAAGATCAGCCAGTTATTCAGTTCAGTATAGCGTTGCAGCAGCGTATTGGAATCGTCGTGGCTGCCGGTCACCCAGGGCATATAATCCGCCTGCACGACCAGCACATACGGCGGCAGCGCTGCCCACAGCACGTCTACATTTTCCTGCCGCCATTCCGGGGGATACCACTCTGCCACCAGCGGGAACTGGAAAATGAAGCGGGTTGCCGGGTTCAGTCCGGTCAGATAGTAGATTTCCGGGCGGAAACCCCAGATATACAACGAATCGCCGGGGGTTGTCCGTTCGCGCAGGTAGTCCGCCACCAGCAGCGACTCGTCGGCGACGAATTCGCCCCCCTGGAATGTCGCATAATACTCCACCTGCGGCTGTTGTCCCAGCAGATACGGCAGCGAACGTCCGAGTGTCGTCGCCGCCATCATCGACAGCAAGCCCAGCACCACCAGTGTGCTGGCGACATCATCCAGCAGCAGCGCCTCGCGGTGGGCAAGCCGTGCCGTGCCGGGTTCGTCGTAA
>DAOTWP010000095.1:0-4000 GCA_034435675.1 Anaerolineae bacterium
GACCATACACCACCCTTTCGCCGGGAGCGGTCAAAAGAGGATCGAGATGAAGCAAAACCTATTTATAAAGGTTTGATCGGCACTTACCACGAAGGCGAATGGCGGCAGGCAACTGCATGTTGGAGTCCGGGCATGAAGGCATATGCCTACTCTACTAAACGAAATGATTTAGCGACCAACCAACATACCCTCTGGTCTCGACGCTGCGATTACTTCGATCAGGTCATCACTGAGATGATGCACAATAAGCTGCGCAAAACGTTTGACCGCAAAGTCTGGGAAAATGTCTTGGCGAACACCGAAGAAGATTTCGATGCGGAGCGCCGCTCACTCACAACGCAGAAAGCGACTGTCATACAAAAAAAGCAGGCTATCGTCACAAACTTTAGCTATGCTCATACTCCATCCTTACTCCAGGCGCTGGAACAGGATTATCTGAATTATGAGCAAGAACAAATCCGTTTGGAGAACAAACTCGCTGCGCTGGAACGACGAGTACAGCGCCGCGAAGCGTTGATACAATTGGCTCACCAAGCCGAAAACGTTCTGGCAAACTGGCATCAGATGAATTTGAAAGATCAGCGCATTGTTGCTCACGCCTTTATCGTGCGAATTGTGGTTACACCAACGGGAAAACATCGCGTTGCCGATGTTGAAATCCAATGGCGTGACGAAAGCATCAACAAGTTTGTTCTGCCCTATCGCGCCGATAAATGGACGCTGTGGATACCCGAAGAAGTTGAACGACTAACCGAACTGCTGGAACGGCAAGCAACGCAGGTTGAGATGGCTCAGGCGCTCCCTGAACGGAACTGGCGGGCGATCCGCATCAAGATTTATGAGATTATCGGCACGCGATCCTTTCACATTGCACCGAAAGTGATCCGTGATGAAGAAACGTATGAAGCCTATCTCGAACGGCTGGAAAGGAAGGAAAAAAGCCAGCGGCATACTGGCAGCGCACGCTGGCAAGAATTAGAGATGAACAAACTGGATGAGATGTTGACATCAGGGGCAACACAGCTTGAGATTGCTGCTGCATTGCCCTACCGAAGCTGGCAGGCAATTCGCCGCCGGATTATTTTGTTACGTGGTCCGGGGTTTGTAATCCCGGAGTCTGGTCTCCTTGAAGATGGTGAGACATACGAATCGTATCTGTCTCGTGAGCCTTCAGTTGCAGGGACGATGGTCTTCCGAGCCGAAGGGAGTTTAGAACGACAAACACACTGCTGAACGCCATTGCGGCGGCGGCGAACATCGGCTGCAACAAGCCCAGCATTGCCACCGGAATCAGGATGATGTTATAGAAGAACGCCCAGAACAGGTTCTGATAGATCGTGCGCATTGTCGCCTTGCTCAGCCCAACCGCCCGCGACACCCCGCGCAAATCGCCGCTGACCAGCGTCACATCGCTTGCCTCCATGGCGATGTCCGTGCCCGTGCCGATGGCGATGCCCACATTCGCCTGTGCCAGCGCGGGGGCGTCATTGATGCCATCGCCGACCATCGCCACCATCCGCTGTTCGCCTTGCAGCGCTTTGATCGCCTCGACCTTCTGCTCTGGCAGCACTTCCGCCAGCACGCGCGTAATGCCTGCGTCACGCGCGATTGTCTCTGCTGTGCGCTGGTTGTCACCGGTGATCATGACCACTTCCAGCCCCTGCGCCCGCAGCGCCGCAACTGCCTCGCGCGAGCCGTCCTTCAGCGTGTCGGCAATGCCCAGCGCACCTGCCAGCACCCCATCCGCCGCCACCAGCGCCACGGTGCGCGCGTTGGTCTGCAAGCCATCGACCTGTGCCGCCAGCGCCATTGTGTCAACACCCTGCTCCTGCATGAAGCGCGGGCTGCCGACCAGCACGGTTTTACCGTCAATCTGTGCCTCAATGCCACGCCCGGACACGGCGCTAAAGCCTTCCGGTTGTGCCAACGCCACCTCGGCAGACTGCGCGTGCTGCACAACTGCCTGCCCCAGCGGATGCTCACTGCCACGCTCGGCACTACCTGCCAACCGCAGCAAAGAATCGCGCGTAAAGCCAGCCGCCGGGAGAACATCGGTCACAGTGGGTTCGCCGCGCGTAATTGTACCCGTCTTGTCCAGCGCGACGACCTGAATCTTATGCGCCGATTCCAATGCGCCGCTGCTCTTGAACAGCACACCCATCTCCGCGCCGCGCCCAGTGCCGACCATGATCGCTGTCGGGGTCGCCAGCCCCAGCGCGCAGGGGCAGGCGATGACCAGCACCGCCACCGCATGAATCAGCGCTTCGGGCAGCGCCACCTGCCCGACCAGCAGCCAACCGAGGAAAGTCAGCAGCGCCAGCAGCAGCACCACAGGCACAAACACCGCCGACACCTGATCAGCAATGCGCTGGATCGGCGCTTTCGACCCCTGCGCCTGCTCCACCAGCCGGATAATCTGCGCCAGCGCCGTATCTGCCCCCACACGCTGCGCCTCCATCACCAGCCGCCCCTGCTTGTTGACCGTCGCACCAATCAGCGCACTGCCAACCTGCTTGCTCACGGGCAGGCTCTCGCCAGTCAGCATTGCCTCATCCACAGAGGAGCGTCCTTCAACCACAACGCCGTCTACCGGAATGCGTTCGCCGGGGCGGACCACCAGCAGGTCGCCGGGCAGCACGTCATCAATGGCGATTTCACGCTCCTGCCCATCGTGCAGAATGGTTGCGGTTTTGGGTGCTAAGCCCATCAGTTTCTTGATCGCTGCGCTGGTGCGTCCTTTGGCGCGTGCCTCCAGCAGCTTGCCCAGCGTAATCAGAGTCAGGATCACTGCCGCCGTTTCGAAATACTCCGCCGTGCCCAGCACAGCGCTCCAGCCAAAGATCATCCCCGCCAGCACAACCAGACTGTAAATGTAAGCCGTGAGCGACCCCATCGCAATCAGCACGTCCATGTTCGCCGTACCATTGCGCAGCGACTTGTACGCGCCGACAATATACTGCCGCCCGACAATGACCACCACCGGCGTCGCCAGCAGCGCGAAGATCAGCGACCAGCCGTTCCACAGCAGCCATTCCCAACCCGGCTGTGCCATCATTTGCATGCTGCTGCCCATGCTCATCGTCTCGCTGACCAGCGGCATAAGCAGGTGCCGTGCCATACTCAGCACGAATAACGGCAGCGTGAAGACGGCGCCAGTGATGACCAGCCGCCGCTGCCGGGCGATTTCTGCCTCGCGGGCGGCGCGTTCGGCGTCCTCAGGCGCGCCAGCCTGGCTGGTATCCACGACCCCATAGCCCGCGTTCTGCACTGCTTTGACAATCTCCTGCCGCCGCACACTGCCGGGCAGATATGTCACGCTGGCGTGTTCAGTTGCCAGATTCACACTCACCGCCAGCACACCGGACTGCCTGCCTATCGCCCGTTCGACATTGCGCTGGCACGCCACGCAGGTCATGCCCGTAATCGGCAGATCAATCGTCGCCGTTGCCACGCCATAGCCCGCGCCATCAATGCGTTCAATTAACCGTGACAGATCGACCTGCTGCGGGTCAAAGCTCACCGTCGCGCGCTCGGTGGCAAAGTTCACGACGGCGGTTTCCACACCCTCGGTTTTGTTCAACGCCCGTTCCACATTGCGCACACAGGCAGCGCAGGTCATCCCCGTGACGGGCAGTTCAATTTGCTGTACACTCATTTCACTTTACCTTATATCCTGCACCTTCAATAGCTTCGACAAGCTGACGCTCGCTGACCTTACGCTCGTCGTACTCGACATCCGCAGACTGTCGCGCATAATTGGCGCGGGCAGCTTTGACGCCGGGCACGTCTTCCAGCGCACCCTCGATCGTCATCGCGCAGGACACGCAGTGCATGCCCGCTATCGCGAATTGTTTTTTGACCATCCTGAACCTCCTATGATGTAACGTTAATCACCCCGGTATACATGCCCATGCCGCAGCTAAAGGCGATCACCCCCGGCTGCTGCGCGGGCAGCTCAATGATCGTTTCGTCGGTGGGCAGCAGATAACGTTCGATCCCT
>DAOTWP010000096.1:0-89811 GCA_034435675.1 Anaerolineae bacterium
ACTTATGGAAAAATCAATCAGATTGCCAACAAATGGGATTGATCCCATTGTTCATAACGATGCGAGGCTGTCTGAAAACCCTGCCACCGTTGCGTAGGGGCGGGTCTGAAAACCCTGCCACCGTTGCGTAGGGGCGGGTCTGAGACCCGCCTCTACGGGAGAAATCACGAGTGTTCAGACCGCATCTGAGGAGCATTCATTTTGATTTATCCATCAGATACAGCCCTCACCCCCTCACTCAGTCCCCCGCTCCCTAACGCGGCTGCGCGGCTGAGCGAGGGGGAGGGAAAATCCCGGCAATTGGGTTGCTCCCCGCTCCTGGTGCCGAAGGCACGGTCGGGAGCGGGGTTGGGGGTGAGGGCTGGACAAGGGCATCGGGTGTCATGCTCATCTTGTTGGACTACTAGAACAAGCCATTTACAGTTAGAATAAACATTGAGATCAACATTAAAATTTTAATTATCGATAAACCGGATGCAAACAAAACAGGGATACAGCTAGTGCCATATCCCTGCCAGTGGGTTGTGCCAGGGAGCAGCGCAGCGTGCGCCGCCTGCCCGGACAAAGACGCTATTGGATGGTCACATCGGGGATGATCAACACCTGACCAACGTAAATCAGGTTGATGTTGAGAATGTTGTTGACCTGTGCCAGCACGTACAGATCCACACCATAGCGGCGAGCGATGCGCGAAAGCGTGTCGCTGGGCTGAACAACATAGGTCGTGCCGTCGGGCTGCGGCTGCTGCTGTGCAGCAACACACAGGGTCTGCCCTGCGTAAATCAGGTTAGGGTTGGCGATGTTGTTCAGCGCCTGCAGGTTGGCGACGGTGGTGCCATAGCGCCGCGCAATGCGGAACAGGGTTTCGCCGCGCTGAACGACATGGCTGGCGGTACAAACGCTGCCTGTCCCCTGCTGCGCTTCGGCGGGCAGGGCAGCCAGCGGGGTCAGCGCAAGGGTCAGGGCAATCAGAATCAGGACTACAGTGGACTTCATCAGGTTTTGCCTCCAGTGGCTCGAACAATGCTTATGACATCAGCATGCCTGAAAACCGCCCGGCAGTGTTCCGCCGAAAGTCGGGTTTTGATCTCCGCCGGGCAAAAATCAGCCGAAGGATGTAGAGCAAATGCTGGGTCAAAAGCCGGAGTGCCAGCGGGCGCGATGACTCTGTGTGCGGCGCGCGCACAGCCCCTGCTCCCTGAAAGCCCGGCGGCGGGGCAAGGTAGGGCGAATAGTAGGAATTTGCGCACAAACGTAATATAATGACCGAGAGGTTGGCGCAGTGCAGTGCCGCCTGTTGCGCAGGCGCTGCGGCTGCCTGTGTCCAAAGATTCTGGAGTGCAAATGTGGTGATGACTGAGATTCCACAAGATGAGCTGCAAGCCGTCACCGAACGACTTGCCCGGGCGCTCAATGAAGAAAAACCCGACCTGATCCGCCGAGTAATCGAAGAGCGTGGGGTGCAGTTCGCCGAAGATCTCTTTGCGGAAACCCTGCGTGTGGAAGAAAGCGGCGGGCTGCTGACCAAAGATGAGAAGCGGCGGCGTACTCCCGGCGGCGTGTTCCTTTATCTGGCAAAGGAACGCATGACCGAAGAAGAACGTCAGCGCGTTTTTCCGTATACCCCGCTGTACCAGCGCCGTATCCGCCAGCCATCACCCTATCCTGAACTCGACTGGGCGAACTGCCCGGAAATCGCCGCCCGGCTTGCAGAGCATCCGGGGGAGGTCAAAGATATGCTTGTACAACTTGTTGGTCGCCCCGGAGAAATCGTCGAACGCCGTAAAGATGTTGTGCTGGTGACGCTGGAGCAGTCGCTGGATCGCATCGGGTCACTGCCCTACGGCATGCCGCAGGTCCCGGAAAATCTGCAATCGGTCAAGTATCTGGTGTTCATTGCGGAATGGCAGTGGGAAAAAGTGCAGAAGACGATGCGCAACCCCAATGCTAACCTGCACTTGAAGGGCTATTTTGCTTTCGACAAAGCGCTGAATCAGGTGGTGGTCTTTTCGATTGAGGCGACGGCAAAACTGGGCAAAAAGAAGCTGGCGATCAAAGAAGGGGGCGCGTCTGCGAACGGCGACAAGCCCGCCAGGGGCGAAAAGGGCGAAGGCAAACCGCCGCGTCAGAAGCGCGAACGCCCCGATACCCCCGCCGCCGCGCATATGCCGTTAAGTGCCGCCAGCGTCCCGGCAAAAATCAAGACAGACGAAGTGCCCGCCGAAGTGCCCAAACCTGAACCGGAACTGCCCGAAGCCGTCAAGGCGCTGGGACCAGCAGCACGGCAGGCGTATAAGCGGCTGGAGGAACTGCGCACGGCGCGCACGACTTTCGAGCGCAAACTGGCATCGGGCGCACAGGGGTTCCAGGCGTCGATGACGAAAAAGCTGCTGGCGCAAACGGTCAGCGAAATTGAGCAGATTGAGGCGGATTACCCCGACCTGGCGGCGCTGTAGGCAGCGCTACGCGGCAGACTGCGCGCACGAGAGATAGCAAACAGGGGTGACACCACAGGTCGCCCCTGTTGATTTTTCCCCAATAGTCCCCTGTGTTACGCGCTGATTCAGGGCAGCCAGAAGTCCACGCCATGCAGATGCTGCATACAGGTGGCGTCGGGCGCTGCTGCCGGGTTCGCCAGAAAGTTCTGCATCATGCCCAGCGCGCAGTAGCCATCGCCCGTGACGCCGTGCCCGTAGCCGGGGAACAGATAGACATAGCTGGTGGTCAGCCGCCGCGCGACACGCTGCCCCCAGTGCGGCGGGGTGATCGGGTCATATTCGCCCGTCAGCACCAGTGTGGGGATGTCGCTAGCCACCGGCGCGGCTGCCTCTGGCGCTGCCGCCGCCGTGCCCCAGCGTTCACAGCCGGTCAGCAAACCGGGGATGGTCAGCGGGGAGATGCTAGTGTAATACTGGCGCATTTCCGGGTGGTCGAGCCGTTCGATTGCCTGCGCGAGCATTTCGGGGTTGTTGGCGGGGGCGACATCTTCGCACAGCACGGACAGGTACATACCGTAACTGAAGCCGCTGCTGCCGCCGGAAACCGTGCCCACTGCCAGATGTTCGAGGACATCGCGCCCACCGTTGCGCAGTTCGTAGATTAAGCCGGGCAGCATGGGGATGGCGTCGGTGGAATACAGCGCGCCATACAGCCAGCGAATCAGCACATTGCCATCTATGACCACCTCATAACGCCTGCCGCCGCTGCCGCGCACATTATGAAACACCTGCGGCGCTTCGTTGAGATCCTTGACCAGATCGAAGAAAGTTGTTTCGAGATCGGGGTAAGCGCGGCTGCAAGCGTGGTCTGCGGCGCAGGCGCTAAAGAGCAGTTTAAAGACGCGGTAGGTGTTCGCCGGGTGTTCTTCAATCAGGTTGATGTCCACCGGGACGACGGAATCCAGCACCACGCTGCGCACGGCGTCGGGATACTGGCGCATGGTGTACTGTGCCAGCAGCGTGCCATAAGAGACGCCGTAGAGGTTGAGCTGTTCGTACCCCAGCGCCAGCCGGATATCGTTCACATCGGCGGCATTTTCGGTGGTGTTATAGGCGGTCAGGTCAATGCCCGCCGCGCTGAGGCGGTTGTGGCAGGCAGTCGCCGTATCGAGCAGCAGCGGTGTATCAATGGTTGGGTCATAGACACGTCCGGCGAGTTCCAGATAGAGTGTATCCAGTTCGGGGCATTCCAGGTTTGGCTCTGAAAAGCCGACGCCGCGCTGGTCAAACAGAATCACATCGCGCTGCTCAAGATGCGGCAGCACCAGCGTATAAACCAAGCCCCACTCGGCATTAACCAGCGTGGAAACACCCGGTCCGCCGTCGAGATAAATCAGCGGGTCGGGCTGCGGGTCGCGGGCGCTGCTGTGATAGACGGCGACGGCAAGGCGAATGGTGCTGCCATAGGGATCGGCGCGGTTTTCGGGCACAACCACATAACCACACTGCACCCGCAGCGCGCGCAAATCTTCGCCGGAAAGCTCAAACGGGCATTCGGCAGGCTCAAAGCGGGGCAGGATGTCTTTCGCCAGCACCGGACCCAGTGTGACGCCTGCAAGAAGGATGACTACGCTCCAAAGAAAAAACCACCGTCGCATGATGTTTGTCCGTGTTTGCTCAGCAGACAGCAGGCGGTTTGCCATGCGTGCCGGCGCGAGTGCTTTGCGGCATGCGTTCGCGCGGGGGCAGCAGAGCGAACAGCTTAGTTCCATCTAAACACGGATTTTGAATTGAGACAATGCGGCTGCTCGATGAGTCGCCTATTTTTTATGAATTTTTCGCACTTGCCGCACTGTTAGGTAAGCCTTCGGGAATACGGTACACTAGGGGTAAGTTTTGTGGTCGGCGTCCACCAGCAGCACGACGCCGCGCCGCAGTGCCAACTTTGTAGTAACCGGAATCTGTTAATGATGACAGCCGCATGACCAGTCAACCCGTGCCCGACGAGCTGGTGTTAATCCAGCGCATTATAGACCGCGACCAGCAGGCGCTGGCGGCGTTGTATGCGCATTACAGCCGCCATGTTTTTAATCTGGCGCTGTATATCCTGCAAAACCGGGGCAGCGCCGAGGAAGTGACGCAGGATGTCTTTTTGCTCGTCTGGCGCGCCCCTGCCCGCTGGAACCCGGAAAAAGGGCGCTTTGGCAGTTGGCTGCTGTCGGTCACCCGCAATATTGCCATTGACCACCTGCGCAAAGAGCAGCGCCGCCCGCACGCCAGCGCTGTCTCGCTGGAAACGCTGGCAGATACAACGCTGGCAGATGCAACGCGGGCAGATACAACACTGGCAGATGCAACGCTGGCACATGCGCTGAACCACAGCAGTGTGTCCAGCAGTGCAGAAGAGAACGCGCAGCTCTTACGCCTGCTGCTGCGCCAGATTCCGCGTGAACAGGTGCAGGTGCTGCTGCTCGCCTATTATCGCGGGATGACGCATGAGCAGATTGCCGCACAGTTGCAGATTCCCGCGGGTACGGTGAAATCGCGCCTGCGGCTGGGGTTAGAAAAACTGCGCGTCCTATGGAAAGCCGCCGTGCATGAAGGCAGTGCCTGAAGTCTGAATGATCTGAGTTTGAGTGTGGTGTGGCAAAACAACATGAACGACAGCAACCATTTGCCGGTCGAGCTGCCCGGCGATCACTCAGAGCAACCGTTCTCTGCCGCTGCGGGCGCTTTGCAGCAGTTCTGTGAGCAGCTCAGCGCTTTGCTGCCCGCCTACAGCGTTGGCGCGACCAGCCCAGAGGAAAACCGCTTTATTGAAGCGACCCTGCCCTTTTGCCCGCAGGCACAGGCGGCGCTGGCAGATTACCGTGCGCTGACCGACAGCCTGCTCTATCTGATTCCGTTGAAGGAAGCGCCGCCGCCGGTAAGCGCACTGCTGCAACGAATCGCGGCAGATGAACAGCAGCAGCTTGCTGCGCTGCCGCCACAACCCCTGCCCGCTATCAGCCCGCGCCCTGCTGCTGTGCCGCCGCCCACCCCGCCCGCCGCCGCCCACCCCGCCCGCCGGACCACTGCGCTGACCGCACTCGCCGCGGTACTGCTGCTGACGCTGCTGGGCATGAACCTGTTCTGGATGGCGCAGGCGCTGCGCTTGCAGGGCGAACAGCAGCAGCTTTTGCAGAGTCTCGCCACTGACAGCGCTGCCCCGCTGGTCATCAACAACGACAACCATCACCGGGAACTGGTGGCAGTCGCAGACACAGCCAGCAGCGCGCAGGCTACCTTTGTCTGGAATGCAGCCGATCAGGTCGGCGCGCTGGTCGTTACCGGGTTAGCGCCGCTGCCCGGCGACCAGACCTACCAGCTCTGGCTGGTGCGCGAAGGGCATGTGCTGAGTCTGGGGACATTTCGCGTGGATGCCAGCGGCGCGGGGGTGCTGGTCTTTCAGGCAGCAGAGCCGATCAGCAGTTTCCAGCATATCGGCATCAGCATCGAACCGCTGCCCGGCAGCCCGGAACCGACCACACCGCATCTGGTGATCGGCAGTCTGTGAGGCGGGCAGGAGCCGCTTCATCCCGGCTGACTTGGTTTTGCCCGGTAAACGGGTTACCCTTAAGATACCGCTGAATAACTCACGGAGCGAAGCATGAAAGAGAATCCGTTAGTGGTGATCGCGTCCAACCGCGGTCCGTTTGCCTTTTCCGCGAACGAAGATGGCACGTTCACCAGTGAACGCGGCGCGGGCGGGCTGGTCACGGCGTTAAGCGCAATCGCCCAGCGTTATGATGTCCTCTGGGTTGCTGCCGCGCTCAGCGATGGCGACCGCCTGTGGGCAGAGGCGCATCACGACCAGCCGCAAACGGTGGATGAAACACGCATTCAACTGCTGCGCATTGAGCCGGCGGTCTATGACCAGTATTACAATGTCATCGCCAATCCGCTGCTGTGGTTCATTCACCACCAGCTCTGGGATATTCCGCGCCAGCCGAATTTCACCCGCGACATGTGGGCGGCGTGGCACGACGGCTATGTGTACGTCAACCGGCTGTTTGCCGAAGCGGTCGCCCGCAGCGTGACAGACGAACTGCGCAACGGACAGCGCCCGGTGCTGATTTTCCCGCAGGATTACCAGTTACACCTGATGCCGCTGTATTTACGCGAAAAGCTCGGTCAGGCGGTACAGATTCAGCCCTTCCTGCATATCCCGTGGCCCGGACCGGATGCCTGGCGCATTCTGCCGCAAGAGGTGCGCGCAACGCTGTTTTCCGCCATGCTGTCATCGGACCGCATCGGGTTTCAGACCCAGAAGGACGCTTTTAACTTTGTCCAGACGATGCGCTTTTATCTGCCCGATGCGCATTCCTACGGCAGCCGCGACTCGGTGGTCTATCACGAGCGCAAAATCGAGGCGAAAAGCTACCCGATTTCGATTGATGTCGAAAAGGTGGAGGAAATCGTCGAGGCGCGGGAAACACAACTGCTTAAGGCGCAGTTGTTCAATTATATTGGCGACTCGCGGCTGGTGCTGCGCGTAGACCGCATTGAACCGAGCAAAAATATCCTGCGCAGTTTGCAGTCGTATGCCGAACTGCTGGAGCTTTACCAGGAGTGGCATGGCAAGGTGCGCATGCTCAATCTGCTGGTGCCGTCGCGCATGGAGGTGCAGGAGTATCAGGATTATCTTGGTGCGGTGATGGCAGAAGCCGGGATGATCAACGCGCGCTACAGCGACGGCTTCTGGGAACCTGTGCGCATTATCGTCGGCGGCAATTATGCCCGCGCACTCGCCGCCATGCAGGTCTACGATGTGCTGGTGGTCAACCCGCTGGCAGACGGCATGAATCTGGTGGCTAAAGAGGGCGTGCTGGTCAACCAGCGCGACGGCGTGCTGCTGCTTTCGGAATATGCGGGCGCTTATTACGAACTGGGCGATAACGCTATGATCGTGTCGCCGTTTGATATTCACGGCACGGCACATGCGCTGCACCGGGCGCTGTCGATGCCGCAGGAAGAACGCAGACAGCGTGCCGAGGCGCTGCGCGAACAGGTCAAACAAGCCGATGTCAACGCCTGGTTCCGCAATCAGGTTGATCATGCGCTGGCGGCAGTGACCAGCCAGCCCAACAGCGCCTCGACGCCGGAGACGCCCGCAGTCAGCACGTCGGCGGAGTCGAGGACCAGCGGGGGCGTTTCTGCTGCCGATACACCCGCCAGCACGCCTACACCGACGGCGTAACATGCTCCTGCTGTGCGCAAGTCGCGGGCGGCAAGCAGGGCGTCGGCATCAGTGGTGTCGTCGCCCAGATACAGCGCGGCATCCAGGCGGTACTCGCTGACCAGCGCGCGCAGCGCCGTGCCTTTATGGATGTCCAGCGGTGGGCGCAGTTCAAAGACCATGCGCCCGCTGAACAGCTTCAGCCCGTGTTTCGCGGCGAGCGCCGTCAGCGCCGGGGCAAGGCGGGCGGCAGCGGCGGCAGGGTCAGCAGTGCGGCGGTAGTGAATCGATGCTGTCGCGCCCTTGTCTTCCAACTGCATGCCTGGCTGCGCCAGCGCTTCGGCGTCGTGCAGGGCGGCTTGCAGCGCCGGACGATAGGGCAGCACGGCGGGGGTGATTTGCACCTGCCCGTTTGCCCAGCGTTCCAGCCCATGATTGCCCACATAGACCAGCCCCGGCAGTCCTACCCGTGCCTGCACATCCGCTGCTGCGCGCCCACTGACTGCCGCCACCAGCGCCAGCCGCCTGCTGAGTGCTGCCAGCAGTTCGCGGCTGCGCGGTGTGACCTGCGCGTCTTCCGGGCGCTCGACAATCGGGCTGATCGTGCCGTCCACGTCGGTGACTAATCCCAGCCGCGCGGCGCTGAGCAGTGGGTGCAGCAGTGTGTCTTTTGCTTCCTGCCAGTCCATTCCGGCTCCTTTTCTGTGTTTTTTCACGCCATCCAGCGCCCCTCAGACAGGGGCAGCCCGGTGCTGGCGCTGCTGGTTGGCGCTAATGCACCAACAAGGTTAAGTTGACTACTCGGATACAGCCCTCACCCCCTCAGTCCCCCGTTCCCGAACGCCGCTTCGCGGCTGGGCGAGGGGGAGGAAAAATCCCCGGCAATTGGGCTGCTCGCCGCTCCTGGTGCCGAAGGCACAGTCGGGAGCGGGGTTGGGGGGTGAGGGCTGGACAAGGGCATCGGGTGTCATGCTCATCTTGTCGGACTACTTATGGTATCCATTGTATATGCTGCATAGGCAGCCGGGCACCGTAAGCGGTGATCCGACACTGTGCCGCCGTCGCCTGCGGGCGCGGTGTCCTGCGCGGCTATCTCCCCCGGCGCGAACTGCCTTCAGCCTTTGGTAGCAGACGCTAATCCGCGTGCGGTTGGATGCCTGTCCGCCAGTGAATCGTGTATTCTGGAAACTACAGCCCGTGCGTCGGGAACAATTCGCGCGGCGCAAACGTCGAATCGCTGTGAGCAATGTACTAAAGTGTGAGGTCAACCAGGATGAGGCACAATCGTTTAACCGTTATGCTGCTGCTTTTTATGCTGATTGCCGGGACACTGCTGCCATCTGGCGCCAGCGCGCAGGCACAGATTACCCCGCAGCCACCCGGCGAGCCGCCGGCAGCGGGACAGTCGCTGTTTAACGAACAGGTCACGGGCTTGAGCGCCACGTTTACCGATGGTGTGCTGACCGTAGCGGTGACCGGCGTGCATCTTGACGGCTGCATGGCACCGCTGATAGCGCAGCAGGTGCAGCAGGGCGAGGCGCTGGTCATTACCCTTTTACCCGACCCCGACGCGCCGCAGATGGGCGTGCCCTGCACCAACACACCGCAGCCGTTCGCGCTGGATGTGCTGGTGGAGCAGCAGTACGAGAGCATCGCAGCGCTGGACGGGCTGGTGCTGGATGTTAATGGCTATGCGGTGCGCGTTTTTGGGCAGACGATTCTCACGGGCGATACCCCCGTTCCGACGCAGGGCACCGCAGCGCCTGCCGAAAGCCGCACTGTGCAGCTTGATCCGCTGGTGAACAGCCCGCTGGTGGTTGAGCTTGCCGTTGTGGTGGTGAATGACACTAGCGCGTCGGGCTTTGGTGTGCAGGTCAGCGGCTATTTCCCCGATGGCTGCGAAGCACCGCTGGTCGCACGGCAGGTGGTGGACGAAAACACGCGCACACTGCGAGTCAGCATTTACCGCCTGCTGCCGGATGCCTTCATGGCGTGCCCGGCGGTGCTGTGGCGCTATGACGCAATGCTGCCGCTGGAAGCGCCGCTTGAGGGGCTGTATACGCTGGATGTGAACGGCTTGATCGTGCGCTATGACTTTTCGGCACAGCGCGAAATCCCGGAGGGTATGAGCATGGCGCGTGTTCTGCATCAGATTGACAGTGTAGAGGCGCTGATTCTCGAATCGTTCCCGCCGCAGGTCAACCTGCTGGTGCGCGGCATCCAGCCGGACGGCTGCATGTACCCCGTGCTGATTGACCAGCAGCGTGACGGCGATACGATCACGGTGGAGATTTACCGCGAACTGCCGCCAGACATCATGTGCACCATGCAGATTGTCGCCTATGAGGAAACGATCTCGCTGGGGGCGCTGGAAAGCGGCAGGACGTACACGATCAGCGTTAACGGGTTTACGCTTCAGGTGACGCTGTAGCGGCGTCCGGCAGGGCGGGGGGCGATGTGTCAGGTCGCCCCCTGTCTGAAGCTGGTCACACTTGCCTCTGATCCGCACACGCCTGTTTCTTGCACCTGCTCGTTATCATAGTTACACTTACCGCTACCGGTAAATATTACATTTCTTGAGGTTCAACAATGGGGCTTTTCGCTAAGAAAACTTTGATTCTTGCATTACTGGTCATCGCGCTTGCCTTGCTGGGCGTCAACATCGCTGCACAGGATGCCGTCCTGCCCGCCGAGGGCACGGAAATCCTGTGGGATAAATGGGGTGTGCCGCACATTTACGCGCCGGATAACGAAAGCCTGTTTTATGCTTTCGGCTGGGCGCAGATGCACAACCACGCCGACCTGGTCCTTCAGCTTTATGGACGGGCACGCGGCGAGGCGGCGGCATACTGGGGCGCGGACTTTGTGCAGTCCGATGTGCTGATCCACACACTGGGGGTGCCCGCAACGGCACAACTGTTTTACGACAATCAGGAACCGGAATTCAGGGTGCTGGTGGATGCAATGGTGGCAGGCATGAACGCCTATGCCGCCGCCAACCCGGACGCGATTGATCCCGCCATGCAGCGCGCGCTGCCGGTGCGCAATACCGATCCGATTGCGCTGGCTTATTACGATCTGACAATCCTTTTTGTTGGCGGCAGCGGCATTGGTCAGGCTGGGGCATGGAGCGCCGCCGAAATGGGGTCTAACGCCATCGCTATCGCGCCGGAGCGTTCCGCCAGTGGCAACGCGCTGGCAATCCTCAACCCGCATCTTGACTGGAGCGACGTGTTTGTGTGGTTCGAGGCGCACTGGATTACGCCCGACCTGAACATGTACGGCGCGACGCTGGTCGGCTTGCCGGGCTTAGAAATTGGCTTCAACAGCTTCCTCGGCTGGACACACACCGTCAATACCTTTGACGGCGTTGATCTGTATGAACTGACGCTGACTGAATCCGGTGGCTATCTGCTGGATGGCGCGGAGCAGCAGTTCACCGTCAGCATGGACAGCATTGCTGTGTTGCAGGCAGACGGCAGCACCGCCGCGATGGAATTCCCCGTGGTGATGTCACAGCATGGTCCGGTGGTGGCGCAGCGTGAGGATGGCAAGGCGCTGGCGTTCCGCGTGGTCAACGACAGCCAGGACGCCATGTACCAGTGGTGGCGCATGGCAAACGCCGACAACTTCGAGGAATTTGAGGACGCCATGCGTATGGTGGCGATCCCGATGTTCAACACCGTCTATGCGGATGTGGATGGACACATCTACTACCTGTTCAACGCGCAGATTCCGGTGCGCGGAACCGGGGACTTCAATCAGTGGCTGGGCATTCAGCCGGGTGACGATTCCAGCCTGATCTGGACGGAACTGCACACCTACGACGACCTGCCCAAAGTGCTCGACCCGCCGACCGGGTGGCTGAGCAACGCCAACGAGCCGCCCTGGACCTCCACCATTCCGCCGGTGCTGAATATCGCGGACTACCCGCCGTACTTCGCGCCGCAGGATTATTACCAGCCGGGGCATATCTTCCGCCCGCAGGCAAGCCAGCAGGTCGCCGCGCTGGACGACTCGGTGACATTTGAGGAACTGGTTGCCGCCAAGCACGACACGCACATGGAAATCGCCGAGCATATGCTGGATGACCTGATCGCCGCAGCAATGGCGTCGGACAGCGCCATCGCGCAGGAAGCCGCCGGGGTGCTTGCCGCGTGGGATCGCCGTACAGATGCCAGCAGCCGGGGGGCGGTGCTGTTCATCCGCTGCATGGAGATTCTGCTGAACGAGCAGGGCATGGGCATGTTCGCCGTACCATTCGACATTGAGCAGCCGTTCACCACCCCCAGCGGATTGGCAGACCCCGACTCGGCGGTTGCCGCGCTGGAAGCCGCCGCCATGTCCATGCTGGATGAAGGGCTGGCGCTGGATGTGCCGTTTGGCAGCGTTTACCGGCTGCGGCTGGGCGACTATGACCTGCCGGGCAACGGCTACAGCGACCCGTTCGGCGTCTTCCGCGCCGCTTGGTACGCCCCGGCGGGCGATGGCACGTACACCGCGCAGGGTGGCGACTCGTGGTATGTGGTGGTCGAGTTCTCCAGCCCGCCGCGTGCCAGAGTGCTGGTGAGCCAGGGTAACGCTACACAGCCGGGATCGCCGCATGTCGGGGATCAACTGCTGCTGTTCAGCGCTCAGGAGATGCGCGCGGCACTGCTGACGCGCGATGCGATTGAGGCAAATCTGGAACTGCACACGACGTTTGAGTAGGCAGCAGCGGGGGCAGGCAGTGCCCTGCCCCCCGTTTACCTCTACCCCACCGGCTCCATGCGTATGGTGAAGTGCCGCAGTACAGGCGCTTCCCATACGACGCGGTGACCGGGAATCAGATGGCGGCGTTCGTATACCGCCAGGATCACCTCGGACAGATAATCCACATGGCTCTGCGTGTACACACGGCGCGGGAATGCCAGCCGCACCAGGTCAAGCGGGGCGGGCTGTTCGCTGCCGTCCGGCTGACGCCCGAACATCACCGAGCCGATCTCGACACCGCGCACACCGCCCAGCAGATAGAGCGCATTGCACAGCGACCATGCCGGGTACTGCGTATCGGGGATGTGTGACAGCATGGCGCGCCCGTCAAGATACAGGGCGTGCCCGCCGGGCGGCTGCACCATTGGCACACCTGCCGCCGTGAGCTTGTCCGCCAGGTAGGCAATCGAGCGAATGCGATAGCGCAGGTAACTTTCATCGAGCGCTTCGTACAGCCCGCGCGCCACCGCTTCGAGGTCATAACCCGCCATGCCGCCGTAAGTCGGGAAGCCTTCGGTCAATATCAGCAGGTTGCGGCAGTTCTGCGCCAGTGTGTCGTCGTTCAGCGCCAGGAAGCCGCCAATGTTCGCCATGCCGTCCTTTTTGGCGCTCATCGTGCAGCCGTCGGCATAGCTGAACATCTCGCGGGCGATTTCAAGCGGCGTTTTGTCTGCGTAACCCGGCTCGCGCAGTTTGATGAAGTAGCTGTTTTCGGCAAAACGGCAGGCGTCAATGAAGAACGGCAAGCCGTATTCGTGCGCGATTGCGCTGGTGGCGCGGATGTTCGCCATGCTGACCGGCTGCCCGCCGCCGCTGTTGTTCGTCACCGTAATCATCACCGCCGGGATATTCTGCGGTCCGGTGCGCTCAATGAAGGCGCGCAGGGCGTCCAGATCCATGTTGCCTTTAAACGGGTGGATTGTCTGCGGCTGGCGTCCTTCGGGGATGACCAGATCATGCGCACTGCCGTGCAGGTATTCGATATTGGCGCGGGTGGTATCGAAATGCGTGTTGTTGGGGATCGCCTTGCCTTTTTCGAGCAGGTTGGTGAACAGGATATGCTCGGCGGCGCGCCCCTGATGTGTGGGGATGACGTGCTTAAAGCCGGTGATGTCCTGCACCGCCGCCTCAAAGCGGTAAAACGACAGGGACCCGGCGTATGCCTCGTCGCTGGCGATCATCGCCGCCCACTGCTGCGCGGACAGCGCCCCCGTGCCGCTGTCGGTCAGCAGGTCAATCAACACCTGATCAGAATGCAGCAGAAAGGGGTTGTAATGCGCCCCGGCGAGTGCCTGCGGGCGCTGCGCCAGCGGCGTGTAGCGGATCGGCTCAACAGATTTGATCTGGAACGGCTCAATAATGGTGTTGATGTGCAAAGCGTCAAAAAATTCAGGCTTAAACATTTTTATTCCTTGTCGCTGCTGCCAGCGATAGGGGCTGGCAAAGATGCGGGTGAGTATAACCCGCTGGCACTGGTCAGCGCTGCCAATTTTACCGCTGCGGACAGAAATCCAGAAACAGACCAGTGCGGTGGTCTTGCCGGGGGTCTCAGTTCCACCAGCGCCAGCGGAAATAGGCGTGCTGGTCGCCATCGGTGCTGCGCGACAAAAAGAGCATTTCATCGCGTCCAAAGCTGACCATCAGCAGGGCGTGGTAAGCGGCACGGCGCACGGCGGCATGCGGGTCGGTCAGGGCGCGCAGCAGCACCGGCAGCACCTGCTGTCCCAGCATGGCGAGATCCTGCTGCAAAATATCCAGTGAGGCGAGGCTGTCCGTATCCAGATCAACCCAGCGCGCAACAATGGCGTTGCAGCCCACCGCCCCGACCGCCATCAGCGCGGCGGCGCGCAGTTCGGGGGAGTTGGCGGTTTGCGCCTGTGCCAGCAGCGGCAGCAGCGCGTCCAGTTCGGCAATATCGCCCAGCGCGCGCACCACCGCCAGCCGCACGCCGGCGTCGGCATCGCTGATCGCATCCAGCAGCGCGGGCAGCACGTCGGCATCGCCAATGACACCTAAGCCCTGCGCGGCAAGCTGGCGCACGTAGGCGTCAGAATCGGTCAGCAAAAACAGGCGCAGGTAGCGTTTGCTGTCGCCAGGTTTGAACTGTGCGATGTCCATTGCCACCCAGCGGCGTAAATCCACATGCTGCGCGATGGTCAGGTCACGCGGGGGCAAACTGCGCGGCGGCAGCGGCTTGAGACTCATCACGCCCTGATACGCCAGCCGGGCGACAGTCAGATCGCTGTCATACAGCGCGCGCATGAACAGCGGCAGCGCCAGCGGGGTTTTGAGCGTCAGCAGCAGCCGCAGCATTGCCGCGCGGTAAAACGGGTTCTCGTCGTGGAGGGCACCGCGCAGCGCTTCGACCACCTGTGCCGGGGGACGCCGCAGCAAAGCCGTCGAAACCTTTTCGAGCCAGCAAAAGGCGCGCTCAGGGTCATGATAAAACGACGATTCAGGTTGCGGGCGCTGCTTCATAAGGCACATCCGGGACATAAATCCACCACTGTGGACTGTTCTCATTGCACTAATTTTAACATGAACCAGGTTCTGCTGTCGTTAGCGAAACCCGGCGCGGGTATAATGGGCACTGGATCAGCACGCAGCAGGGACACAAACGGATGAGCGCGAACAGTGATCTTTACAAGCAGCAGGCAGCCGCCTGCGCCGTGCCGCTGGTGCAGCCGGGTATGGTGATTGGGCTGGGCACAGGCAGCACCGCCCTGCACTTCCTGCGGATGCTTGCCGCCCGTTATGCCAGCGGCGAACTGCCCGGTTTGCTGGGCGTGCCGACCTCACAGGGGGTTGCTGACGAGGCGCAGCGGTTGGGCATTCCGCTGACCACACTGGAAACGCACCCGCGTCTGGCGCTGACGGTGGACGGCGCAGACGAAATTGACCCGCAGTGCAACCTGATTAAAGGCGGCGGCAGGGCACTGCTGCGCGAAAAGATCGTCGCCCAGGCAAGTGAGCGCGAGATCATCGTCGCGGATGCCGCCAAGCGCGTGCCCGCACTGGGCACCACCTGGGCGCTGCCGGTGGAGGTGCTGCCGTTTGGCTGGCGCACGGCGGCGCTGTATATCGAGTCGCTGGGTGGCGTGCCTGCGCTGCGCATGGACGGCGACAGCCCGGTCATGACCGATAATGGTAATTATCTGCTGGACTGCCAGTTTGGGGTGATTGGCGATCCCCCGGCGCTGGCGGAACGGCTTAAACGCCATGCCGGGATTATTGAACACGGGCTGTTTATCGGGCTGGCAGCAGAGGTGATTACTGTTGGACCGGATGGGGTGGAGCACAGCCGCTGCACGCGGTGAGGGGGCGGAACATTTTCAGCAAGGTAGAAGCGAATTTTCGCTGCCTATGCGTTTTTCCGCCAATGCCTCTGACCGACGAATGCGCGTGCGAATTTGCTCGTCTAAAACATCACGATGCTGGTAGTAATACGCCAGTGCCGCGCGAACCTGTGCCAGCGTTAATCCGAACCATGCCGCCAGCCCGTCAACATCCTGCCCATGATAGATTTTGACGGTGGCAATATCTGCCACTGTTACCGTTGTGCCCACAATATAGGGGCTGCCACCGCGCACCTGCGGATTGGTGGCGATCAGATCAATACTCTGGATGATGTCTATCGAGACTATTCCTGCCCAACAATTTCCGGTCTGCCTGAACAATTTTAACCTGCCAGATGTCCTGGCGGCAGTCTGCATCATTTGCGGCGTGCTGATGGTTTCCGACTACCACAGCTTGCCGCATTGCAGATCATCGAACGCGGTCATGGCGCGCCGCAGCATCGGCAGCCAGTAGGGCATTGTCTCGCGGTTCAGCCCGCCCCGGCACCATTCAGTTGCCACATACACGCAGATCACCGCCGACAGCCGGTAATCATTGTATAGCTGCTCCCAGCCGTAATCGCGCCCGCCAGCGCGCCCGCCAGCGCGCCTGAGCAGCTGCGCATGATAATGCCGCAGCACCTGCTGTTCGAGACTGCGGCGCACTTCGGCATGCCACTTGAGCACCATCGTATAGGCAAGGTCATACACCCCCAGCCACACTGTCAGGCTCCAGTCAAACGGCTGGCGATCCACAATATACAGCGGACGGTCACCTTCTAGCGGGATGAGGATGTTGGACAGATTGGTGTCGCCGTGAATCAGCGTAAAGCCGCTGTCGTCCTGCGTGCGTTCGATCATCAGCGGGGGATGCTGCTCATACAGCGTGTAGATGGCGTCCTGCCAGTGCGGCGCTAACTGGTCAGCACAGGCGGCGAGGATATGCCCGGCGCCGGGACGCGCAATGCTGACAAAGCGGTTGATCGCCGCAGCATCGGGCAGTGCTGCGCCAATGGTGGCAAGCCGCTCTTTGCCCCACCAGTGCGCGTGCAGGGCGGCAAGCCCTTCTGCCAGCGCCAAGCCGTGTTCCAGCGTGGGCGGTCGGGTGTGTGAGGCGACATGCGTTGCAGTCAGATCGTCAATCAGCACATGGTAGCGGTGCAGGGCTTCGGCATACGCCGCGTCGTAGCAGCGGACGATGGGCACATCGGCTGCCCCTACGTAGTCGCGGATGTAATAGTTGACTTCTGAAGGACCGAAGAACTCCTCCTCCATATCCGCATTGACCAGTTTCAGGAACAGGCGGCGGGGCATGTCGCCGCGCGCATCCTGCGTGTATTCCAGCCGGAGCCGAACACTGGTGGACAGCTCGCGCTCGTCGGCATCCAGCGCGAACGACTCGACCGCCCCCTGTTGCAGCGCGCCACTGCGGGTGAGCACGGTGCTCAGCCACGCGGCAGTCACCTGTTCCAGAGACGTAATGACCGTATTTTCAGGCATGGCAGTTGCTGACAAATAATCCCTTTCCGGCAGGGCACAGCCCGGTGGAAATATCTATAGACAAATTTATGCTATCATAGCATCTAGGCACTTGTCTACTCCTGAACAGCATAACACAACAGCCTACCGGGACTTTACCCCGCGCAATATCGGTGCGTGCTGTCTGTGTTATGCGGGGTTGTAAAGCAGCAATATACCCCTGCTCGTCACTTGACAACCTGCTCATAACGAAACGCGCCGGGGAAGTCCTCAGCGACCTGCTTGCGCTTGGCGCTCCATTCCTCGATCTGCACGCGGAACACGGCGGTGCGCTTCAGTTCTTCGTCCACTGGCGGGCGGTAATCTGTGCCGGGTTTGAGGTGCGGGGCGTATTTGTCCAGCAGCAGTTGCAGCGCCGTTTTCGCCTCCGCGGCGTCCTCAACCACGCTTGCCCGCCCAAAGACGACCACGCTGGCGTACTCCACGCTGAATTCCAGCGCGGTATCGGCGGGCAGCAGCCGCCCCATCTCCATCACTGTCAGGCAGACCGCCGGGTTGGCGTCAATGTTGGCGCGGGTTCGCCCCACGTTTGCCGTATGGATGTAGATGCAGTGCTGCGCCTCGGCATAGACATACAGATTGCTGTTGAGAAACGGCTGCCCCTCATGCGCGGTTGCCAGCGTCATCAGCGGCGCACGGTGTAAAAAGGCGCGCACCCAGGCATCATCTTCAACGGCGCGGTCACTGCGGCGGATTTCGGCACGGGGCAGGGTAAGGTAGTCTTTGGGCATGGCATGGGTTTCCTGTCAGGTAAGCAGCCTGATGAATTGGTTAAAAGGATGCGGGGCACACCACCAGCGTGCCCCTACGGGAAAATCACTGCACATTCACCAGACTACAGACCCATGCAGACCAATTACAGCACCGGATAAGACCAATCCGGGCAGCGCTGGCGTGCGTTATTCGACCAGATCGCGGGTGACATCTGCCACTTTGGCGCAGCCCGCCAGCATCATCGCCGTCTCAAATTCCTCGCGCAGCAGTTGCAGCACACGCTCCACGCCTGCCTGCCCTGCCACCGCCAGCCCCCACAGCACCGGGCGTCCGATAAAGACCGCCTGCGCGCCCAGCGCCAGCGCCTTGAGGATGTCTGTGCCGCGCCGCACGCCGCCGTCCAGCAGCACATCGGCGCGCCCGTCTACTGCCTCGACCACGCGGGGCAGCGCGTCAATCGTCGCGGGCACGGTGTCTAACTGCCGCCCGCCATGATTGGAGACAATCACGCCCGCCGCGCCGTGCTCCACCGCGCGTTTGGCATCGTCGGCGCGCAGCACCCCTTTGAGCAGCACCGGCAGGCGCGAATTGCTCACCAGCCAATCCACATCCTTCCAGGTCAGGGTGGGGTCAAACAGCGAATTGGCATAGGCGACCAGCCCGGACTCGCCCTCGACTTCGCCGAGCTTGCCCATGCCCGCCGCCGTGAAATTGGCGACGGTGATGCCCGGCGGCAGGTGGAACTGGTTGCGCACATCAGCAAGGCGTTTGCCGAAGCGCGGCGTATCCACCGTCAGCGCCAGCGCCGTATACCCGGCGGCTTCGGCACGCTGCACCATTGTGCGCGTCACGCCGCGATCCTTGTAGATATACACCTGCATCCACAGGCGCATATCCGGCGACTCGGCAAATGCCGCCCGCGCTACCTCTTCCAGCGGTGTGGAGGACAGCGTGCTGAGCATCATCGGCACTGCCTGATGCGCCGCCGCGCGCGCCGTTGCCAGTTCGCCGTCGGCGTGCGCCATGCGATGAAATGCCGACGGCGCCAGCATCAGCGGCAGCGGCATGTGTTCGCCCAGCACATAGCTGGACATGTCCACTGTGGAAACATCTACCAGCGTGCGCGGCAGCAGCTTGAGGCGGTCAAAACCGGCACGGTTTTCGCGCAGGGTGATCTGCCCGTTCGCGCCGCTGGCGTAATAATCGTAAGCCATTTTTTCAAGCTGCTCGCGGGCAGCCGCTTCAAAATCATTGACTTCAATAAGCTGTTCCAGATTCACAGAGAAATCTCCTAATGGCAGCGCCTGTGAGATAAAGCCTCGCACAAACGCGGATGCGGAATATAATGGCGCAACTCGTTTACGATAACCCGGTAACGCCCACTCAGGATCAGGCATGAATACTACCTCTGCTGCGATAACTTTGCTCGAACAGGCGCTTGCCAGCACACAACAGGCGGCGCGTGTGATTGATGATCTCATCGCCCCACATGATTATCAGGATGTTGCCGCGTTGGTGACGCGCGCTGCGGCGGCAGTGCTGGAAGCGGCGGCACAGTTGATGCAGTCGCAGGATGAAGCCGCGCTGGAATCCCTGGAGACCGCCGACGATCTGCTCGATTCGGTTTATGACATCATTGATGCCGAAACCGACGAGGATGGTTAATCAAATCAACAGCGCGCTGCGCCTGCTGTCTATACGCAGGGGCAGGGCAGCAGGTTACGCGCCGCCGTGTGCCGCGCCTAGGCGTTGTCGGGTGGATACTGCGCTGCCAGCCGGTCACCGAGCAAACGCGCGCTGGTGTAGTCGGCGGCATGCTGGGGATTGCGCCGCAGCGCCGTGCCCAGCAGTGCCAGCCCTGCCCCAAAGGCGTTGTTTTTGAAGTAGTAATCGCTGAGGCGCAGAATGCCTTCGGTGTAGCAGGCGCGCAGACGTTCGCGGGAGTGGTGCAGCCACTGTTCAAATGCCGCGCTCCCGCCGGAAAACCCTTCGAGCAGTTCGCCGCGATACAGCGCCAGTGTCTCTGCCAGCCGGCTGGCGGCGCTGGCAGGCAAGCCGCCCCGCACCAGCCCGTAGCGGCGTGTGCTCTCGACCGCCTGCATTAACTGCTGGCAGTCCAGTGTATACGTTCCTGGCTGCATGCCCACCGCGCTGCGATCCAGATCCAGATAGGGCGCTGCACAACCGCGCAGCAAAGCCAGCGTCATGCGCAGGTTGCCCTGTGCGCGTCTGGTTGATTGTTCGCCCCACAGCAGCGCTGCCAGCGTATCCCGGCTGAAGCGCCGCGTGCTGGATGCCAGATACACCAGCAGCGCGCCCGCCTTGCGTGAGTTCAAGCCTGCGACCGGCTGCTGACCGATGTGCAGTGTCAGCGCGCCTAATGCAGCGATAGACAACAGTTCTGGCATGGCGCATCCCTTTCCGGGGGAAGACACCGGCTGCCTGCGCCTTTGCCGCGCTGCCGCGTGTGGGTGACTGCGCCGGTGTCCGCCGCACAGTCTGTATGCTTCGAATGCTGCTATTATCGCATGACGTGAAGAATTTCACAAATGCGCCCGCGCTCAGTGGTCGCAGCAGCTCACCGACCAGTGCCGCCCGTCCAGGTCAAGCAGTTCGTCCGCCTCGACAGGTCCCCAGGTATCGCGGTCATACAGCGCCAGCGGCAGCGCCCTGTCGCTCTGCCAGCCTGCCAGCACGGGATCAACGATTGCCCACGAACGTTCAATGCTGTCGCTGCGCGGGAACAGCCCGGCGTCACCGAGCAGCGCGTCGAGCAGCAGGCGCTCGTATGCTTCGGGAATGGCGCTGTCGCCAAAGGCATCACGGTAGTGAAATTCAAGGTTTACCGGGCGCCCTTCGCGCGCGTCGGGCAGTTTCGCCTGCACGGTCAGGTGCGCGCCTTCGTCCGGCTGAATGCAGATCGACAGCACATTGGTGCTGGTGGTGCTGCTGTGCGGCAGGTCGAACATCATCAGCGGCGGCTGCTTGAACCAGATGACGATTTCGCTGACCTTCTGCTTGAGCGCCTTGCCGCTGCGCAGGTAGAAGGGCACGCCTTCCCAGCGCCAGTTATCAATCGCCAGCTTCAGCGCGGCGTAGGTGGCAGTCTGCGACTCCGGGGCGACCCCCTCGGCGGCACGGTAGCCGCGATACTGCCCGCGCACGGTATCCGCCAGGCGAACCGGGCGGACAGCGCTGAGCAGCTTGATTTTTTCGTTGCGCACGGCTTCGGCGTCGAGTGTGTTGGGCGGCTCCATTGCCACCAGCGTCAGCAGTTGCAGCAGGTGATTCTGGAACATGTCGCGCATGACGCCGGAATGGTCGTAATAGCCCGCGCGGTGCCCCACATCCACCGCTTCCATCACGCTGATCTGCACATGGTCAATGTAGTGCCGCGTCCAGACCGGTTCAAAGATGGCATTGGCAAAACGCAGAAAGAGCAGATTCTGCGCGGTTTCTTTGCCCAGATAGTGATCAATGCGGTAGACCTGCTGCTCGTCAAACACAGCGTGGACTCTGGCGTTGAGGTCGCGGGCACTGTTCAGGTCATAGCCGAAGGGCTTTTCGATGATGATGCGCCGCCAGCCGCCATTTTCTGCCGCCATGCCCGCCGCGCCCAGGTTGGCAATCGTCGGTTCGTAGAGCGCGGGAGCCGTGGAAAGATAGTACAGGCGCTGCTCGTGATTGGTGCTGCCAGCCTGTTGGCGCAGGAATGCATCCAGCTTCGTGTAGTCATCAGAGGTAGTCGCGTCACCAGCCAGATAAAACAGACGCTGGGCGAATGCCTGCCATGTGCCAGCATCGAACGTGTCGCCGCTGAACTGCTGCGCGGCGGCGTGCAGGTGTGCCCGGAATGCGTCGTGCGACAGCGGCGAACGCGACACGCCAACAATCGTGAAGGGTTCGGGCAGGCGTTTTTTGCGGTACAGGTTGTACAGCGCGGGGATCAGCTTACGCTGGGTGAGGTCGCCGGACGCGCCAAAAATGACAATGCTGGTATGCTCAGCCATATTCAGAAGCCCTATCGCTAGTGGTGGGTCAGCCCGTGCAGAAAAGGGCGAAGCACACCTCGCCCACGTTCAGACTATAGCGCACAAGCGTAACGATAGCATTAAAACCCAAACCTGCTAGAATTCCGTATTATGCAAATTTCAGGATCAACGATGACCGACGACAAACTGCTGGTGCTGCACGGCGTGCTGGTCTGGCTGACCCAGACGATGACCTGGCTGCACACCCAGGTGACGCACCTGCCTGCTGAGCATGTCGAAAATCATATCGTCTGCGAACGTGCCGACCACCTCGACCAGTTTGGCGTGCCCAACATCCACAGCCTTCGAGACTTGCCGCGCTGGCAGCATGGCATGGATCGCGGGCTGCGCCGGCTGGGGCTGCGGCGCTATCTGGGGTTCGAGGCGCAAATCGCCCGGTCTTATCGCTTCGCGCTGCTGCATTCGCACTTTGGCAACAAGGCGTGGGAGCAGATTCCGGTTGCCCGTGCCGCGCGCATCCCGCAAATCGTCACGTTTTACGGCTTCGACCTGACGCGCCTGCCCCACGAAAACCCCCGCTGGCAGGCACGCTACCGCGCACTGTTCGCGCATGTGCAGGCAGCGCTGTTTGAAGGTCCATTCATGGCGCAGCGCGCTATCAACCTGGGCTGCCCGCCGGAAAAAGCGCGCGTGCAGCATCTGGGTGTGCGCGTGGACGAAATCGCCTTCAAGCCGCTGCACTGGCAGCCGGGCGAACCGCTGCGCGTGCTGCTGGCAGGCACGTTCCGCGAGAAAAAAGGCTTCCCTGACGCGCTGACGGCGCTGGGGCGTTTGCAGGCGCAGGTGCCGCTCGAAATCACCATTCTGGGCGACGCGAACGCCAGCAATGCCGAAGAGTCGGCGCAAAAAGCGCAGATGCAGGCGATCATCGCGCAGTATGGGCTGGCGGCGCATGTGCGTATGCTCGGTTATCAGCCGCACCGTGTGTTCTTCGAGCAGCTGCACGCGCATCACCTGCTGCTTGCGCCCAGCGTGACCGCCAGCAATGGCGATACTGAGGGCGGCGCGCCGGTCAGCCTGATCGAAGCGCAGGCGGCGGGAACACCTATCGTCAGCACCACGCACTGCGACATCCCTAACGTGGTCAAACACGGCGAGACCGGGCTGCTGGCGGACGAACACGACATAGATGGGCTGGTCGTTCACTTGCAGGCGCTTGTTGGGCAGCCGGAACGACTGGCACAGATGGCGGAAGCCGGGCGGCGGCATGTCGAGCGCGAGTTCAACGCGCGTGTGCAGGGGCAGCGTTTGTATGACGTGTATCGGGAGATTGCCAGCAAGACACCGAAATCCTGACCGCGCATTGTCAGCTCAAAGTGATTTGTGGGATCAGACTTATGCTTAAAAAAATCGCCAGAAAAGTGACGGCTCGCCTGAGCAATACGCGCCCGCAGTTTGCGACCACAGATGTCCAGATTGGGCGGAATGTTCACTTTGGTGAAAATGTTGTCTTCAACTGCAAGATGGTGCGTATCGGGGATGGTACGGTGATTCATGGGGATGTTACCGTCAACAGCACCACATTTGAAATTGGCGATTACGGCACTATCTACGATCACTGCTTTTTCCCCGGTCCGGGGCATCTGAAGATTGGGCATAATTTCTGGCTGGGCACAGCGAGCATAGTTGACTGCGCCGGGGGGACAGTGATTGGCAATAACGTCGGCATTGGGGCACAAAGCCAGCTCTGGACGCATATGAAGTATGGGGATGTGATGTATGGCAATCGTTTTTACAGCGAAAAGCCACTGATTGTGGGCGATGATGTCTGGCTTGTTGGGCACTGTCTGGTTTCACCAGTAACAATTGGTGATCGCAGTATTGCCTTCCTCGGATCGCTGGTGACGAAGGATATGGAAGCTGACCACACGTATGCAGGAGCGCCCGCTAAGGATGTCACCGATAAGTTTGGTCCACAATTCAAAATCACCACGATTGATGAACGGATAGCTTATCTGCAAGCGCGCTTGCAGGAATTTGCACAGCAGTATCATGCCGAGCAGTTTGTACAGCACCAGACATTGATCGCCACAACGGCAGGAGAAATGCCCGCTGCTGCGCCGGATGTCACGGTGTTTAACGTTGCGGATCGCACCTATACAAAACGGGGCACGCCCACAGAACACAAACTGATGCGCTTTCTGCTGCCCGACGCCAAATTTATCCCCGCCCCATAACCGGCAGCATGTTGCGCTGGCATGAATCACCTAACAGGACAACGCTGTGGCAAAAGACCTGAGAAACTGGCTGACGTACCGCATTCATGACCGCGCTTTGCAGCGCCACGCCGCGCAGCATTTCAGCGGGCGGTTGATTGACATCGGCTGCGGCACAAAACCGTACAAAAGCCTGCTCGCGCCGTATATAAGCGCGCATATCGGCGTGGATCATGAAGCGACAATGCACGACAAAGCGCAGATTGACCTGTTCGGCACGGCATATGCTATCCCGGTAGACGATGCCGGCTTCGACTGCGCCATCTGCAACGCAGTGCTGGAGCATCTGGAAGAGCCGGAACAGGCGATCCGCGAGTGTTACCGGGTGCTCAAACCGGGCGGGACGGCGATCTACAGCATCCCGTTTATCTGGCATGTCCACGAAGCGCCGCGCGATTTTTACCGTTACAGCCGCTATGGCATCGAGTACCTGTTCAAAAAAGCCGGGTTCGAGATTATCACCATTGAGGCGCTGTCCGGGTTCTGGGTGACGTTCGGTGTGCTGCTGGTCTACAACCTGTACCGGCTCAAGCGTGGTCCGCTGCGGGTGATCCCAATCATTGATGCTATCGGGCTGTTGATCCAGGTCATTGCCGCCGGATTGAACCGGCTGGACAAAAGTGAGCAGTGGACGTGGATGTATCTGGCAGTGGTGAGGAAGCGCTGAATGTCCCTGCGCCAGCAAGCCGCCAGCGGCATTAAATGGACGACGTTCTCTGCTGCGTTGACCACCTTCGCGCAGCTTGCACAGCGCGTCATTCTGGCGCGGCTGCTGCTGCCGGAGCAGTTCGGGCTGTACGGCATGCTGCTGCCGGTGATTGCCTTCGGGCAGGCGTTCGCCGATATGGGCATCAGCCAGGCGATTATTCAGCGGCAGGATGCCAGCGCAGACGAACTGAGCAGCCTTTACTGGCTGAATGTGCTTGCCGGGGCAGTTGTGTTTGTGCTGGTGCTGCTGTCCGCGCCGCTGGTGGTCGCCTATTACAACGAGCCGCGCCTGAACGATTTGTTCGCGTGGGTGGCGCTGGTGTTCATCATCACGCCGCTGGGGCAGCAGTTCCAGATGCTGCTGCAAAAGGCGCTGCGCTTCGACACCATCGCGCGGATTGAAATTGTCAGCGTGCTGGCGGGCAGCCTGTTCAGTGTGCTGGCGGCGGCGCTGGGGGCGGGCGTGCTGGCGATTCTGTGGGGGCTGCTGCTGTCCGCGCTGCTGCGGGCGCTGGCGCTGATGCAGGTCGGCTGGCGGGATTGGCGTCCGGCGCTGCATTTTCGCCTGGGCGACACGCGCTCCTATCTGCGCTTCGGGCTGTTCCAGATGGGCGACCGCCTGCTGAATATGTTCGCCTCAAACATTGACTACATCATCATTGGCGGCGTACTGGGGCGGCAGGCGCTCGGCTACTATACGATGGCGTTTCAACTGGTGGTGCTGCCTTACCAGCGGCTCAACCCGATTCTGACGCGCGTGGCGTTCCCGCTGTTCGCCAAACGGCAGCAGGATACCGCATCGCTGCGCCGGGGCTATCTGGAAATCACCCGGCTGATTGCCTTTATGATCTTTCCGGTCATGGTTGGGCTGGCGCTAACCGCGCCGCTGGCAGTGCCGCTGCTGCTCGGCGATCAGTGGCTGCCTGCCGTGCCGGTGCTGCAAATCCTCTCCGTGCTGGGCATCATGCGCGGGCTGGCAAATCCTTTCGGCGCGGTGTATCTGGCGCTGGGCAAGGCAGAAGTTGGTTTTTACTTCAATATCGCGCTGCTGCTGGTGAACTTCATCGTCTTTCGCTGGGCAGTGCAGTACGGCATTGAGGCGCTGGCGCTGTGTTTTGTTGGCACCAACCTGCTGTTTCTGGGCGTCACCTGGGCATGGCTCTACCGGCTGATCGCGCTGCCGCTGCTGGCGTACCTGCGGCAGCTCTGGCTGCCCGCGCTGTGTGCGGTGGGCATGGCGCTGGCGGTGCTGGCGGCAGACCTGCTGCTGCGCCCGCTGCTGCCTGCACCGCTGCTGCTGGCGCTGCTGGTGCTGGTTGGCGCAGGGGTTTACGCGGCGCTGGGCTGGTGGCGCGCGGGTGGGTACTTCCGCGAACTGCTGCGGCTGCTGCGTGGCAGGGGGGCGGCGGCATGAGCGCGGGCATCGGCACGCTGGCGGAAAAATCGCTGCACGCAGCGCTCAAGCAGTGGTACGCCCAGCCTGGCGACCAGTTCGAGGTGCGGGTGGGGCGGCGGGTGGTGGACATCGTGCGCGATGCGCTGCTGATCGAAATCCAGACCGGCAACTTCGGCGCGATCCGCCGCAAATTGGCAGCGCTGACCGCCGAGCATCCCGTGCGGCTGGTGCATCCCATCGCGGCGCGGCGCTTCGTCGTGCGGCTGGACGCCGATGGGCGCGAAGCCACACGGCGCAAATCGCCCAAACGCGGCACGATTTACGACCTGTTCGCGGAACTGGTGCGCTGCCCGGCACTGCCGCTGCTGCCCAACTTCACGCTGGAGGTGCTGCTGGTGCAGGAAGAAGTGCTGCTGCGCGACGACGGCGCGGGAAGCTGGCGGCGCAAGGGCTGGAGCGTGGCAGACCGGCGGTTGATCGGCGTGGACGCGCGGCATGTGTTCGCCGTACCGGGCGATTACACGGCGCTGCTGCCGCCCGATTTGCCCGACGTGTTCGGCACCTTCGACGTTGCCGAAGGCTTGAAGCTGCCGCGCCGCACGGCACAGCAGATGGTCTACTGCCTGCGCGCAATGGGCGCGCTGACGCTGACCGGCAAGGATGGCAAAGCGCTGCTCTACCGCCGGACGCCCCCGAATGCATCCGCTGAATAGTGCCACTGCTATAATCTGTAGCTGAACAATAGACGGCGGGAATAGGAACAGCCCTAATGACGCTCAATGTGCAGGTCGGGATGCCGCTGGAACAGTTTCTTGAGGAGACCCGGCAGCAGCCCTTTGAACTCATCAACGGGGAGAAGAAGCTGATTATGCCAACAGTGCTTGGGCACAGTGAGGTGATCCAGACCCTGTTTATCGCGCTGTACCTGTTTGTGACCGGGCGCGGGCTGGGGCGCGTCTACAGCGAAACGACCTTCATCCTGCCGGATCGGCTGGATCGCGACCGGGTGGAAGGTTCGCGCACGCCGGATGTGATGGTCTATCTGGGTGAGCGGGTCGCGCAGTATCAGGACGCCAATCCGGACTGGCGCGAGCTGCCGCTGCCGCTTGTGCCCGATCTGGTGGTCGAGGTGGTTTCCCCGAATGATCGTTACAGCGATGTGGACGAGAAAGTAGATGTTTATCTGGCGGATGGCGTGCGGCTGATCTGGGTGGTTGACCCGCAGCGTGGCAAGGTGCACATCCATGTGCCGGGGCAGGTGCCCCAGACGCTGAAAGACGGTGCCCTGCTGGCGGGTGGTGCAGTCCTGCCGGAATTTTCGATAACGCTGGCGGATATTTTTAAGGGTTAGTAGTTCGACAAGATGAGCATGACACCCGATGCCTTTGTCTAGCCATCACCCCCAACCCCTCTCCCGACCGTGCCTTCGGCACCAGGAGCGGGACGCAACCCAACTGCCGGGGATTTTCCCTCCCCCTCGCTCAGCCGCGCAGTGGCGTTGGGGAGAGGGGGACTGAGGGGGTGAGGGCTGTAGCTGAGTAGTCAGCTTAACCTTGTCGGTGTACTAGGCACGACCCCAGAAATCTCGTGGGATTATTTTCCGTAGGGGCAGGTCTCAGACCTGCCCCTACAGCCGACATTTTCAATTTGGTTGTGCTTAGGGGGAAAAGAAAACACAGGGCAGCGGCGGAGAGCCACTTGCACCCTGCGCTTTTTCTGCTTATCTCTCGTCTTTTACGCCCACTCTGTCACCAGCGCGTTGATGACGGTCTGCCCGAAGGCATGCGCCACCGAGATGCGATGGTGCCCGTCACGGACGTAGTAGTCTTCACCGACCTTGATCAGTTCCACCGGCGGTAAGCCAACACCGCGCAGGTGTGCTACCGCCACGCTGACCCAGCGCGCTTCCAGATGTTCGCTGGCGGGGTTGAAGTCGCCGTCAAACTCCTCGGCGCGGTTCTCGGTGCCGTGAATGCTGCTCAGCGGCACAAGCTGCATCCCCAGGTAACGCTGGTTGCTGCTTTGCGGGGCGTCCGCCAGTGTGCGCAGCGCCGGGCGTCTGCGCAGCATTGGCAGCCAACCGCCCTGCCCCTTGCGCAGCCGCCGCCCAAACAGGCCAGCAGCTTCAATGCGCAGAGCTGCGTTCTCGTCAATGCGATCCAGCATGCTGCTGGTGCTGTTGAGGAGACTTAAGCTGTTCATCATGGCTGTTGCTCCTGTCTTTTTGCTCATCCGGTCAATCTGCTTCGCTTTCCCGCTTGCTGCTGCTTGTTCAGCGTAGTGGTTCCAGCAGGGGGAGAGTCAAGGGTGCTGCTCAACGACATCCTCACTGTAAGTCACCTCCGTTTCACAGCCATGCCAGCAGGCGTCTCAAAAGGCGTCTCAGAGCTGTCTGTTTGGAATCTCATTGAGACGTGGGATAATCAGGCGGATAACACTTTTCGTTAGACACAAAAGCCAGGGGTTCAGTTCCATCACACTGGCTATTATAATGATGCTTTACGGATTTTAAAGGGTCACAAAATGTCTACCCGACGTATCCTTCTGCTGGGCACACCGCGCGTTGAAGCTGATCAGGGGCGTGTGCAAATCGGACGCCGCAAAGCGCTGGGGCTGCTTGCCTATCTGCTGGTCACGCGCCAGCCTGTCACGCGCGAGGCGCTGGCGGGCATGTTCTGGGCAGACAGCGATCTTTCGCGTGGGCTGGCATACCTGCGGACAACGCTGTGGACGCTGAATCAGGCGCTGGGAGAGGACTGGGCACTGCTGGAAGACGACACCGTGCGCTACAACACCGGCGCAGGCATTGCCGACGACCTGCAATTGTTTGAGACGCTTTGCGCCGATGACGATGTCGCGGCGTGGCAGCAGGCAGTGGGGCTGTACCGCGACGATTTTATGGCGGGTTTTTCGCTGCCGGACAGCCCGGTCTATGAAGAATGGCAGTTTTTGCAGGCAGAACGGCTGCGCACCAGCTTGGCGGCGCTGCTGGACAAACTGATTCTGCATCATGCAGAAGCCGGTGCTTATGCCGATGCGCTGCCCCTCACCCGCCGCCGCCTGTCGCTGGATACGCTGCACGAACCGGCGCACCGCATGCTGATGCTGCTGTATGCGCACAGCGGGCAGCGTGCCGCCGCGCTGCGCCAGTATCAGGAACTGACGGCGCTGCTGGAAAGCGAACTGCAAACAGCGCCCGAAGCAGAAACCACACGCCTGTACGAGAGCATTCGGGGCGGGCAGCTTACACAAATGGGCGAAAGCACCGCCGCGCTGCTCAAAACGATGACGCTGCCGCGCCACGCCACGCAGCAGCCGGCAGACTCCAGCACCGCGCCGCAAACCGAAAGCCCCGCACGCCCGGTTCCGCCAGCAGCACTGGCAGCCGCCGACGGCAAGGGGCGCTCGACCCTGCCGGTGCAGACCACCCCGTTTGTTGGGCGTGAAAACGAGCTAACCGACATCGCCCGGCTGCTGTTCGACCCGCAGTGCCGCCTGCTGACGCTGCTGGGACCGGGCGGTATGGGCAAAACCCGGCTGGCGATCCGCGTGGCAGAACGGCTGGCACAGACGGAGAACAGCCATTATCCTGACGGCGCGTTCTTTGTGCCGCTTGCCCCGGTGCGCTCGGAAGAATTTGTGCTGCCGACGATTATCGAAGCGCTGAGCTGCGCGTTTTCGCTGAACACCGGCGCATGGAGCGAACTGCTGGCAGTGCTGCATGACAAACGGCTGCTGCTGCTGCTGGACAATTTTGAACATCTGCTGCCCAGCGCCACCCACCTGCTCGAACTGCTGGCGGCAGCGCCGGGCGTCAAGCTGCTGGTGACTTCACGCGAGCGCCTGAATATCACCGACGAGTGGGTTTACGAACTGCGCGGGCTGGAGTATCCGCGCAGTCCTGAGCTGGAAAATGGCGGGAACACGGCGGAACACTACAGTGCTGTGCGCTTGTTCGAGCAGGCGGCACGCCGCGCCCGCCCGAACTTCGCGCTGAACGCTGCCGACCTCGCGTCGATTGCGCAGATTTGCCGCATGGTGGACGGCATGCCGCTGGGCATTGAACTGGCGGCGGCGTGGGCGCAGATGCTCTCCTGCGCGGAAATCGCCAGCGAAATCCAGAAGAATCTCGACTTTTTGGCGTCCCCGCTGCGCAACGTGCCGGAACGCCACCGCACCCTGCGTGCTGTCTTTGAACACAGTTGGCAGGCGCTCAACAGCGAAGAACAGGCATGCCTGAGCAGGCTGTCGGCATTTCATGGCGGCTTTGCCTATGAAGCCGCGCACGCCGTCGCCGAGGCAACCCTGCACCTGCTGCTGGCGCTGGTGGGTAAATCGCTGCTGCGGCGCAACCCCGGCGGCGATTATGAACTGCACGAACTGCTGCGCCAGTTTGCCGAAAACAAGCTGGACGAAAGCGAGCGCACCCGCACGTATGACCGTCACGCGGCATATTACGCTGACTATATGGCGGACCTCCTGCCCGCGCTGCTGGATCACCGCCAACCGGAAGCGCTGGACAGCGTGCAGGCTGCGGTGGACAACGTGCACGGGGCATGGCAGCATGCCGCGCGCCGCCAGCGCTGGGATTTACTGTTCAAGCTGGCGACACCGCTCGCGCAGTTTGTGATGGTGCGCCGCCGCATCCGTGAGTTCGACGTGCTGCTGACACAGGCGCTTGAGGCGCTGGGCGCAGACCCGCCCGAACACGAAGCGCGCAAACTGCTGGCACTGCTGACTACGCTGTATGCCGAAAGCCGCTCCTCTCTGGGCACGCGCAGCGAGACGATTATGCTGTCTGAGCGGGCGCTGGCACTGGTGCGCGAGTTCCCTGGTGAACCGTTCACCGCGATGCTGCTGATTATGCTCGGCAATATGCGCAGCTACCCCGGACGCCTGGATGATGCCGGGCTGGCGCTGGTGGATGAAGGGCTGGCGCTGGCAGAGGCAACGGGGCAGCCGTGGGCAGCCGCCTATGGTGTGCTGAGCATGGCCTGGCATTATCAGAACCGCGTCTTGTATGCCGAAGCACGGCAGGGTTTCAAAGAGGCGCTGGCACGCTTCCGGGGGATGCAGCAGCCCTGGGGCATTGCTACGTCGTTAGGCGGACTGGCGGAGAGTTACGCCACACTGGGCGACATCAGCACGGCACGCACGATTAGCGAGGCACAGCTTGCGCCCGTGCAGCAGATTGGCGACCGCCTGTGGCTGGTGCATATCCGGAACATGCTCAATGTGTTCTATGCCAGCAACGAAGCAAGCGCAGACTTCAGCACCGCACTGCGCATCGCGTGGGAAAGCGGAGATCGCCGCAGCATCGCCTGGACACTGTATAACGCCGGCTGGATTGCGCTGGGCGAGGGGCGTTATGACGATGCCGATGTGACATATGCGCAGGCGATGACCATTTTTGAGGAAATTGACGACGTCGAGGGCATTGGCTGGACATCTGTTTTTCAGGGTTTTGTCGCGCTGGGCAAAGGCAACCTGAAGATTGCCCGCCGCAAGGCGCTGCATACCCTCGAATTGGTGCAGAATATCGAATTTCCCTGGCTGGTGGCAGGGGCGAATTATCTGCTGGGCGATGTCTGCCTGACAGAAAACGATCTGCACGCCGCCCGCACGCATTATGTCGAAGCGCTGGACATTGCGCATCAGGTGCAGTCCGCCGTGCAGATTTTGCGCCACACCAGCGGCATGGCGGCGCTGCTCAATGCCGAAGGTGACCCTGAACGCGCGCTGTGCCTGGCGCATTTTGTGCTGGCGCAGGAAGCCACCCCGCAGGACGCGCGCGCCCGTGCCAGAGCACTGCGCGATGCCCTGCTGCCAGCGCTGGATGCACCCACCCGCAAACGTGCGCAGCAGCAAGCCGCGAAGCTGACGCTGACCAGCGCGGTAACGCTGGCGCTGGGGAACATGGAGGCAAAAGGGTAAAGGGCAAAGGCGAAAGGACAGCGCACGCCTGCGAACAGATTGAACCGCAAAGGCGCGAAGAACGCGAAGGGGAAAGGGTAGGGGGCAGGTCTTTTGCCTGCCCCTGTGCTCCTGCCCTATACCAGTTCGCTCAGGCTGGCGCGCATCTGCTCACACACGTAATCGACCTGTTCTTCGGTCATTACGCCGCTGAAAGGCAGCGCCAGGAAGGTATCGCCCGCTTTTTCAGTCAGCGGCAGGTCGCCGCGCTTGCAGCCGAACTTGTCCATATAGAAGCTTTGCAGGTGAATCGGGGTGAAATAGGGGCGGCTGGGGATGCCGCGCGCTTTCAGTTTGTCGATCAAGCCGTTGCGGTTGATATGGTCATCGCAGCGGATGACATAGACGAACCAGCTCATGCGTGTGGTGGTTTCGACAATGTGCGGCTTGTGCAAACCGGGGATTTCGTCAATGCGCTCGTTATACCACTGTGCCACCTGTTCGCGTTTGCGCAGCAGTTCCTCAATACGCTGAATCTGCACCAGCCCCATCGCCGCGCTCATCTCGTCCAGGCGGTAGTTGTAGCCCAGCCGCGAATGATCCAGCCATTCGTTGAACACATCGCGCCCCTGATTGCGCAGGCTGCGGTAGCTGTCTTTCCAGTCTTCCCGGTCTGTCAGCAGCATGCCGCCCTCGCCGGTGGTCATCTGTTTGTTAGGGTAAAAGGCAAACACCGACGCATCCGCCAGTGTGCCCGCATTGCGCCCTTTGTACTGCGCGCCGATTGCTTCACAGGCGTCCTCAATCACCCACAGGTTGTGCTTGCGGGCAATGGCGTTGATCGGGTCCATATCCGCAGGCTGCCCAAAAGCATGCACGACGATAATCGCTTTGGTGCGCGGGGTAATCGCGGCTTCCAGCGCTGCCGGGTCCATGTTGCCGGTCAGCGGGTCAATCTCCACAAACACCGGCGTGGCGCGTTCGTAGAGGATGCAGTTGGCGGTGGCGATGAAGCTGAACGAGGGCGTAATGACTTCGTCGCCTTCCTGTACCCCGGCGGCGATCATCATCATGTGCAGTCCGCTGGTGCCGCTGTTGACACCGATAGCGTATTTCGTGCCCACGTAGGCGGCAAACGTCTCCTCAAACTGCTGGATTTTGGGACCGATGCTGAGATACGGCGTGCGCAGCACTTCGTTGACGGCATCAATTTCCGCCTGCGTAATATCGGGGGAAGACATTGGAATATGCATGGCTGAGTTTGTCTTTCTTGTCAAATGATTGTGATTGTTATGGATACGAACTTGCGCCGCTGGAACGCCTGGTTTACCAGCGGGCGGGTACGCCTTTCGCTGTCACACCGTTGGGGACATCGCGCACGACTACCGCGCCCGCGCCAACCATCACACCGCGCCCGATGGTCACGCCGGGAATCACGACGCTGCCGATGCCCAGCATGCTGTCGTCACCGACCAGCACCCCGCCGGAAAGCCGCACGCCCGGCGCGATGTGGACATAATCGCCAAGCTGACAGTCATGATCAACACTCGCGCCGGTATTGATAATGCAGTGACTGCCGATGACGGTATCCACGTTAATCACCGCGCCCGCCATGACCACCGTGCCGATACCCGCCTGCACGCTTTCTGCAATTACTGCCTGCGGGTGTACCGCACTACGCCACAGCGGGGCGACCTCCGCGCCCAGCGCTTCTACCAGTATACGGCGAACTGCGTTGCTGCCGATGCCCAGAATGAGTCCATCCGGCGCATAATCGCCGTAAGTGCTGATTCCGCCCAGCACGGACAGTCCCAGGCGGGTTTGTCCCCAGAGGGTTTCGTCATCGTCAAGAAAGCCCTGCACGCTGACGCCTTGCAGGTTGAGAATATCAAGGATGACTTTGGCATGCCCGCCCGCGCCGAGGATCAATAAACCAGACACTCACAGCAGTCCCTTCTTGCGCAGCCAGTAAGCGTACTCATCCTTGACCTTCTGGAAGACCAGTTCTTCGTCAAAGCGTTCCTGCGCCAACTGCCGTCCCCCGGCACTGAACTGCGCCGCCAGCGCGGGATCAGTCAGCACACGGGCAATCGCCGCCGTCAGCGCGGGCACATCCCCCAGCGGCACAAGCAGCCCGTTCATATCTGGCTGCACCGCCTCGCGGTTGCCTTTGACATTGCTGGCAACCGCCGGCACGCCCATCGCGGCGGCTTCCATGATGGCGCGCGGCACGCCTTCAAACAGCGACGGCAGCACCAGCACATGCATCAGCGTGTAAAGCAGCGGCAGTTCGCTGTTGGGGCGCTGCCCCATAAAATGACAGCGCTCGGCAACGCCATAATGGGCGGCTTCTTCCGGCAGCATGGCGTCCGGTTTGCCGCGATCCGCATCGCCTACAATCAGGAAATGCACATCGGGCACCTGCTCAACGAGCTGCTGCGCGGCGGCGAGAAAATCGGCGAAGCCCTTGCGCTTTGCCGCCAGCCGCCCAACAAAGCCGACCACCGGCGCGTTTTCGGGGATGCCAATTTCAGCGCGTTTTTGCTGCCGGTCCGCGGCACTAAAACGCCCCGGATCGAACTGCTTCAGGTCAATACCGTTGCCCAGATGCTTGATTTTGTCCGGCTTGCAGATGCCTTCGCGCAGCGCCGTTTGAATATCTTCTTCACTTTGCGAGAGGATCACATGCGAACAGCGCGCGGCGATTTTTTCCATCATGATGTAAAACAACTGCTTGCGGCGCGACATACCGCCGTGAAAGTAAAAGCCGTGCAGCGTGTTGATGACCACCGGCACCCCGGCAAAGCGCGCGGCAAGCTGCCCCAGCAGCCCCGGCTTGGGCGTGTGCGTATGCACCACCGCGAATTTGTGCCTGCGGAAGATGCGCCACAGCCGCCACAGGGACACCAGATCGCTGAACGGGCTGATATTGCGGCTGATGAACACGTCGATATGCGCAATCCCGGCTGCTTCAATGATCGGGACATCATTCCCCGCCCCGGAAATGCCGTACACTGCATAGCCGTCGCGCTTGATGCTCTGCATCTGGTTGAGCAGCAGATAATGCAGGGACATATCAATCGCGGTGATGTGCGCTACGGATAGCTGCTTTTCCCTGTTGCTCAAGCCGATGCCTCCAATGCTGCCTGCACTGCCGCCTGCATCTGCTCGCGGAAATGCGCCCGGCTGAACTGACCGATGTGTGCCTGAAACTGCTGGCGCAGCGCTGCCTGTTCTTCGGCAGACATCGCCAGCACACGCCGGATGATGGCGACAGCGTCCTCTGTTGACTCGTAACGGTACTGCGGCTCAGTGACAATCTCGCGCTGCCCGGCGGCATCGTGTACTACCGGCAGGCAGCCCGCCGCCAGCGCCTGCACTGTGCTGATGCCGAATGGTTCGTTCTTCATGCTATGGATGAAGATCAACGCGCTGTCCAGCGCTGCCTGAAGTTCCTTAAAGGGCATGTTTGGTTTCAGGTGGACATTCTTCAGGTTGTGCTGGGCGATATATTCCTGGCAGGCGGCGTAATAGCGCGGCGAACCGATGGCACCCATAATCCAGAATTCCAGTTCAGGGAGCTGCCGCGCGATTTCCAACTGCTGAAGCTGGTTCTTCTCCGGCAGAATTGACCCGGCGGACACACAGCGCTGCACGCGCGTGGCTTCGGTGACCAGGTTATCGTCGTAAGACGGCGGGTAAATGATGTTGATCTCGCTCTGCGGGACATCAAACGCCGCGTGAATGGCTTCGCGCGAATACTGCCCGTTGGTGTAAATTCTGCCGCCGCGCACCGGACCGCCGCTGTGGCGCAGCAGCCAGACCATAATGCCGCCGTAGATGCGGCGTGGCAGTGAGGTTTCGTAACGGTAGACATGCCCGGCGGCGGGCGTGGGATAGTGAATGTAATGCAGATAGTTGGCTTTGCTGTTCAACCCGTAGAGCGTGTCATTGGAGTTGATGACCAGATCATAGCTGCCCTGTCTGCCGCGTGTCAGCAGGTTGAACATCAATACCTGCACGAAATAGCCGCGCACCAGCGGAATTTTCGCCGGGAGTACCACATTGAAGCGCAGATCATCCAGCCCGAAATACTTGCCAATCGGGCGGGCGATCTCCGCCGGGGTAAAGGTGAGGACATCCGGCTCAATGTCCAGATCATTGAGCAGCTTAATCACCTCACACATCACGCGGGTGCGCCCGCTAAGGCGAAACTGGTTCTGCAAAATTGCCACACGTTTCACGGTTAAGTGTCCTTATCTGGTGCGTTTTCTGGTGGAGCGTCCATGTTCACAACAGCAGATGTCCGCCGTACTCTCGCCCGCTGGTATGCCTCATTCAGCGCAGCTTCCTGCAATTCCTTCTCGCTATTGCTGGTCAGGCGTTGCAGCAGCAGCAGCAGCCGGCTTTTGCCCGCCAGGATACTGGCAGGTTCGTAGATAACATCTTCTTTGCCGGTAATCACCGCGCCTTCCCCCTGCGCCTGCTCTGCCTGAATCAGCCAGTAGAGCGCCACCGCCAGCCCAAAGGTGCCAAACAGCACTGCCTGAACGTACAACAGGCTGACCAGATAGTGGTCAAAGACCCATGCGGGAAGCTGGCAGCAGATGGAAATCTGGAGCGTGATCAACAGCCAGTTATAGCGCGCTTCCAGGAAAGGGTCATCTTTCGCCAGCTTTTTTGCCTTTTGCGTGACCCACAGCGTCAGCAGCGCCAGTGCGGTGAGCAGCAGCGCGCTGAGCAGCCCGCGTTCATAAAAAGTACTCACCCAGACGCTTGACCGGTAGGGCGCAAAAATCCGCAGCATCTCCGGGCTGAGTTCAATCAGCCCGCGATCCAGCAGGTCACCGGCGGAAAAGCCCCTGCCATAAAACAACAGCCACGAGGGACCGTTGGTCATGAGCTTGAACATGTCTTCATATGCCAGAATGCGCGCCATATCGTTGCTGGTTTCGCCCGGCTGTGCCAGGTCTTCAAACTTGCCGATAATCCAGTCGAAGCGCAGCAGCCCGGCATTGACCGCAATCGGCACCAGCACCAGCACTGCCGCCGCAATTACCGCCAGCGTGCGCATCTGGCGCGTGCTGCCCCGGCTGCCGGTGGGACTCATAAAAACGAACATGACCAGCACAATGGCAAAATTCATATAGGCGATACGGCTGTAGCTGGTCAGCAGCCCCACCGCCGCGATAATCATCAGCGCGACAATAATATACTGGCGAATTTTGTCGCGCGTGGTCAGGTACAAACCCAGCGCCAGGGGCCATGCCAGCGAAATCAAGCCGCCAACTGCCAGCGGCGATTGCAGCAGCGCCCGCCCGCGAATCGGCTGCCCGCCAATCAGGTAACTGTTGACTGCTTTGGACAGGTTGATTGGGGATAGATCGTCCATGAGGGTCTGAATAGGGTGGGTGAGCGGCAGCCACGAATTGAGCATACTCAGCACCGCCGTGACTGCCATGCCAATCGTCAGGCACCATAAAATCACCTTAACATGCATGTAGCGGCGCGTCACCGTAGCGATGACAAAGAACATGCCCACCGTCGCAAAGGTGCGCACCAGCATGTACAGCGGTTCCAGATATACGCCCGTCAGCGAAATCTCGTTGATGGTGCTGAAAATGGTTGAGGGGAACATATAGATCAGCACCAAAATCGGCAGCGGCTGCACGTCACTCCAGTAGCGGCGCACAAAGCGCGGGCGCAGCCCAATCGTCAGCAGCAGCAGCCCAGCGATGGCATCCACAAAATAGAGCGGCAGGTTGCCCGGCAGCACCACGCGCGCCACCGGGTAAATGGTCAGCAGCAGAAACAGCAGCGCAATCAGCAGCATCAGTGATTTGAGGACCCGCGCCTGCCCCAGAATCACCAGAATGATGATGGCGCTGCTAATGCCCATGACCATTTGTGGTGTCAGCAGCCCGGTGCCAACTGCCAGCCCGCCCAGTACGGCGATTAACACGGCGATCAGCACCCCGACCATCTCGAAAGTGATTACATCACGAACGCGCCCCAGCGCAGCGGAAGGCGACCTTAACATCTGCAAGACTTTCTGCTCAACATAATCATTGATTCAGTTCCGGCACGAGCCAGCCTGTGTGGGCAGCCACTGTGTTACCCCGGCAGCCCCAGCAGCTCCCGATACAGCGCCAGCGTGCCCGCTGCCGTGTTGTGCCACGAAAAGCGCTGCACCCATTGTAACCCATCTGCCACCAACTGTGCGCGCAGTGCGGCGTCCTGCGTGATGCGCTGCATGGCGGCGGCAAAACAGGCGGCGTCACCTGCGTCGCACAACAGCCCGTTGGGCGGCATCACTTCGGGGATACTGCCCCCGCGTGATGCGATCACCGGCGTGCCGCATGCCATCGCTTCCAGCGCGGGCAGCCCAAAGCCTTCGTACAGGCTGGGATAACACAGCGCCAGCGCCCCGCTGATCACCGCACTTAAATCCGCTTCGGCAATATAGCCCGGCAGCAGCACCGACTGTTCTACACCCAGTTCGGCAATCTGCCGCTTGAGTTCTTCCCCGCCCAGGCTCATTCGCCCGCCGATAACCAGTTTGGTCTCGCTGGTATCCTGCCGGGCAAACTGCTGGTGCGCCTGCATCAACAGCGGCAGATTTTTGCGCGGGTGCATCGAGCCGATAAACAAAAAATAACGCTCTGGCAGCCCGTATTTGGCGCGGGCGGCGGCGATGGCGTCCGCGTGGGCGGGCACAAAGCGCTCATCCACCCCGTTATACACCCAGCGCACCCGCGATTTCTCAACGCTGACCAACCGGCACAGGTCATTTGCCGTCGTTTCGCTGACGGTCACATACCGCGCGCTTTGCTGGCGCTTCAGGTCACGGTAAATCAGGCGGGTGGTCAGCGGCACATGCCGGGGATAGGTGTCCGGGTAGAGCAGCATAATCATGTCGTGTACGGTGGTCAAAAAAGGCTTGCCAGCAGCATCCACCGGCAGCGGCAGCAGGGTATGCACCAGGTCTGCCTGGCGCAGCACCTCGCGCAGCGGGTTGCCCAGTGTGCTGACACCGCGCGTCAGCCCGGACAGCAGCATTTTGCGGCGGCTGGCGGGCAGCCCCACATGGCGCACATTCGGGGCGAACCAGTCCAACTGCTGCGTGGGTTCGCCAAAAGACAGCAGCGTAAACTGCCAGTCCGGCACCAGACGCGGCACCCGGCGCACAATCTCGTCCGCGTAACGATCCAGCCCGGTGCGTTCCTTACGTTGAAAATAATCAGTAATCAGGAGAACAAGGGTCATCGGTTTTGCTCGTTCTGCATGTTTAGCGCAAAGTGCCCGGCAGCCATTTACCCGCCAGCGGGCAGGCTGTACTGCGGGTCGAGCAGTTTTGCCAGCCGCCGGATCTGTGCCTGGGCATCGTGGTCGCGCACCGCGCGGGCGGTTGCCGCCTGTCCCATGCTGTGCAGCCGGTCCGGTTCATCGATAAATGTTCGCAGCGCGGCGATGAAGCCGTCATAGTCATCCTGCGCGTTGAGGACGAAGCCTTCCACCCCATCGGTCACTGCCTCTGGCGCGGCAGGCAGCGGTGACAAAATCACCGGACGCCCGGTTGCCATCGATTCCAGCACGACATTGGGCAGCCCATCGTGATAGCTTGGCTCTGCCAGCAGCGCGAACAGGTGCGACTCCTGAATACGCTGGCGCACTTCATCATGCGAGACCCAGCCGGGCATATGCAGGCGGCTGAAGATTTCGTGCTCCTGGGCGACACGCTGCAAGTGCCCGAACTGCGCGCCATAACCCAGGACAGTCAGCTCAACATCCAGCCCTGCCTGCACGGCTTTGGCACAGGCAATGACCAGCTTGTCGAAGCCTTTGGTCGGTGTCAGCCGCCCGACAGAGATAATCTTCAGCGGCTTGGTTTGCTCCGGCAGGGGGGTCGGCGTGAATTTGTCCACATCTACCCCGTGATAAATCAGGTGCGATTTCTGGCGTGCAGACGCGGGCAGCCTGTCGAGCAGGAATTCCAGCGCCGCGCGGTTGCAGAAGTTCGCCATCGTCAGGGTTTCATAGACCAGCGGGAAGTGCCCGCCCTCGTGGGCGACCTCATGCGCGTGAACGCTGATGCTGTAGGGCAGCCCGCTTGCCTTGCTGGCGATTGCCGTGACCTGCGTGGCATAGGGCCAGTGCGCATGCAAATGCTGCACACCTAACCGCCGCGCCAGCCGCGCCACTGCCAGCCCGCGCCCCAGCAGCAGCACCGGCTGTGCCTTGAGCGTGGACGCCGCGTGCATCTTGCGGGCATAGGCGACGACATCCGGGCGCAGCAGTGCGCGCGGCACCATGCTCAGCGCCGCCTGCTCCTTGCTGATGTAATGCACTGTCGCATACAGATCGCGCATTTCTGCGCTGAGTTTGGGCAGTTCATCGCTGCCGGGTCCGTTAAACGCCATCACTTCAATGTCGAACCCCAGTTTGCGCAGGTTGATCACCTCGCGGGCGACAAAGGTTTCCGACAGCTTGGGGAAATCTGCAACGACATAACCAAACTTCATCCACGCGACCTCCCGGCGCTCAGTCTGTTCATTACCGGCTGCGCGACCCGCCGCGCCCCGGTCAGCAGCAGTGTAATATCCGCCGGACGCGGGATCAGGGTGTCAAGGATGGAGACATGCCCTTCGCGGCTTAGCAGCCATGCCGTCAGCACGGCGTTAATCGTGTAAGTCACGGTGGACGCCAGCGCCGCGCCATTGACGCCGATCACCGGCACCAGCACGTAGTTGAGCGCGACATTCAGCACCATGACGATAATCGTAATCACCGTCATGCTCCACAGCTTGTTGCGCCCCATCAAATGCCCGCCAGCAATCCGGCTGACACTGACCGAGATAATTCCCGGCAGCAGAATCAGCAGTGGGGTGGTGGCAGGCAAATATGCTTCGCCATACAGCAGGGTGATGACCGGCGCGGCAAACAGCGCCATACCAATCCCTGCCGCCGCCATCGTCAGCGTGGACAGGCGGCACAACTGTGCCGTGCGAATTGATACGGCGTCGTCTTTGGGCTGCGCTGCCACATAAGGAAACAGCACCATCGTCACCGCGTTAGGAATTTGCCAGAGCATCTGCACCAGCCCGACTGCCGTCGCATAATAACCGATCTGCACCTGCGCGACGAGCATCCAGCCGAGCAGGATGATGTCTACCTGCTGGTGCAGCGCATTAAACGCGCTGTAGACCTGATAGCGCATGCCATAGCGGATAAAGCGCCACTGCGCTTTCCATTGCAACCGCAGGGCAGTTGTCGCGCTGCGAATTTTGAGCAGATAGTAGATGACCCCTGCGGTCTGCGCCAGCAGATAAAACAGGATGACGGTTTCGACACTCAAGCCAACCGTCAGCGCGCCGATCAGGTTAAATACCAGATAGAGCAGATGATAGAGCAGCGAGCCGATATTGCATTCGTCAATGCGGTTCATGCCGCGCAGAATGGCGTTGCCCGCGCTGGATAAGGTCACCGTCGCAGTGGTGAAAATCGCCAGCAGCAGCAGGGCGGTGGAATACTGGCTCAGGGTTTCATTGCCCAACTGCACGACCAGCAGCGGCAGGGTGATCAGCGCGACAATCAACCCAACGACGAAGCCCTGCCCAACGGCGTTGGCAATAATCTCTTTTGAGGACTTTGAGAAACTGATTTCGTAGGTGTAGCTTTTGAACAAGCCAAAGGAGCCAAACAGAATCACAATGCTGAACGCGGTCATGAACTGCGCCAGGCTGCCTTTGCCTTCCGGTCCCAGTGACCGGTTGATGATGATGGAAGTCAGCATCGCCAGAAAAATGCCCGCGTATTGGGCGATGACTGTAGTGCCGATTGTTCTTGCGAACATACTGGTTTACTCGTGTCTGTAGGTGCAGCAGTACAGGTATGATGCTAGTGTTCAGGACTCACCACACAGGCGCAGCCTGCTGCGCCCGTGCCTTACTGCCCGACAATCGGCTTAGTCAGATGAACTAGTGCCTAAACCGGAGGAACTCAACGCCTCCCCATTCAGGGGAACGCTGTTGGCACTGTTTTGCATCTCAGCAGACTGTTTCGACCACGCCGCCCGGAACTCGCTTTCTAACTGCTCGCGCGCGATGCGGTGCTGTTCGTCCCACAGCAGTGCATAGACACGAAACGCCGCCATGCCGGTGTGCATGTGCAGAATCAGCCCCGGCACGCCGTCCATAAAACCGCGCTTGAGCACATAGCCTTTGAGGAAATAATAAACAGGACCGAACAGGATGTGATACCAGTGGGCGCGGAAACCACGCGCTTTGAACTTTTCGACTTCCAGCAGGCTGTAGCGCTCGCTCTTTTGCATGCGCACATAGTAGTTAGGCTCGTTGAGGTGCCACATTTTGCCCTGCAACTGTCCCACACGATCATCGCTGGCGTCAAGTTTTGCCCGCTCGTGGACCTGCCCTTCAAAGCAGAACTTTTCACGGCGTGCCAGATGGATTTGATTCCAGTGCTGCCAGCCGCCCGCCCGCATCGGGCGGTGCATGAAGTAATTCAGACGGCGAAACTTGTACCCATCCTTGCCAGAGTCGCGTATCGCCTGCAAAATTTCGCGCGCCAGCTCTGGCGAGACCCGTTCGTCAATGTCCATATGCAGCAGCCAGTCACTCTGTGCCGCCGCGATGCCGGTATTGCGCTTTTCGGCGTAATCGTGTTTCTGCTGGCGTTCGCGCTGGATGACTTTCACTTTGGACCCGGCAGCCTGAAGAAGGCTCACTGTGCTATCAGTCGAGCCATCATCCACAACCACGATTTCATCTACCCAGGGCAGCAGGTTATCCAGAAACCCCGACATGTTCTGTTCTTCGTTGTAGCTGATTGCCACAACTCCCAGGCTTGGTCGTTGTCTTTGCTCTTTCACGGTCATCCTCTCTCTTGCTGCTTGACAAGCCGGGTTACCTCGGCGGTGTCGCCAGCGGCATAAGCCATTCTGTCTTCTGCGGCAAACTACGATATTGGCGGGGGTGGCGCGCTTTGCAATGGCTCATTGCGGCGTCCCAGCTTTCGCAGCCGGACAACCTGATTTCTAACCATAACGCTGCCAGCCCTGAATAGCTCTTTGGTCATGTACGGGATTCTGCGCGGTTTGAGGAAGTACCGAAGCACCACCCCATCACAGCGCAGCTTTTGCAGAAACCCAATGGGCGCACGATGAGTCCCGCGAATCTGTTCGATCAGACGCTGCCAGTCCGGTGCCTGTGCCTTTGCGCGTCCCCGATTCTTGGGGTCAAACCACGACGCCAGCAGGGCGCGTGTTCTGCCGAATGCCTCGGTAGAAATGCCGGCATGAATGCGGCGGTGAAACAGTGATTCGTTGACTTCGTACAGCTTGCCCCAGACTGCCAGTTCGCCCAGCAGCACGCGGTCAGAGGCAACGTAAGCGCCCATCCAGCCGGTTTTGCGCAGTACGTCTGTGCGGATCAACCCAAAAATGGGGCTGCACTTGGGCGGCGCGCCAAAGACCCCTTTCAGGCGCTGCACCGGGCTGTCGTCCATCAGGTGAAAGCGGCTGTCATAGACTTCGATAATCTTGCCGTGATCGTCAATGTGCGTCACGATGGGATACGCCAGCACAATCTGCGCGTCTGCGTCCATCGCGCTGACACAGCGTTCAATGAACGCAGGCAGACACAGGTCATCATGCGCTGCCCACTTGAAATACTCGCCGTGTGCTTCTTTCAAAACAAAGTTGTAGTTGGGCGCTGCGCCAATGTTGCTTTCCTGGGCGATGTAGCGAATGCGTGAGTCTGCGGCAGCATAACGCTTGCAAATATCTGCGGTGGCATCGGTGGAGGCATTGTCAGAAATGATCAACTCAAAGTCGGTGAACGTCTGCGCCAGAATTGATTGCAAGGTCTCTTCCAAAAACTGGGCACCGTTATAAACGGGCATACCGATCGTGACACGCGGGGCACTGGTTGGCATTTTCTTCAATCCTCAGTTTGCAGCACGATACCCGGCAACCGCCTGCTCCAGAGCCGTTGCAGCGCCGTGAGCCGTGTGTTGTGGGTGGATACCGGATGATTGTTTGATGATAACATCCGCACATAACAACAAACCAAAAATGACCGGGTTGGTTGATTTAGGTTTCAGGTACGGCAAGCAGTAAACGCCTATTGTTTTTACGATAATCGTGCTGAGGGATAAATACAAGCGCAGTCATGCCAATAATTTATGAATTTTGTTGCCTATAAACACATACATACCTTGCCGCTGCCTAAAGGATTGTTAGGTCAGGCATACTGATGACAATATTCGTTCTACTAACAGGCGGCGTTCTGCTGCAACTGCGGCGCTGCAACTGCTTACAAACCGCGTTCGCCAGGAAGTCCACCGAAACTTTTCACCCTGTTTTTGATCGTACACAGCGAGAACAGTGCAGCGCAAAGTCAGCGTGCGCCGCCTCAAGGGTTGAGCACGGCACGCCGCGCCCATGCCCCGCGCGGTTTCAGGCGCAGCGGTCGGCTTTTGCAAGCAGATGGCTGTTCGCAGCGCACTGTTCACGCCGCCGCCGCATGAGGAACGCCCTACCCCTCACGCGCCGCGCTGCTGCCAACACCCGCGAACAGCCTTTTCAGTGATGCTTTAAGGAGAAAAGACAACATGCAACCACAGCGTTCTACAAAATTCGTGTGGCTGTTGCTGGTCCTGCTGCTGGGCGCCACAGTTTTTGCCCTTTCCCCCACCAGCACCCCGGCAGCGGCGCAGGAAGCCACACCAGAGGCAACCCCAGAGACGCCGGCAACACCCCCGCCGCCGCAGGGGGCTGCCTATCTGGAACTGATCGGCATTGTTACGGCGTTCGACGCCACCACCCTGACGATCAACGGGCAGGTCATTGACATCAGCAGCGCGGACATTGACCTGCAACTGGCGGTGGGTGTGCTGGTGGAGGTACACGCCTGGCTGCTGGCAGACGGCAGCATCGTGGCATATGAAGTAGACCCATTCGATGATGACGACCTCGCCCCCGGCGAAATTGAGCTGATCGGCATTGTGACCGCCCTGGACGGGAACACGCTGACGCTGGGGGGACTGACGATTGACATCAGCACAGCGGTGATTGACGACGATGACACGCCGCTGCGCGTGGGCGTGCTGGTCGAAATCTACGCGGTGGTGTTCCCGGATGGCAGACTCGTGGCGCGGCTGGTAACGACTGAGGATGCTGCCAACGACGACGACGACGATGACGATAATGATGACCGGAGCAGGTTTGCGCGCGGCGTGATTGTCATCATCGGCACACTGGACGATTTTGACGATGGCAGCATCATCATTGGCGGTCAGGTCATCATTATCGAGGTGGAGCTTGACCTGCCGCGTGTGATTGGCGCACGCTACGTGATCGAAATCCGTGTGGAAAATGCGAACTGGGTTGTCATTGCGATGCGCTTCTACCTGCCGGACGATGACCGCCGCGACGATGACGATGATGATGATGACAACCGCTGGCGCGATGACGACGATGACGACGACAATGGCAGCGGCAGCAATCCACCGCCTCCGGGCAGCGGCGGCGATGACGACGATGACCACGACAATGGCAGCGGCAGCAATCCACCGCCTCCGGGTGGTGGGGGCAGCGGCGATGACGACGATGATGGCGGTGACGATGATGATGACGGCGATGAAGCCGGCGGCGATGACGACGATTAAATCCTGAGCGAGCAGGCGAGGGCGGGGCAGTGTGCCTGCGCCCTCGCAGCGTTCCTTCGATCCTTCGATACAGGCAGGCGTGCCGTGCATGTCTGCCTGCACTGCTGCCTGCTTCCCAGACCAATTCACGACATCCCCGGACGATTTCTGCTAAAATGGATGCCAATCATCAGGGATCACCGCAGGTGGCGGCAGCGCCCCTGCCGTGATACAAACAGGAGAAACCGAGTGTCAAGAGCCTCAACGGTTGCCCAACTCCTCAACGAACTCCGCAGTCCGGATCGCTACAAACGCCGTAATGCACAGGTACGCCTGACCCAGCTAGGCTGGCAGGAAACCGTGCCCGCCCTGCTGGAAGCGCTGAACGACAAAAACTGGGAAGTACGCATGTTGATTGTGGAGGCGCTGGGCATAATTGGCGATATTGCCGCCATCTCGCAGTTAATCAACGTGCTGCGGCAGGACAAAAGCATTCGTGTGCGCAAAGCCGCCGCGCTGGCGCTGGGGTCGCTGGGGGATGCAGTTGCCGTGCCCGCACTGGTGAATGCGCTGCTCGATGATGACAACGCGCAGGTACGCCGGGCAGCAGCGGCAGTGCTGGGCGAAATGCAGGCTCCCGAAGCGATTAGCGGGTTGTCACAGGCGCTGCTGCGCGATGACAACGTGCCTGTGCGCCGTGCCGTCGCCAAAGCACTGGGTGTGATCCGTGATGCCGGTGCGATCAAAGCGCTGGTCGAGGCGCTGCTGCACGACGACAACAGTTATGTGCGCTATCACGCGGCGCAAGCGCTGGGCAGTATCGGTGATGATGCTGCCAGCGGCGCCCTCACCCGCGCGCTGCTGTACGACGACAACAGCTATGTGCGCTGGGCGGCTGCCGGGGCGCTGGGGGTGCTGCAAGATACCAGCGCGCAGCTCAGCCTCATCGACGCGCTGCTGAATGACGAGAGCAGCTATGTGCGCCATGCCGCCGCCGGGGCGCTGGGCTTGCTCGGTGATGAGGAGGCAGTTGCCGGGCTGCTGCAGGCGCTGGTCCATGACCAGAACGAATTTGTACGCATGGCGGTGATCGAAGCGCTGGGCGAGATGGGCGAGATCGCCGTACAGGGCATTCTGCTGGCGCTGACCAATGAGAATGACGACCTGCGCCGCGCGGCATTTTATGTGCTGCAATGGATTACGGTGGATGTGCGCGGCATGCCCGCCGATGAACTGCCACAGGAATATGGACCGCTGGATATTACGCAGTGGCTGAACTGATGCCCCGCGCCCGGTAAACTGCCGGGCGGACCGGTGTTGGGGGAGGGCGGCGCAGCAGGTCGCCCCACCCACGCTTAAATTGCCGCGTAAAAAATCGCGCGATTTATTAACCCGCGAATTACCAGTATTTAAATACCGCTTAAATGGCAAATGATGGTGGCTTAACCCGTCCTTGCTAGATTTCCCACTGGTCAACTGTGGGGCACAAAACAGTTGACCAAAGTTCCCCAAAATGGGTCAAACAAATACCAGGAGAACACAAAACAATGATGCGTAAAGTTCTGTCTATGCTGGTGCTGCTCGCTGCACTGGCACTGCTGCTGGCGCCTGCCGCAGCACAGGATCAAATCGAAGTTGAAATGTGGCAGATTTTCAGCGACCAGCGCCTCGACTTCCTGAATGACCGCGTTGCCGCTTTCCAGGAAGCATACCCCAATATCACCGTCAACGTGCGCACTTTCGGCAGCTATGAAGAACTGATCCAGCAGTACGAACTGGCATTCGAATCCGGTGAACAGCCGGAAATCGCCCAGCTCTTCGAAGTCGGCACGCAGTTCGCGCGTGACAGCGGCTACTTCGCCTCGGTGGCAGATCTGGTTGCCGGGCGTGAAGAAATTCTGGGTCAGGCGGTTAACTTCGACGACATCGTGCCGGTGGTTTCCGGCTATTACACGGTTGACGGTGTGTTCACCTCGATGCCCTGGAATACCTCGACCCCAATCATGTATGCCAACATGGACATGCTGGTGGAAGCCGGTGTGATTGACAGCGTGGACGCGGTTGACCAACTGCCCGCCACCTGGCAGGAACTGGAAGCCGCCTGCGCCGCCGTGCTCGAAAACACCGCTGCCAGCAACTGCATGACCTGGCCTAATCATGGCTGGTTCTACGAACAGTGGCTGGCGCAGCAGAATGCCGACCTGGTCAACAACGGCAACGGGCGTGACGCGCGTGCCAGTGAAGTGCTGCTGACCAGCGATGCTTCTCTGAACACCGTCGCCTGGTGGCAGAACATGTACGACAATGGCTACTATCTGTATACCGGCGTCCAGCGCGACTGGGGCGGCACGGAACAGGCGCTGCACGGCGGTCAGGTGGCGTTCATCATCACTTCCAGTGCCAGCGCACGCGGTATCCAGGACACTGCCGCCGAAACCGGCTACACCGTCCGCACCGCCCGCATGCCCTATGATGGCGAAATCGGCTGGACCGGTAATATCATTGGTGGCGCGACCCTGTGGGTGACTGCCGGGCTGGATCAGGCAGTGACTGACGCGACCCTGGCATGGCTGCTGTTCATGACCAACACCGAAAGCGCCGCCTGCTGGCACACCGCCTCTGGCTACATCCCGCTGCGCTTAAGCGCTATCGAAGTGCTGGAAAACCCCAGCGCCGATGTCAACAGTGTGTGGGATGGCAGCGCCTGCGTGCCTGGTGAAGGCAACTGGTTCGAAGCGAACCCGAATTTCTTCACCGCCAGCGACCAACTGGGCAGCAGCACCGTGACCACCGCCACGCAGGGTGCATTGTTCGGCACATTCATCCCCACCCGCGACATCGTCACCCAGGCAATCGAAGAAATCATGCTCCAGGGTCTGGATCCGGTGGCGCGCATGGAAGAGGCGAAGGCAGCCGCAGACGACCTGCTGGCGACCTATAACGAAGACTTCGCCCAGTAATTCTGGCGACATTCTCAAGCACCGGGTTTAACCCGCGTGTGCAGTATGGTTCGGTAGGGGAGGGTGGCTAACGCTTAGACCCTCCCCTACTGTTTATGGTTGAGAACCTATCCATAAACCTGTCTTTTTGAACCAGGGGATGATGCTCTTTAAGAAAATAATCAGGTTACCGCTAGGGTTGAAGCATGCTTCCTCCAACCCTGCGAAAAACGTTATTCGATTAAATTTTTGAATTGCATAATCCCCTGATCCGGGTTTAGGGCTAGATATTAAGGAAGGTTAGACATGGCTGAAAATCTTCCCCTGATACTCACGCTGCTGACTGCCGCTGCCGGTGGCTTAATTCTGGGCGGGCTGTTCTGGCGCAGCAAACGCAGCGTACTGCTGGGGCTGCTGGCAGGCGCGGCTGCCGGGGCGCTGGGACCGCAGTTCTTTATGCTGCCGCTGGATTACTGCCCTTTCGTGCCCGAAAACCAGATGTCCTTCACGGTGCAGGCATTTGACCAGCCGCACAGCGCCGCGCTGCTGGCTCCCCCGGCAGTTGCAGAACAGGTCGGCATCACGCGGCTGGGTCCCAGTATCCAGTTCGCGGTTAACTCGGTGCTGCTGCTGGCGGTCGGGTTAATCGTGGTTGGGCTGCTGATTGGACTCGTGGCGGCGGTGTGGGTGCTGCGCTGGTATTCCGCCGGGCGTCCGCTGCGGGCACAGCTCGCGCCGCTGCCGGGCATGTTTCGCAGCGGGTGGGGCACGCCCTGGCTGCTGCTGCTGCCCACGCTGGTAGTGCTGATCCTGTTCTCTTACATCCCCACAACGCAGACGTTTGCGTTGTCCACCACACGCCTGACACGCGGGGCGGATGCACGCCTTGTGCCGGAATGCCTGGATAACTTCGCCGATCTGTTCGGGGAAGGCACCTATCAGGTGTTCAGCGGTGGGCAGGTGTTTGCCAGCAGCACGCCCTATCTGAATACCTTCACCACCAGCTTTGTCATGGCTTTCCTGATCGTCGTGCTGGCGATTGCCGTGTCGCTGCTGATTGCGCTGATGGCATACCAGCCGATCAGGGGTGGGCGCTACTACCGCGCGCTGCTGGTCTGGCCCTATGCGCTGTCGCCGGTGGCGGCGGGCATTCTGTTTTACTTCCTCTTCAACCCGGTCGTCGGGCTGTTCAACCAACCGTTACAGGCTGCCGGGCTGGACTGGCGCACCAACACCAGCATGGCGGTGTGGACGGTGGTGCTGGTCAGCGTGTGGAATTCGCTGGGCTTCAACATCCTCTTTTATATCGCCGGGCTGCAAAACGTCCCCAAAGACCTGCTCGAAGCCGCCTCGATTGACGGCGCGAACGCCTGGCAGCGCTTCCGGCGCATCACCCTGCCGATGCTCTCGCCGATCACCTTCTTCCTGCTGATCACCAACCTGACTTACGCTTTCTTCGAGACCTTCGGGGTGATTGACGCGCTGTTTCTGGGGTCGGGCGGTCCGCTGGGCGCGGCGAACAACATGATCTTCAGCATTTACGATACTGCCGTGCGCGTGCGCGACATTGGCGCGGCGTCGGCACAGTCTATTATCCTGCTGGTAGTCGTGATTGCGCTTACGGTTTACCAGTTCCGCACTACCGGGCGGCGCGTCAATTACGGAGTCTAGACGATGGCAGAAGAACAGGTTTTGACGACAGTTGTCGAAGCGCGGGCAGCAGCAGCGGCACGCCCCCTGCGCATGGCATGGCTGCCCCAGCGCTGGTACGCGCATGTGATTCTGTGGATTGCCTGTATTATCATCGGCTTTCCACTGTTTTATGCGCTGATTATCGCCACACAGAGCAACGCGCAGTTCTTCGCCAAATCGTTTATTCCGGGCAGTTCGCTGCTGGACAATTTCAACGTGGTCTGGAATGCGCGCGGGCTGGGCGGTTATATGTTCGCCAGCACGCTGGTCGCGGTGCTGGTGGCGGGCGGTAAAACGGTGCTGTCGCTGCTGGCAGGGCTGGCATTCGTCTATTTCCGCTTTCCGGGCAAGTGGCTGGTGTTTGGCTTTGTGCTGGTCACGCTGATGATGCCAATTGAGACGATGGCGGTGGCGCTGTTTCGCATCGTGTCCGGCTTCGGTTGGGGCAGCAGCTATGCCGGGCTGGTGCTGCCGCTGCTGGCAAGCGCAACAGGCACATTTTTGTTCCGCCAGCATTTCGCCAGCATCCCGCCGGAACTGTCCGAGGCGGCGCAGTTGGACGGCGCAACCCCCTTGCAGTTCCTGTTCCGTGTGCTGATCCCGATTAGCTGGAACACCATCGGCGCGCTGGTGGTCATTCAGTTCCTGTACGCCTGGAATCTGTACCTGTGGCCCCGTATGCTCGATACGCCGGTGGTGCAGATCGGGCTGCGTTCGCTGGTGGCGGGCGCAGAGTCGGGCGACACCTATGGACCGATTATGCTCGGCGCGGTGATCGCCAGCCTGCCGCCGCTGGTCGTCTTTCTGGCGCTGCAAAAGCAGTTCATGAGCGGCTTCGCCCTCACGCGCGATAAATAGGGGCACAGGGCAAACGCCACAGGACACGGGAGCGTCTGTGCCGCTTGCGCGCCAAAAGCGTTATAATCGGTGCGGCAAATGACGCACGGGCAGGACAACCCTTGTCCCGCCGACGGGAGGAGATGGCTGATGAATTGGATCCCAGGAATTGACGTTTCGCGCTGGCAGGGTGACATTGACTGGCGCCAGGTGGCGGATGCAGGCTACAAGTTCGCCATGATTCGCGCGACAGTTGGCGATTATTACACTGACCCGCGTTTTTATATCAACTGGAACGACGCCAGAGAAGCCGGGCTGTTCGTCTCCGCCTATCATGTGGTAGTGCCCAAAAACAGCATTTACTCGCAGGTCAACCGGCTGCTGGATGTGCTGGGGGATCGCCAGCCTGATCTGCCGCTGGTGATGGATATCGAACGGCATGACCGCGTCAGCCGGGCACAGTTGACCGCCAACATTCAGGGTTGTTTGCAGCGCATCGAACAGCACGACGGACGCCGCCCGGTGATCTACACCGCCAAATGGTTCTGGGACAACCCCGATTACATTATCAATTATGAGGAATGGGCGGAATACGACCTGTGGGTGGCGAATTATGTTGAAGACCCCATAAAAGAACACCCCGCGCTGCCCCGACCCTGGACAGACTGGAAATTCTGGCAGTATACCGACAAGGGTGATGTGCCCGGCATTAAGGGCAATTGTGACCTGAACTGGTTCGCCGGCAGCCTGGAAGATATGCTCGAATACGGCAAGCGCCAGGCAGTGCCTAAGCCTGCCGAACCGGAATCGCTGCCGGTGGAACTGGCAGAAGAAAAGCCAAAGCCCGCTATCCGCGCGCGCGTGCTGGCGGACAACGTCAACGTGCGCAGTGGTCCGGGCGTGCAGTATCTGCGTGTGGACAAGCTCAAACAGGGCGAAGTTATCACCCTGCGCGACATCACGGGCAAAGAAATCTGGGTGGAAATTGAACCGGACAAATGGGTCGCTATGATTTTCAATGGTGAGCGTTTCCTCGAACTGGAATAGCCCCCACCATACATCGAAGCACCAGGGGCGCGCGGCTAACGCACAACCACGCGCCCACCCGCAAGACCGTTGTGCCAGCGTTGCTGTCCAGCGCTGTTGTGCCGCAAGACCGTTGTGCAAGCGTTGCCTACCCGTAGTGGACTTTCCTCCGCCAACAGGCGCATACTAGACTCAAGCATTGTGCCTGCTTGCAGGTCAGTCCGTCGCCTCTGGTTGCTCAGCAGCCATCTGTGCCATCATCATCTCAACCATCTGTACAGCAGTCACCCAGCCAGACACAGCGCCCCGGAGCCAGTATACCGGGCGCAGCGGGTTTGACGGCGGACAGGCGCAGGCAAAGCGCAGACCAGTCGCCAGCAACCAACCGGCGCGCGACAACGTCTATCAGCGTAGAACACCGTGCCAGCATGGAACGCCGTGCTGGATGTGGCATGAGTAATTCAGGAGGAGCGCATCATGATGAAACGCATCACCATCACCATTAGTTTCGTTCTGCTGCTGTTCGCGGCTGCGCTGCTGCTCAGCGCACAACCCGCCGCCGCACAGGGCAGCGTCTGGACGGCACAGTATTACAATAACGGCTTCCTGATCGAACCCCCGGTCATCACCCGGCAGGAAGGCGCACTCGGTCTTAACTGGGGACAGGGTTCACCCGGCACGGGCATCGGCAATGACAACTTCAGCGCCCGCTTTGCGACAGATGTTTCGCTGGCAGCAGGCACATACCGCTTCTGGCTGCTGGCAGATGATGGCGTCAAGCTGACGATCAACTTCGCGCTGACCCCCGCCATTGACACCTACAACAGCGGCAGTCCGGGGCAGTTGTTGGTGGCAGATGTGACCATCCCCGGCGGCAACACGCATATTCAGGTGGATTACCGCGAGGTGCTGGGCGATGCCTATGTGTTTATCGCCTGGGCGAACGCTGCCACCAACCCGCAGGCACCTAACTTCCCGGTTGCCGTGCAGTCCCCGCCAATCAACACCAGCGCGTGGACGGCGCAGTATTACAACAACACCACGCTGTCCGGCTCGCCTTCGCAGATTATCAGCGTGAACAGCCCCGGCAACAACTGGGGCAGCGGCTCACCGGCGGCAGTGGTGCCAGTAGACAACTTCTCGGCGCGCTTCACCAGCACGCAGACGCTGAATGCAGGCAACTACCGCATCACCACGCGCGCCGATGATGGTGTGCGGGTGTGGGTTGACGGCGTGCTGTATATTGACCGCTTTGGTCTCGCAACCGGGCAGACCTACACGGTAGACCTGTTCCTGAACGCAGGGCAGCATACGTTCATGGTGGAATACGTCGAATACGGCGGGGTGGCATTCCTCGATTATGCCCTGACACAGCTCAACGCCCCTGCGCCGCAGCCAGCGACACCCACACCGCCCGTTACCTCGCCCACCGGCGTCACCGGCGTGGTCAATACAGCGCGGCTGAACGTGCGCCAATCGCCCGATCCGATCAACGGTGCCGTGCTGACGCGCATCAGCCGGGGCGAGACCTATGCCGTGCTGGGGCAGTTCAACACCGTGACCTACGGCGTGTGGTACCAGTTGAATATCAATGGGCTGGTCGGTTGGGTCAACGGGCGCTACATCAACCTGAGCAGCGCTAACGTGCCTGTTATTACCCCCGGCGGCGGCAGCAACCTGCCGGGCACGGGGTATACGGCGACGACACGCGGCGAGGTCAACCTGCGCAACCTGCCCACCACGCAGGGCAGCACAGTCCTGGCGCGCATCCCGCAGGGCATTACCGTGCCGGTGCTGGCGCGCAACACCAACGCGACATGGTGGCTGGTGACCTATAACGGCATTACCGGCTGGGTCAGTGGGTCGTGGGCAATCTTGCAGCAGGGCGCGGATCTCAACCGTATCCCGATCCAGAACTGAACGCCCGAAGGCATAACCGCATAACACAAAAAGCGGCAGGGGCACACGGAACTTTCTCGTGTGCCCCTGCTGCTGTGGGTCTACAGGCGTCTAACTGCCTGCCTCATGCCAACTTTGCTTTACGCCGGTCAGGTGTCTGGCGGCTCGACCAGCCTCGCACTGCTCAAGTTCCGTTGTTCATGCAGCATCATGGGGGTGTAGGGAGCAGCTTTCGGGGACTGATCGGGCATCATATGCGAGACAATGCTGACAGTTTTGTACATGAGGTACTCCATTTGGGGTGAAGATACGCTGTTCTCAGCGTAGAACATCTATTCCGCACAAGTCAATTTGAGCAGCGTAAGGGTTTCTGTTAAATCTTCTAACCATCCGCCCGTGAAAAATATCCGAATTTATTGTCTGCCCTAAAAAAACCCGTGCTAGCATGTAAGCTAACGCAATTTTTAGGAGCAGGGGCTAAACCTTATGCGTCGTGCTGGCATCGCCCTCTTTTTGTTTTTGACCCTGTGTTTTGCCGCCATCACCAGCGGCGCACAACCGCCCAATCCCAACACGCTCATCCCGCAGCTTGCCGCTGAACTAAACCTGTGGCGGCTCAGTCTGGGGCTGACCCCGCTGGTCTATAACCCAACACTCGAAGCAATGGCGGCAGCGCAGGCGGATTACCTGATGAGTCTGTCGTCTATTCCCGCAGGCGGGGCAATCCACACCGGCAGGCGCGGCGAAGACGCCCGCGCGCGTTCGCAGTTCGCCGAATTTGCCTGGCCCACCTATGGACACCCGCAGCGCATCGCCGTCACCGAAATCGCCGCCATTGGCAGCATCCGCAGTGCGCTGGGCTTCTGGCAGACCTCAGACATTCACCGCCGCAGCGCCACCAACCCGGTTTATCGCGAGGTGGGCATTGCCGCCCGCCAGCGTGGCAGCGATGTGCTGTTTATTGTGGTGCTGGGCGCAGCGCCGAATGTGCTGCCCGCGCTGAGCGACCCTGAAGTGAACGAGATGTACCTGACCACCGAGCGCAGTGATTGGCTGGGGGACTGGATCGGCGCAGCGACACGCTACCGCCTGCTGGATGCTGACCAGCAGGTGCTCCGGGAATGGCAGGATTGGCAGATTACCGTGCCCCTGCCGGAAAACTACCGCGACACCCATTTCTATGTGGAATACGAGGACGCCGCCGGACGCCGCACGGTCTCGCAGGTATCCATGCGCCCGGTCTGGTCCAGCGCGCCGCCGCCGCCGGTGGTGATGGCAACCAACACACCAGCGGGGAGTACAGTTGCAGGCGGCACACCCGCGTCAGTTCCGGTGGCTAACGCGCTGCCGACCAGCACGCCGACACCGCTGCCCACGCCCACCGCTGTGCCCACCAACCCGCCGGGCAGCATCACGCTGGTGTATCTGCCGCGTGTGCTGACCATCATCCCTAACGGAGCCTTCACCAACCTGTCCGGGCTGAGCCTGCGGCAGGGCGGCGTGACGTTTGAGGCTGTCCGCTGGGAACGGGTAGAAAGCAGCATCAATATCAGCGCTTTGCCGGGCGGACACTGCCTGCAAATCTGGGAGCGGGGCAGGCAGTTCGCCGCGCCGCCGCAGTGCACTTATGTGCGCAGCATTGTTTTTCAGGAGCCGGACGCGCTGTTCTGGGCAAGTGGCACATTTGAGGTGCTGCACAACGGCAGTGTGGTCGCCACCTGTGACTCCAGCGCCGGACAGTGCGACGTGACGCTGCCGTAGCCAGAGTCCACAAGCCATATACATGGAAAACAAAACGGCGAATACGAGACTATGGTATTCGCCGTATTTGTTAATCCAGATGCAAATAATGAGCAGCGGAACCCACACGAGAAGATGCAATATCGATATGTCACTGAAAAAGAGAATTACGAAGATTTCGCAGCGGGACGGGTGCTTGTCTCACAGGGAGGAATGACCTCGTTTCCGGTTCGACTAGCCAGTGAACTGTTCCAGCGCTGCGCCGGTTATTTTCCAGCAGAGCAACGTTTACGTGTCTATGACCCCTGCTGTGGCGGCGGATACCTCTTGACCGTACTCGGCTTTCTGCACGGTGCGCGCATCCAAGCGCTGCACGGCTCGGACATCAATCCGGACATTGTCAGGCGCGCATCCGATAACCTGCGATTGTTGACTGCCGCAGGCTTAGATATGCGGCGGGATGCTCTGCGCGCTTTAGCGGACACCTACAACAAATCCTCACACCATGCCGCACTCGCCAGTGTTGAACGGCTTCGCCAGTATTTACCCGCCCCACCGATCACCACACACGCATGGACGGCAAATGCTCTACAACCAACCGCCCGCACCGCATCTGTTGACCTCATCATCTGTGATGTGCCCTATGGCAATCTCACCGGCTGGCAAGCTGACGCTGACGGCACCACCTTATTGCAAGCCCAATATGATGTTCTGATCCCCGGTGGGATTGCCGCCGTGATTAGCGATAAATCACAGCAAGCGACCTATGCTCGTTACAAACGCCTCCAACGGGAAACCATCGGCAGACGCCGTTTGCTGATCTTGCAGAAGGCATAACGTCTGCCCATTTGCTCACCTGTTTTTGTTTCCTCATCCTCGCGGGTGCAGCGTCATCGCCATGCCGCCGCGTGGGCGCATAGTGATGGCAAATTCCTTCTCCACGCGGGCAGCCTGCGCTGCATCCTGTGCCAGCCGCAGGTCATAACGCGCGGCAAGCTGCGCCAGCAATAGCTGCCCCTCAATCATGGCGAAGTTGTTGCCGATGCACATGCGCGGACCCGCGCCAAAGGGCATATACGCCAGCTTATGCTGTCGCAGTTCGGCAGGGGGCGTATACCCCGGCAGGAAGCGTTCCGGCATAAAGGCGTCCGGCTGCTCCCAGTATGCCGGGTGGCGCTGGATGTTATAGATGCTGACGATCACGCGCGTGTGCGCCGGGATGGCACAACCGCCCAGCACAGCGGCGTGCGTGGTCTGGCGCGGCACAATCGGCGCGGGTGGATACAGCCGCAGCGCTTCCTCGAACACCGCCTGGGTATACGGCAGGTTGGGCAGGTCGTCCATCGTTGGCGTGCGCCCTTGCAGCACAGTGTCCACTTCTGCCCACAGCCGTTCGCGCACGGCAGGGTGCAGTGCCAGCAGATACCACGTCCAAGTCAGCGCATTGGCGGTGGTTTCGTGCCCCGCGCCGAAGATCGTCGCTACCTCGTCGCGAAGCTGTTTGTCGGTCATGCCTTCGCCGCTGGCGTCGTCGCGGGCGTCAAGCAGCATGTCGAGCAGATCGCCATGACGCTCTGTGGACTGGCGGCGTTCCTCGCGGCGGGCGTCAATCAGCCCGTAAAGCAGCCCGTCGAGCGTCGCCAGCGCATGATGAAAGCGGCGGTGCTGCGGCAGCGGCAGCCACAGCGGCAGGTTGATGCCCTGACGCTGGCGCATGAACGTAAAATGCAGCAGTTCGGTCACTGCCGGTCCCACCCGATCCGCGCTTGCCAGTACATCGCTGCTGAACATCGTCCGGTTGACGACATCCAGCGTCAAGCGCATCATCTCGCCGCTGATGTCCAGTGGTGCGTCGGTTGCGGTGTACTGTGTCCAGCGCTGGAGCAAACGCTCCCCGGCGGCGGTCATCTGCGCTGCCATGCCGGCGATGCTTTTACGGTGGAACATCGGCTGCATCATGCGCCGCTGGCTGAGCCACGAGTCATGGTCGCCGTTGGTCAGCAGCCCAAAGCCGACCGCAAGCTGCAAGCCCACCGGACGCCCATCGGGCTGGTGAATCTTGACGAAGGTGTCTTTATGCTTGACCAGCACTTCCTCCGCCAGTTCCGGCGTAGAGGCGAGATGCAGCACCCGCCCGGCAACTGTGAAGCGCACCAGGTCGCCATTCAGCCGCCAACTGTTGTACAGTGCATCAATCAGGTTCTTGCGCAGCTCGCGCAGTTGTTGCAGCGTCGGGCGTTTTTGCGGACCGGGCGCAAGCACCGGCGTGGGGGGAGCGATTTTCTCATCTACAGCCATCAGCTTTTCCTTGAAAAACACAGCACCATACAATATTGTACGCCCCGGCAGAAAACCTGGCACATTTTGTTGCAAAGTTAACGGAGATTTTTCATGCGCGTTACATTCCGGCAGATCCTCCGTGAAAGTCTGCTGCTGCTGCTGCCGTTCAGCCTCGCGGCGGGTCTCATCGGTGGCGGGTATGCGCTGTGGCTGTATAACCGCACCCAGCCGCCGCCCATCCAGAACCAACCGCTGTTTACGGGCATCACCTACACCCGCGATGTGCGCACAACGCCGCGCTCACTGGTGCTGCATGTGGTCGCTGTTGATCTGGAGGCGCCGGGTATTGGCTTTTTTGTCACGCCGGGCGTGCTGATTGGGCGGCATATGGAATTCCAGCAGTTTGAATACCGCGCGCGCACCGTGTCCGACTTTCTGACCACGTTCAACGTGCAGCTTGCCATCAATGGCGATTTCTTTTTCCCGTGGATTATCAGTGTACCGTTGTCGTATTACCCCAACGACGGCGAAGGCGCGCACGCGCGCGGGCTGGCGGCATCGAACGGGCTGCTGGTCACGGATGGACTGGTCAACCCGGCAACCTTCCACACGCTGTATATCTCGGCGGACAATCGGGTTTCGTTCGATACGCCAATAGGGGCGGTCTACAACGCCATTTCCGGCAATGTGCTGCTGGTTCAGGACGGCATAGTGACCTATTCCTGGGGCGACCGCAGTTCGCGCACAGAACCGGGTCCGCGTACCGCCGTCGCGCTGACGCGGGACGAGCGCACGCTGCTCATCGTTGTGGTGGATGGCAGGCAGCCCAATTACAGTGAAGGCGTGAACTACGAAGAACTGGCACAGATTATCCTGGAATACGGCGGCTGGACGGCACTGAATCTCGACGGTGGCGGCTCGTCCACGCTGGCGATGCAGGGCGCGGACGGCGGCGCGCAGATCCTCAACATGCCCGTGCACAATCGCATTCCCGGCATGCTGCGCCCGGTTGCCAACCAGCTTGGCGTATACGCGCGGGCAGTGGGGGAGTAGGATGCCTGCTGCACCGGCGGCTGTAACACAGGCACATCCATGGGGTTCTTTGACAGATTTTGAACCCGCCGTAAGCCACGCCATTTTAATGGCAGTGGTTAGGCGGGTTTCTCGTGGGCTTTAGCCCGCCTGATGTGTGGCTGGATTTTGTATCGGGGCATGTCGGGCAAAATACGCCACCATCAGGCGTATTGTCTGGTTTTCTAAACAACCACATTTGTTGATTTAAGTGTACACCCAAACACATAAATCAACAGGTGGTTTCATGGAATATCAGCGCGACGAACATCGAGTTCACCTCATTGTTTATCATCTCATCTGGACACCTAAGCGGCGTAAGCCTGTTTTGCGCGATACTGTTGCTCTGGATTGTCGTGAGTTAATCACGCAAAAATGTCAGCAGAAGGGGTGGGAGATACTTGAGTTAGCAATACAGCCCGACCATATCCACTTATTTGTGCGTGTGTTTCCTACAGTATCCGCTGCCGATGTGGTTAAAGAGTGCAAAGGCGTTACATCGCGCACGCTCAGGAAGAAATACCCACATCTGCTGAAGTTGCCTTCAATGTGGACACGAAGCTATTTTGCGTCAACAGCAGGCAATGTGGGCGCAGAGACAATTAAGCGATATGTTGAGGCGCAAAAAGGGCTATGAGTACACGCACCTATCAATTTGCCTGCCAGCTTCCACAGTCCCAAGCGGATGCACTGAACATGGAGTCAGCACGCATCTATAATGCCGTGATGGTGGAGCATTGGCGCATTTATCGCAAAAAAGGTGTATGGCTCAGGCAAGGCGCGGCTGAAAAGCTGAACGACAACTACGATGCTGATACCTCAAAGCTACTTCACGCTCATAGCATCGACGCGGCGCAACAAGCCTTCTACAAAGCCTGCAAGCAAGTTCACACCAAGCGTAAGCAGGGCGATGATCGTGTGCGTTTCCCGTATAAGCGTCGTCGCTTTCGCACGACAATCTGGAAAAGTAGTGGCGTGTATGCGGTTGAAGATGGTGTGATATATCTGTCTCTGGCACGCGGATTTGAACGTCTTGCGATCAAACTCCCTTTGCACCTGATTGGCATGGAGAAGCACCACATTCTGGAAGTACGATTGGTCTTTAACAAATCAACCTTCCGCTACAATTGGCATGTGGTTGCTGAAGATGGCGTACAGCCCAACCCCAATGGGCAGTACATCGCTGGTGTGGATTTAGGAGAAATTCACCCTGCTGTTATCACCAATGGGGTTGAGGCGTGTGTGGTGTCTTGTCGAGAACTGCGTGCGCTCAATCAAGGCAGAAACAAACGAATTGCATCCATTGATGCAAAACTGGCAACTTACACGAAGGGGTCACGTCGCTGGCGGAAGCTGAAGGCGCGAAAGCGTCGGTTTCTGGCACACTGCGATCAACAAAAGCGAGACATCGAACATAAAATTGCGCGGTCTGTTGTGGATTGGGCGCAAGAACGGGGGATTGGCTTGCTGGCGATTGGTGATGTGCGAGATATATCAGATGGCAAGCGACTGAACAAGAAGTCTCAGCAGAAGATCGCAAATTGGTCACACGGAACCATTCGCAAATACATTGGCTACAAAGCGGCTGAAGTGGGTATTCAAATCAACGACAAGATTTCTGAACGCTACACGACACAAACCTGCCCGTCCTGTGGGGAGCGTCACAAACCAAAGGGGCGCATTTTTGAGTGTCCAAGTTGTGGCAGCAGGTTTCATAGAGATGTCGTTGGCGCAGCAAATATCGCTTCCCGCTATGAGTTCGATGAACTTGGGCGCTATCCAGCACCCGAACCAAAGTATCGTCACCCCGTCGATGTACGGGGAAAGCGTAGTCCCGTTGGCACCGGGGAAATGGCTCGGCTTGTATAGCGAGAACCGCTTGCGGCTTTAGAAGCCGCCCGACTTTAGTCGGTGCGGAGTGTCACCTCAGACAATGTCAGCATAAACCTGTTTTTGTCCATTAACGCAACGAGGAAACCCATTAATGCGAAACTGGCGTAACATGCTGCGGCGCGGTGCCGTCCTGCTGGGGCTGCTGGGGGCGCTGCTGTTTGGCGCGGCGGCACTGTGGTATTTCAACCGTCCGCTGCCCGCGCCGGTCAGCGCGCAGGTGCTGTTTGACGGCATCACCTACACCCGCGACATCCGCAGCGACCCGCGCCCGTTGATCATTCACGTCGCAGCAGTGGATCTGACCGCGCCAGGCATCAGCTTTCTGGTGACGCCGGGCGCTGGCAGCGACGGCTTTGACTACACCGCCCGCACGACTACGCAGTTTGTCGAAGAATCGGGCGTGCAGCTTGCCATCAACGGCGACTTCTTCAACTTTCCCAGCGGGGAAGCATTGGACGGCGTTGATGATGCCGATTATCAGGCGGGCACGCCGCTGATCACACGCGGGCTGGCAGCATCACGCGGGGCGCTGGTCACCGACGGCTACCTCGCGCCCGGCGCGTATACCACGCTGTATCTCTCGGCGGACAACCGCGCGGCATTCAATGTGCCGCCGGGCACCCTGTATAACGCCATTTCCGGGCACATTCTGCTGCAAGACGGCGAATATCGCCCCCTGCGTTCGCGCACGGGCTATGTGCGCGACCCGCAGCCGCGCAGCGCCGCCGCCCTCACGCGCGATGGGGGCACGCTGCTGCTGATCGTCGTGGATGGCAGGCAGCCCAATTACAGCGAGGGCGTCTCGCTGGCGGAACTGGCGGCGCTGGTGCTGGAATTTGGCGGCTGGGACGCGCTGGTTTTTGACGGCGGCGGCTCGTCGGCGCTGGTCACTGCCGGGGCAGATGGCACTGCGCAGGCGCTCAATTCGCCGATCCATTTTGGCATCCCCGGCACCCAGCGCCCGGTTGCCAACCATCTGGGCGTGTTCGCGCGGGCGGTGGGCGGGTAGGGGTGGGCGCACCGGGCGCAACAGCCGGGCAGGCAGGCAGACCTGCCCCCTACATTTTCCCTTCGCGGTCTTTGCGCCTTTGCGGTTCAATTTAGTCGCAGGCGGACACTTACGCCGCTGCATCCACCTCTAAATTCAGGAAGCGCTCGAACAGATTGCGCCGCCAGATGAACCGCAGCACGAACATCCAGACCAGCGTGATGCCCGTGATAATGCCGTAATCGAACCATTGCAGCGGCATCAGCTCGAAGAACTGGCGCAGCGGCGGCACGAACATAATCACGCCAAAAACCACCAGAATCAACCCTGCCAGAATCGTCGGACGCCAGTCACCGCTGAAGACATCGCCCCCAACCCAGAAGCGTGTCGGCGGTTCAACGAACACAATCAGCAGCAGCCCGCAGAGCATCGAAAACACGGTCAGCGCCGTGCGTGCCACCGCCTGCGCAAATTCCAGCGAATACGGAACGGCAGTGGTGGCGTCAATCGGGAAGCCGATTATGCGCGAGAGCGCCTCGACCTGTTCCGGGGTGGGGGGCGGCGCTTGCAGCAGCCCGGTCAGGATCGGCAGGAAGTAAAGCAGGTAGACCAGCATGCCAAACAGCCCGACGGTCAGCGCCGCCGGGACGACAAAATGCACCATCGAGCGCATCATACTGCCTTTCGCTGGTTCCGGGCGCGCCCACGCCGCCAGCGCGAAGACCGGCAGCCCCACCGTCAGCAGCGAAATCAGCGAGGTGTGCTTGGGCACAAACGGGAAGCCCACGCCGACCACCGACACGGACAGGATAATCAGCCCCATGTAAAACGCGCGCGTCAGGAACAGGCGCAGGATGTCGCGCATACCGCTGAGGATGCGCTGCCCTTCCAGAAACGCGGGTGGCAGTGCCCCGAACGAGTCGTTCAGCAGCACAATATCCGCCACGCCGCGTGTTGCCGCGCTGCCGCTTTGCATGGCGATGCCCAGATGCGCCTTTTTCAGCGAGAGGACATCATTCACCCCGTCGCCGATCATCGCCACGTAATGCCCGTTCTGCTTGAGCGCGTCGACCAGCGCTTCTTTCTGCTCCGGCGTAATGCGCCCAAAGATAGTCGTTTCTTCTGCCACCTTGCTGATCTGCCCAGCATCCATCTGCGCCAGTTCCAGCCCGGAAACCACCTTGATTTCGCCGGTCATGCCCGCCTGCCGCGCCAGCGCCGCGACGGTGTGCGGGTTGTCGCCAGAGATAATCTTCAGCCGGATGCCCGCCTGTCGGAAGCCGTCCAGCGTTTCCTGCGCGCCTTCGCGGAGCTGATCACTGAACGCCAGCACAGCAATCGGGATCAGGCGTTCCGGCAGTCCCGGCAGTCCCAGCGAGTCATGCAGCGTTTGCGCCGCTGGCTGGTGGGCGAACAGCAGCACACGCAGCCCTTTGTCCGCCCAATCGTCCATCTGCGGCTTCAGGTCAATATCGGCGGGGATGTCCAGCCGTTCCCAGAGCATTTCCGGCGCGCCCAGCACGTAAACACCGCGCAGAGCGCTATCGTCAAACACCAGCCCGCTCCACTTAAGGGCGGACGAAAACGGCACTTCGTCAATGACACGGCGCGGCTGCCCCTTGAACGCGGCGGCGACTGCCTCGCTGGTGCGGTTGCCCGCGCGTGTGCTGGCGGCAAAATCACCGAGCAGCGTTTCCAGCGCGGCGCGTTCGCTGTTGATTGTCAGCATGGCGTGAAAGTTGATCGCGTTTGCCGTCAGCGTGCCGGTTTTGTCCAGGCACAGCACGGTCACATTGCTGATCGACTCGACGGCATTGGCGCGCTGGATCAACGCATTGCGCCCCGCCATGCGCAGCGCCCCCAGCGCATATGCCACCGTGACCATAAAGATCAAGCCGTTAGGCACAATGCCCGCCACCACTGCCGCCATCTGCACACTGCGCACCGCCGGGATGCTGCTCACCAGCGTGGAGGCAAAGATCAGGATGCCGAAGAAGCTCGCCAGCAGCACCAGAATGCGAATGACAAAATCAACTTCGCGCTGAAGCGGCGTTTTGACCTGCTGGAACTGGCGGGCGCTGGCGGTCAGCTTGTTGGCGAAACTGTCTTTGCCGACGCGCGTCGCCTCAAAATAGCCGCTGCCAGTGACCACAAAACTGCCGGAGAGCACCTCGTCGCCTGCCAATTTAGGGATCAGGTCAGATTCGCCGGTCAGCAGCGACTCGTCCACCTCCATTTTGCCGTCGCCCACCACCACGCCGTCCACCAGAATCTGATCGCCGGCTCTCAGGTGGATAATGTCACCCAGCACGACCTCGCTCTGGTCTACATCGCGTTCAGCGCCCGCGCGCCGTACCGTCACACGTGGGCGGGTCAGCAGGGCGATGCGGTCAAGCTGGCGCTTGGCGCGCGCCTCCTGAATGACGCCGATGATGATGTTGACGATAATCACCGCTGTGGTGACGAAGGCATCGCCCACACGCCCGACAACCAGCAGGGCGATGCCGATGATGAACAGGATATTGTTGACGAAGGTGAACACATTTTCGCGCAGGATGTCGCTGTAGGAACGGCTGGTGCTCAGAGCAGCATCGTTGCCCTTGCCCTGGGCGCGGCGTTCCTGCACCTCGCGTTCGGTTAAGCCCTGGGGCAGGGCGCTGCTGACGGGTAAATTCTCAACGGCTTGCATAGATTTCCTTTGTGGGTTCAGGTGTGTGAACAGGCTGGATTGTAGCGCGATTGTGATACGCCTTCTATAACCCGCAGGTTGCGGTGTACGTCACGCCGCAGTGTGCCGCCGCGCGGCGCAGGCGAGCAGCGGTTGCCCGGCGACACCCAAACGGTGGGGGGTTCTAAGCTCCTGCATCCTGAAACGGGCGTACAATGAGGTACACACGGCACAGGCAGCAATTCTGGATGACCATCGTGCAGCAGGCAAGGGGGCAGGCAGCAGCAGATGGGGGATGACTTTGGTCACAGCGCATTATCCACACTAATCTGTAAGTACCAAAGAACTATTTCCGTAAAGATGCGTTTCCCCGTTCACTAGAGAAAAGCAATTGTCTGGATTTTGTAAAGATGCAGGCGAATTTCAGCGCCCCACCAACATGATCCTAACGGTGCTTTGACCACATGCTAACGGCATGGCAACTGCTACAGTGTTAGAACTGTTAGATAATAGTAACACCTGTAAACCGGGGAGTAATCTTCATGGGGGACAAACAGGTTTTCGCCACACCGAGCGGCATCACAGGGGCGCTGGGCATTCGGGGTTGGGCACATCTCGACCCGGTGCTGCTTGCCGCGCTGGCGACCGAGTCGCCGCTGCTGCTGGTCGGTCCTCATGGCACAGCGAAATCGCTGCTGATCGAACGGGTTGCCGGGGCGCTGGGCATGTCCATGCGCCATTACAACGCCTCGCTGCTCAATTACGATGATCTGGTGGGCATCCCCATGCCCGAAGAAGGCAACAGCCGCCTGCGCTTCATCGCCACGCCGGGCGCAATCTGGGACGCGGAATTTGTGTTCTTCGACGAGATTTCGCGCTGCCGCCCCGATTTGCAGAACAAGATGTTCCCGATTGTGCATGAAAAGCGCATTGTCGGCATTCATCTTGACCGGCTGCGCCACCGCTGGGCGGCAATGAACCCGCCTTCGCCCGACGACCCCGACAAGCAGGACAGCGGCACCGAGTTCTACCTGGGCGCAGAGCCGTTAGACCCGGCGCTGGCAGACCGCTTCCAGTTTATTATTCCCGTGCCCAACTGGAAAGAACTGGGCAGGGCAGACCGCCGCCAGATTGTGATGCTCGATGGCGGCGAGTCAGACCGCGCCGATGTCAGCGACAAGCTGGCAGGTGAGGCGATGCGCGCCTTTCCACTGGCGGAACTGGTCGCGCACACTGCCGCGCTGCTGCAGCATCTGGAAACCGATTACGGTGAATGGCTGGCGGATTACATTGTCTATGCGGTTGATCTGCTGGAACAGGCAAAACTGCCGCAAAGCCCACGCCGGGCGCGCATGCTGGCGCGTTCGGTGGTGGCGGTGCATGCCGCGCGGCTGGTGCTGGAAGGCGCAGATGTTGAGCTGGAAGACAGCGCGGAACTGGCGCTGATCTATGGGCTGCCGCAGACCGCCAGCGAAGTGCCGCCCGGTCAGGCGACGATTGTCGCGGCGCATAAACAGGCATGGGAAATCGCCAGCCTGATTGAAGATGATAACTGGCGGCAGGTGCTCGAAGAATTTGACCCTGCGCGCCGTATTCTGCTGGCGGACGAACTCGAATTTGCCGACGAAGACCTTTCCCGGCTGATCACGCAAAGCCTGAGCAGTACCGGCAGCGAGGCGCGGCTGGTGGCGCTGGCGACGGCGCTGTTTTTGTCCTTCCGCAGCCGCCGCGACCTGACCCCGGCGGCATGGGAGCCGCTGGCACGGCTTGCCGGGCAGGTGCTGGAACCGCGCCAGCAGAATGTCACGGCGCAGAACAACAGCGCTGATATGAATGTCTGGAATGAGATTCAGGACTGGCTCAAGTCACGCGAACAGAAAGAGGGCAGGCAGGCGTGGCTGGAACGTAACTTTGTGCTTAACGGATTCCCGGAACGCTGGCGCACCGATGCATGGCGCGAGGCGCTCGACTATTTCCGCACAACCCTGACGCTGTTTGGCATTACGGAGTAGCCGCAATGACGCAAAAGATACACGCCCCGCTGCCCGCATGGCTGCAAAATACGAGCAGCCAGGCACAGAATGCACAGTCCACCGGCGGGCAGAACGCCCCAAAGGGGGGCGCTGCCGCCCAGAACAGCACGCAGCGCCCCAACCCGTTCTCGCGCCCGGCGGCGGCGGGCACGGCAGGCACTTCGAGCGCGCAGTCGCCGTTTTCGCGCCCACAGGGGCAGCCCCAACAGCCGCAGCAGCCGCCCGCCGGGCAGCGCCCCAATCCACCGGGCGGGCTGCTCAACCGCTTTGGCTCGCGGCAGCTCAACTGGGATATTGTGCCGACCACAACCATGCTGGTGCGCTTTGACCTGACCGGGCTGGGCGACCCGTTTCACCGCCTGCTGGGGCTGCCGCTGAATCTGGCATTTGGCGATCTCAGCGCGGTGATTCGGGCATTTGAGCAGCGCGTGGAAGGCGTTGAACAGGTCGAGCAACTGCTTGATGCCGCATGGGCGAGCTATGCCATGTGCGGCGCGATGCTGGTTTACCCCTGGTCGGCGGCACTGAAAAAGGCAGTGCTGGCGCGCCCGCTGCTGGATCGCCCGCAGAAGCCGCAGTCCGACGACGGCGAGGAAGACACTAGTGAGCCACCCCCGCCGCCCGGCGCGGCAGTCGGGCTGTACCGCGCGGTGGATTTACTGCTGGTGCTGAACGTGCTGGCGCGCGCACGCTCACAGTTGTTGATTACCCGCGCGCCGCTGGCGCTGGACGGGCGCTATCTCAACCGTTCGATTGTGACCGATGACCCCCGGCTGGTGGCGCTGGCAATGGCAACCGGGTGTATCGAGGAGCATCTGGGAACATGAAGACGCCGGGCAAGACCTTTACCATGCGCGCCATGGACGACGGCACCCGACTGGCGACCCGGTTGGTCTCGTGCATGAAGGCGGGCACATTTGAAATGGAAACGCTGTGCCGGCTGGCGGGTATCAAAACGACGACCAGAATCCCGACGGCGGCGGTGGAATGCACGCAGCGTCCGCGCCTGCTGCTCAACCCGGACTTTGTCGGCAGGCACTGCGAACGCGATGAACACCTGCTGCTGCTGGTGATGCACGAGCTGTGGCATGTGCTGCTGGCACACACGCGCCTGTATCCGCGTGTGACAATGGCGCACAATATCGCCTTCGACGCGATCATCAACGCCGGGCTGGCGCGCCTGTTTGCCGAGCCGGAGTATCGCGGCTTCTTCGAGGCGATCAACCCGGCGGACAAATTCCCGCACATGCTGCTGCGCCCGCCAGTGGGTTGGCCCGCCGCGCCGCAGTATCCCGAAGACGGCACAGACAACAGCCCGGCAGGCACGCGGCGCATGCTGCAACTGCTCTACCCGGAACACGGCAGGGCGCGCTGGTCAATGCCGCTGTACGAGGAGATTCTGGCGCTGCTGCTGCAATACGCGGCGGAGCACGGGCTGGTCGTGCCGCTGCTGCTGGGCGACCATGACCCGAACAGCCGCGAAGGGCAGGTGCTGAATAACCCGCTGTTTGGCGACATGCTGCGCCGCATGGTTAAAAACTGGCCCCAGTCGCCGATCCCGATGGGGCAGCGCAGCGGCGGCAGCGAGGGTTACGACTGGCTCAGCGCGATGGGTCCTTCGTCCGAACAGGCACGCCGCGCCTTTGCCGACCTGCTGCGGCGCACGCTGACCACGCGGCACGGCACGCAGCAGCGCCGTTCGCGCTCCAGTGTGCCCGAAACAACGGGGGTGAACGTGCTGCCCAACGCACGCGACCGGCTTGCCCCGGCGCGTAAAGCCGTCGGTGGACCGGGCACGCTGTGGGCGCAGCCGGGACACGTCAGGGCGCGGGTGCCGCAGACCCCGGCGCGGGCGTTCGTCTATCTGGATGTCTCCGGCTCGATGGAGCGTGTGCTGCCGCATCTGCTCGGCTTGCTCGTGCCTTATGTCATCAACGGCGAGGCAGATGTTTACCAGTTCTCAACGATTGTCGAGCATCTGCCGCTGGTAGACCTGCGCGACGCGAAGCTGAAGACCAGCGGCGGCACGGACATCAACTGTGTGCTGGCGCATGTTGTGGAGGTGAAACCGGCGGTGCACAAGATTCTGGTGCTGACCGACGGCTACACCGGCACCCCCAGCGACCAGCTTGCAGACCGCCTGCGTGAACAGCAGATTCGCATGTATGTCGTCATGCCGTTTGAGACGCATTTCCGCGATGATCTTGAGGGCATCAGCACGACGATGACCATTCTGCCTGCCGTATGGGGCAGGGCAAGTTAGCCGCTCGGTAGGGGCATCCGGGTGGGATGCCCACTTCAAAACCACCGCCACGCGCGAATGCTTACGATAGGGCGGTATCCCGATTCGGAAGGGGTCTCCAGAGTGATTTAGCCCGCTGGCGCAGAGGTGCCGGTATGAGTCGCGGGATTTTGTGGTTCCTGCGCTTGCTGGCGTCAGCAGGCTTGGCTGCATGAGTCGCGGTTGATTGCGAAGTTAGCGCCATTGCGTGGTATGAAAATTGTTATATGGCAGCAGTGGGGGAGTCGGCATCCGCTGTTTACTTGTTGATAAACAACTTATGCAAATGTACCTTTACACAGGTTATGAGTTATAGACCCATTACGCCCGCGCGCTGGATTCTGCTGCACAAGACTGGCACAATGCTGGCACTGCACGCAGCCACCAGGAATTGAAAAGTGACACACTCCAACCTGCACATCACCGCGGAAGACCCGCACAGCGCCATTTGCATGCAGCTCATCAGCGAACAGTCTGCCGAAGTCGCCGCTGCCTATGGCGACCCGCCCGACGCCACCGCCGATGTGCCCTATGGCATCACGGCTGCGGGCGGCGTGTTTCTGGTGGCGTGGCTTGGCGCGGACGCTGTCGGCTGCGGCGGGCTGCGCCGTCTGGGTACGGACGCGCTTGGCGAGGTCAAGCGCATGTACGTGCGCCCAACGGCACGCCGCCAGGGAGTCGCCCGTGCTTTGCTGACCGCGCTGGAGGCTTACGGGCAGCAGTTCGGCTACCGGGCGCTGCGGCTGGAAACCGGCAGCCGCCAGACGGAGGCAGTCGCGCTCTATGCGGCGGCGGGCTACCAGCGCATCACCTGTTACGGCAAATATGCCAGCGACCCGATCAGCATCTGCTTTGAGAAACGGCTGGCAGACGACAGCGCGGATTAGCTACGTGCGCAGGTAAGACGCGCCGTTGACATCCAGCACCGCGCCCGTGGCGAACTGCGCGCCCTCCGACGCGAGAAAGACCACCGCATACGCCACTTCTTCCGCCGTCGCCACGCGCCCCAGCGGACTCTGCGCGCGAATGGCATCGCCGCGTGGACCCGTCAGGTACTCCGCCGCCATGTCCGTATCCACCCAGCCGGGCGCCACGACGCCGATGAAGATGTTCTGCGGCGCAAGGGCAACAGCAAGCGACTGGCTCAGCGCGTTCAGTCCGGCTTTGCTCGCGCCGTAGGCAGGCGCGCTCGGTTCCCCGCGAAACGCCCCGCGTGAGGACACGTTGACGATGCGCCCGCCGGGTGCGCCGTTCTGCCGTGTCAGCATGTGCTGTGCGGCGCAGTAGCTGGCATTCGCCACGCCGATCAGGTTGGTGTCAATTGTCCTGCGCCAATGTGCCTGCCAATCGGCATAGCTGACGGATTGCAGCGGATGGTCTGTATAGATTGCGGCGTTGTTGACCAGAATGTGCAGATCGCCCATCTGCTGTACGACCGTTTCGACCATGCGGGCGACATCGGCGGGACTCGCCATGTCCGCCTGCACGATGATGTGCCCCTCGCCGGACAGCGCCGCGAGAGTCTGCTGCGCCGCCCCCGCGTTGCTGTGATAATGCACTGCCACGCGCGCACCCCGCCGGGCGAAATCCAGCGCGACGGCACGCCCGATGCCGCGCGAAGCACCCGTCACCAGCACGACCTTGCCTGTGAAATCCATGCCACCCCCCTACCCTATCCCGTTAAGCCTGCTGCCTGTGATTGTAACACGACTCATTTGGGATATGTGGCTGTGCAGGCATGACCTTTCTGAACCTTTATACAGTTTTATGAAACTTAACAGTCCCTAAAGGAGTGTCTGCGCTGTGCTTCCGAGGTTGCAAAACAGCAGGGGCGACCTGCCAGATCGCCCCCCGTTTCGCACCGATCTAACGCGGTTCCAGCCAGTAGGTACTCCCCTGCCCTTCCGCCGTCCAGCCAACTACCCCGGCATAATTGACCAGCCACCATGCTGTGCCTTCCGCGCAGACCGGACCCTGAAGCACCGTGAAGACACCGCCCACCGGAATTTGCCCGATCCTGCTGCCGCTGAAGCTGTAGCTGCCGCGCAGCGTGTTTGGATATGGCGGATAGCTCGTCACCGCGCCATAGCCGCCAGGTAGCAGCCGCGAGGCGACAAACCCCGGACAGGTATACGCGCCGCCGGAATAGGGTTCGACCCAGTAAGTGCCCGCGCCCTCCCCTTCCGCCGTCCAGCCGACAACACCGTTGTAATTCACCTGCCACCACCAGCGCCCATCCGTGCCGCACTGTGGACCGCCCAGCACCTGAAAGACGCCGCCGCCGGGAATTTCGCCGATCACGCGGCTGTTCGCGCCGGTGCGCTGCGTGCCGGGGGCATCGCGCAGCACGTTGGGCAAGCCCGGCGTCACACGCCCGTATCCGCCCACTGTCAGCCGGTTAGGCAGCGTGCAGGCAGGCGGTGGGGGCACTGTGCCCAGCGGTTCGAGGTAATAGCTGTAGCCGCTGCCTTCTGCTGTCCAGCCCACGCGACCGTTGTAATTCACCTGCCACCAGTTGACACCCGATGCGCACACCGGACCGCTGATAACGGTGAACGTTGCCCCTGCCGGAATGCTGCCGATTACGCTGCTGGTCATGGAAGGACCACTGCGCAGGCGGTTGGGCAGCGCCGGGTATGGCGCGACACGCCCGCTGCCCCCGGCATACAGGCGCGCGGGCTGGTAGCAGGCGGCTGCCTGCGCTTCGGCAGGCGCGGCGCTGAAGCCCGCCAGCACGGCGGTCAGCACTGTCAGTAGCATCAGAACGATCAGTTTACGCTGCATATGCCTTGCTCCCTGTTGGTTGTGCTTGATCTATGCTGAATCAGACCCGCCGCCGCGTAACAGGGTTGCCTACGCCCACCCGCCGCGCAGCCCACGCACAACCGATGCGCAGGCTGCGCCAGGGTTAGAAAACGGTGTGGGGAAAGCTTGGGGCAGCGCGAGGTAAGGGCATCGTACCGATCTGGCGGGATGCCCCCCCTGCGAAACGCTGATGGGGACTGCGCCTAATCCCCCGATGGCGAATGCGCCGCCTGCCCTGCCGCTATCCCGCTGGAGCGCGGCACCGATGTGCGCGGCACCGCTGTGCGCGGCACGCCGCCGGGGAACCATGTCCATCTGCCGAACAGCGTCGCCAGCGCCGGGTCGAGCATGGTGCGCACGACGAACGTGTCAATCAGCACGCCCACCGACACGGCAAAGCCCATCTGCGCCAGGAAGGCAATCTCGCCCGAAATCATCCCGGCGAACGTGCCTGCCAGAATGATGCCCGCCGAGGTGATGATCGCGCCGGTTGCCGCCACCGCCACATGCACACCCTCGCGAATGCCGTAATGCGCGACTTCCTCTTTGATGCGCCCGAACAGGAAAATACTGTAGTCAATGCCCAGCCCCACCAGAAAGACGAAAGTGAACAGCGGCAGCAGCCACGACAGCCGTTCCACACCAAACAGCAGGTGAAAGAACAGGCTGGTCAGCCCCATCGTGCAGGTGAAGCTCAGCAGCACCGTGCCGATCAGGTACAGCGGCGCGACCAGGCTGCGCAGCATCAGCAGCAGCACGAAGAAGATACCCGTCAGCACGAACAGCACCGCGCGTGACGTATCGCGCCCCATGATGATGTTCAGGTCGGTCATCACTGCCGGGAAACCGCTGACCACTGCATCCCCACCGGGCGTGTCATACGCTGCCAGCAGCGCGCGGATGGCGATCACTGCCTCTGCCGCCTCGCCGCCCAGCGGGTCATCCAGCACCACATCAATCCGGTAAGCGCTGGTATTGTTCGCCAGATACGCCGCTGCCAGCGGTGCCAGATCGGCGAACAGCTCGCCCTGCCCCATCGGCGGCAGCAGATAGGCGTCCGGCAGCACGCCAAAGTAATCCACCAGCCCCTGCACCGCTGCCAGCAGTTCATCCTGCCGCAGCCCCATTTGCAGCAGCCCACCGCTGATGATCTCGCGTGCGGTCTGGTAGCTGCTTTCGTCGGCGACCGCCGGGTACTGCGCCGCCAGCGTATCCAGATAGCGCAGGATGCCACCAAGCAACTGCCCGACCTGCGCCGGGTCAAGTGCCAGCGCGCCGCCATCCGGATCATCCAGCGCGAGCAGCAGCCCCAACTGCCCATCCACCCGCAGCAGGTTGCGGATGGCGCTGCCCGTGCCCAGCGGCATATTCATGCTGCGTACATCCACCACGCCGGGCACTGCCAGCAGCGTGTTTTCCAGCGCCACGATTTCCGCCGCCAGCGCCGCCGGGTCACGCCCGGTGACAACCACGTTCAGCGGGAACAGGTTGCCGCCGCCCATGTGCTCGCGCAGCAGGTGATAGGCATGCACCGAAGGAATCTGTGACGGCAGTTCGGAAACAAAGTCGTAATTCGACTCGCGCGTCAGCCCGTAAACCGAGAACGGCAGCATCACGGCGACAATGACCACAATCGTCACCAGCGGGCGACTGCTGACCAGTTTGGAGGTTGTTTCGTAGAAGCGCCCGTGCGAACGGTGGCTCGCCCGGCCGGGCCAGAAGGCGCGGTTGCCCAGCGTCGCCAGCAGCGCCGGGGTCAGGGTCAGCCCGGCGGCAAGGCTGACGGCGATGCCCGTTGCCAGCATGGGTCCGGCGCTCTTGATCATGCCGATTTCGGCAAACGCCAGCGCCATAAACCCGACAAAAATCGTGCCTGCGCTGCTGCTGATTGTTTCGCCAACCATGCGCACGGTGCGCCGCGCTGCGCCTTCGATACCCGCACGGCTGCGCGGGTCTGCCTCGTCTGCCATTTCCTCACGAAAACGGCTGATCAGGAACAGGTTGTAATCCGTGCCCGCGCCGTACATCACCACGACGATCAGCGCGTTCACCTGCGCAATCACCGTAATCCAGCCCAAATTTGCCATATGCCCAATGATGCCGTTGGTCGCAATAAACGCGATGGTTACGCTGAACAGCGGAATCAACGGGCTGACCGGCGAACGGTAGATGACCAGCAGCGCGACGATCACCAGCGCAAACGTAATCAGCAGGGTGCGGTCAATCGTCGTAAAGACCGACTCCTCTGCCTGCGCGTTCAAGCCCGCTTCGCCCGTCTGGTAGGCGGCGAACCCCTGCGGCGGGTTTGCCGCCAGCCAGGCATCAATCGCGTGGATTGCCTCAACGGTCTGGAGCGCATCTGTTGGCGTCGTCAGCGCCACACCGATCAGCGCGATGCGTTCATCCGGCGACACCAGCGCGGCGGCAAACAGCGGGTCGCCCGTGGGCGCGCTCACGTCGCCCACATTTTCGGGCGCAGCGTCGCTGTTCAGGTACGCCGCCACCTGCGCGATATACGCCCACACTGCCGGGTCATACACGCTGCTCCCCTGCCCCGCGTCCACCAGAATCACCGTGCTGCTGGCGCTGAACTCTGCCGGGAAGGTCTGCTCAAAGACTGCCTGTGCCTGCGCGAAGGGCGCGCTGGCGGGCAAAAAATCGCGCTGGTCGGCGCTGGAGATTTCATCCAGCGGCGGCGCGGTCACTGCCAGCAGCACCGCGAGAATGATCCAGCCCAGAATGATCGGGAGCCGATAGTGCGCGGCGAATGTGCCTATCCGTTGAAACATGGTCTGCTGCCTTTCCCCTGGAAGTCACCGGGTTGCAATATTGAGTAATCACTCATAAAATGAGGATAAACTCATTATGAAGTGGTGTCAGAGGAGCGTCAACCAACTCCCCCCAATTTTGCGGGGGTGCAGATTGTGAGCTGCTGCCGTTAGCATCTGCGGGCGCAGTTCTTTATACTTTTAGGCACTGTGCAGTCTCGCCATCGTTCAGCATGCAGCCATCATCCTCAACGCCCAATCCTTTTGCCAGCGCTGTGCAGTCCTGTTTACCCGGTTTGTTCTTATTGGAGGTATGTTTGAGCATGGCTACTCTTGCGCCCGACCAACTGCTGACCACCACCCGCGCTGTCCGCCGCCGCCTGGATTTTGACCGCCCCGTGCCGGATGCTATCCTGCGCGAGTGCGCCGAAATCGCCCTGCAAGCGCCCACCGGCTCGATGATCCAGAACTGGCAGTTTGTGTTCGTCACCGACGCGGACAAACGCGCCGCGCTGGCACAGCTTTACCGGCAGGGTTGGGAAATCTATAAACAACTGCCCATATCCGCCTATCACCTCAACCGCGAAACGCCCCAAACCAGTGCGGTGCAGGATCGTGTCGTGCAGTCCGCAGAATACCTGATGGAAAATATGCATCGTGTGCCGGTGCTGTTTATCCCCTGCGTTGTTGGGCGCCCGGAAGCGCTGGGCGAACGTTCGACCCTGGTGGATGCCAGCATTTACGGGTCGATTCTGCCTGCGGCGTGGAGCTTTATGCTGGCGGCACGGGCGCGCGGGCTGGGGACATCATGGACGACCGTGCATCTGTTTTTTGAGCGCGAGGCAGCGCAAATTCTGGGGATACCTTATGACATGGTGCTGCAAACCTGCATGATTCCGGTTGCCTATTATACCGGCGAGGCGTTTAAGCCCGCGCCGCGCAAACCGCTGGACGGCATGCTGCACTTTAACGGCTGGTGAAAGCGGCGGGCGGGGACACACAGCAGCAGGTGTGTCCCCCCCCACCGGCGTTTGCAAAAGGCTGCGCTGTCATCCTGCGAACGACGCTGCTTTGCGGCTCAGTCGTCGCGCAGCAGCCACGCGATGGCTTCGGCGCGCTGGTCGCCGTTAAAAAATTTGACCTTGTCCTTGTTGGCGGTGCGCAGCAGACTGATGAACGATTGCATCAGCGAAACGAAAAAACTCTTGTTGACCAGAAATACGGTGCGGGTGGGCGCGCGGTTGGGGTACTTTTTCAGCATTGCCTGCGACACCCTGAAGGCGTAAGCTGCGGGCTGCATGCCCGACTGCACCTGATCGTAAAGCGCGCGCATAGTGGTATCGGCAGGGACTTCGCGCGTGAGTTCTTCGGTTTTGGCGATCCACTGGTCAATCGCATTGACCGAGGATTCCAAAAACTTGAATTCGTGAATGCCGTTTTCGAGGAGCGTATAGATGACAACCTGCTTCTGCTGTGTTGTTTCCATTAGTTACCCCCTTCGGTAAATTTGCATTCAACAACTATGCACTTGTATACCAGAATCTATTATGCTCGAAAAGCTGATTATTAGCCTAAGTCCAATTTTATTCGCGCTGCTGCCCCTGCTGGCATTTGCACCGAAAGCAGTCCACCCATGACCCACGAAACCACCCGCCGTGAACGCCGCATTGCCGCCCGCCGGCAGCAAATTCTGGACGCTGCCGCGCGCATTTTTGCCGAAAAAGGGCTGGAAGGCGCAACCACCAAAGAGATTGCCGATGCTGCCGACATCGCCGAGGGCACGCTGTATAACTACTTCAAGAGCAAAAACGATCTGGTTATCGCGATCATCGAACAGTTGGCGCAGTTCGAGCAGCGCAGCGCGATGATGCAGGCAGCGCTGGATGAAGACCCGCTGACCTTTTTTGTGCGCCACTTCAGCGATAGGATGGCACAGGTCGGTCCCAGCTACCCGCTGATTCTCGCTTCGATGCCCGCGATTCTTTCCTCGCCGGAACTGCGCCAGCATTATCAGGAACTGATTATGACCCCTGCCGTTGCGTTGATCGAGCAGCATTTGCTGGCGCGGGTGGAGCGCGGGCAATTGCGGGCGGTCGATATGCCGCTGGTGACGCGCGGGCTGGTGGGCATGCTGCTGGGCATTCATTTGATGCTGGTGCTGGGCGACCCGCTGCTGACCGCCGCCTGGCAGCAGCCGGAAGCGTTGATTACGACACTGGCGGATATGCTCGTTCACGGGCTGCAAACGCCCCCGGAGGACGCATGAACAGTGAAACCCTGGCGCGCCTTGACGCTGAAATCGAGGCTTACGCCGCAGCGAACCGCCCTTTGCTGCAATCTGTGCTGCTTCTGCATCACGGAAAGCTGATTTCAGCGCATTACTGGCGCGGCTTTTCGGCGACCAGCCACCAGCATGTTTTTTCGGTCACCAAGAGTGTCGTTTCAGCCCTTGCCGGCGCAGCGCTCGCCGACGGAAAACTGACACTCAGCGATACGCTGGCGCAGTGGTTCCCGGAGCTAACTTTCGCGCCCAACGCGCACGCAGCCGCCGTCACCGTGCGCCACCTGCTGACCATGACTGCCGGGTTCGAGTCGGTGGGCAGCGGTCTGGGTTCGGGCATGTCCGCTGCGATGCTGCTCAACCGCCCTGCTGCTGCTGCGCCCGGCGAGCAGTTCCGCTATGCCAACGAAGATGTGTCGCTGCTGGCAGTTCTGCTGGCACGCGCTGTTGGCGAACCGCTGGCTGATTATGCGCAGCGCCGCCTGTTTACGCCGCTGGGCATCTGGCGCGACATGCCCAAATCCGCGCGCAGGCGCCTGTGGAAAACAGATCAGCAGGGACATGCCAAAGGATCACACGGGCTGCACCTGACCACGCCCGAACTGGCAGCGTTCGGTCAGCTTTACTTGCAGGGCGGCTGCTGGCAGGGTGAGCAGCTCCTGCCTGCGGCTTTTGTCGCCGCCTCCACGACGGCACAGGTGCCCGGTGGCTATCCTGAGCGCGTCCATTATGGCTATTTGTGGTGGGTATCGGTGGACAGCGCCGGGCGTCCGGCGTTTTTTGCATCGGGCGCAGGCGGGCAGTATGTCTATGTGCTGCCTGCGCTTGATCTGGTGCTCGTGATTACAGCCACGTCGAAAAACACGGACGGACGCCCCCACCGTGTCATGCTGGCGCGGCGCGTGACAGCTTTGATTGCCGCGGATGCGGATTGAGGGGAAAGAGCGAAGGAGAAAGGGACAAGGAAAAAGACGGTTTAAGGGCACGTCCCTATGCCTGCCCGCGCGCTGTGAGTATGGTTTGGGGCGAGGACGAGGCAAACAGGGGAAAGCAGGCAGAAGGACAACGCGGCACAGCGGTGAAATGGTCAGCGTGTGTGCCTGTTGTCTTCTCTAATGACAGTTTTTAGAACCCGCTGCAAGCCACGCCAATTTATTGGCAGTGGTTAGGCGTGGTTTCTCGTGGGCTTCAGCCCGCCGTTAGGCGCAATTATGTTCTACTCAGTCTGTTGGTTTTGGTGTATAAAACAACAAGATAATCAACAGAGGAAATGATGGAATATCAGCGCGACGAACACCGGGTACACCTTATCGTGTATCACCTAATCTGGACGCCTAAGCGGAGAAAACCCGTCTTGCAAAATCAAGTTGCACAAGATTGTCGGGAACTCATCCTGCAAAAATGTTCTCAGATGGGATGGCAGGTGCTTGAACTGGCTATCCAACCCGATCATGTCCATCTGTTTGTGCGGGTTTTCCCTACTGTCTCGGCTGCCGAAGTGGTTAAAGAGTGTAAAGGGGTCACGTCCAGAATGCTGCGAAAGAAACATCGCCACTTGAACAAATTACCTTCTATGTGGACACGCAGTTATTTTGCTTCAACAGCGGGTCATGTCAGTGCGGAAGTCATCAGACGTTATGTAGAGGCTCAAAAGGGGCTATGAGTATACGTACCTACCAGTTTGCCTGCACCATTCCCAAATCACAGGCGGATGCCCTCAATGCGGAGTCTGCCCGGATTTACAATGCCGTGAAGGTGGAACATTATCGCATTTATCGCAAACAGGGCAAATGGCTCAAACAGGCTCAGGCCGAAAAACTCAATGATCGTTACGATGGTGAAACACCGAAACTGCTCCATTCCCACAGCATTGATGCCGCTCAACAAGGCTTCTACCAAGCCTGCAAACAGGTTCACACCAAACGCAAGCAAGGGGATGCCGATGTGCGTTTTCCCCACATCCGGCGCAAATACCGCACCACCATCTGGAAAGACAGTGGTGTGTATCGCGTTGAAAATGGGGTTATGCAGTTGTCTCTGGCGCAAGGGCTGGATCGGGTCAAGGTCAAGCTGCCCGCTCATCTGTGCGACCTGCACCAGGAACAGGTTCTGGAAGTACGGCTGGTATTCAACAAGTCTACATTCCATTACATCTGGCATGTGGTGGTTGAGGATGGTGTCACTCCTGAGAAAAATGGCGACTACATTGCAGGGATTGATCTGGGTGAAATCCACCCGGCGGTTGTCACCGATGGTGTTGAAGCAGAGGTGGTGTCGTGTCGGGAACTGCGCTCACTCAATCAGGGCAGAAACAAACGGTTGGCTTCAATTGATTCCAAACTGGCGACCTATGAGAAGGGGTCACGTCGCTGGCGCAGGCTGAAGGCGCGGAAGCGTCGCTTTCTGGCACAGTGTGCCCAACAACAGCGAGACATCGAACACAAAATTGCGCGGTCTGTGGTGGACTGGGCGCAAGAACGCAAGATGGGTTTGCTGGCGATTGGCAATGTGCGGGATATAGCAGACGGCAAGCGACTGAATAAAAAGTCCCAACAGAAGATTAGCAATTGGTCACATGGGACAATCAGGAAATACATTGGGTACAAGGCAGAAGCGGTAGGTATCCAGGTAGACGACAAAATATCTGAGAAATATACCACGCAGACCTGTCCGGCATGTGGACACAGACACAAGCCCAGAGGACGGATTTTCAACTGTCCGGCTTGCAAAAGTGTGTTCCATCGGGATGTGGTGGGGGCTGCGAATATCGCATCCATGTACACCTTCAAAGAGCTAGGCCGTTATGCAGCACCCAATCCAAAGTATCGTCACCCCGTCGATGTATGGGGAAAGCGTAGTCCCTCTGGCACAGGGCAAGTGGCTCGTTAACGCGAGAACCGACAAAGGTGGGGACGGCGCGGCAAGAAGCCGCACGTCTTCAGACGTAGCGGAGTGTCACTATGTGAATCCCCGGTATAGCTATCAGCGCCTGGCGTTGAGCATTTAGCTAACTGCTGCCAGCCGCTAACTGCTGCCAGCCGCTAACTGCTGCCAGCGCTTACGGCAGATAGACTACACGGAAGCCAATGGTCGCATACGCCGTCAGCGGATTCAGGTAATAATGGAAACCCACCGCCGCGCGGCTTGCCGGTCCTACAAACGATCCCCCCAGCACTGCGCGCAGCACATCCTTGCCATTCAGCGCCGGGTCGAGTGCATGCCCGCGTGAGTCCAGGCACCATTCCCAGACGTTGCCGCAGAGATCGACCACCCCATAGGGGCTGGCACCATGCGGGTAGCAGGTGACATCGCTGGTCTGCCGCAGATAACTCTCGCTGGTGTTGCAGCGCGTTGGCTGGAATTCATCGCCCCAGGCATACAGGTGGTTGGAATCGCCGCGCGCGGCACGACACCACTGCGCGACTGTCGGCAGCGTCACGCGCAGGCGCAGCTTGTACGCCAGCCAGCGGCTGAACGCCATCGCCTCGTACCAGTTGATGTTTTCACGCGGGTGCAGCGCGCCGTCGAAACGCGGCGCACGCGGCTGCTTGTAGCGCTTGTGCCATTCGCGCGCATCGCTGTTGTAATCCCACCAGCGCGGATCCATGTACCCTTCCGGGTCCTGCACGAATACGCGGTACTGCGCGTTCGTCACGGGGTACTTGCTGATGAAGAAGCGTTCCAGCGTCTGGTTGTAGGGTTCCAGAATGCCCTTATCGTTCTTCAGTTCAATGCTCAGCCTGCCCTCTGGCACGGCGCACCATTCCAGCATTGGCAGGTCAAAACGCGGCGTGCCCGGCGCGGGCGCGGGTTTGGGGGGTGGATCTACCAGCGGTCGCACCGCGTAATCGCTGCACTGCGCCACGATATTATGCGGATCATAGTCGGGGTGCTTTGAACGGAACGCGCGGAACGCCTCGCAGCCCAGTGAACGTGTTTTACTGCGGCTGACCAGTTCAACAATCTGGTTATACTCGCGCTCCAGTTCGCGCTTTTCGCTCTGGCGGCGCAGTTCTTCTTCCGCCTTGTCCAGCAGCGCCTGTAAATCAATGAATTCGGATTTGTAACCGGCGTTGGTTGCCAGTTTTGCCAGATAAACCGCGCGGTCATACTGCTCCTCGTCCATTGCCGTCGCAATCTCGCGGATCAGATTGTCAGTGTCTACCGCCGGTGGTTTGACATCCTCTGGCTGAATGCTGCCACCCTGCGGCGCGGCGGGTTTGGGGTGTGTGCGTTCGGCATAGCTGATCGCCCGCAGCAAACGGTTGGCGCTTTCCAGCGTCAGCCCACGGGACATATCCACGTATTGCAGTTCTTTCAACGCCGGGGGGATCACCGATTTGTTGCTGTTGATCAGCACCGGGAAGATATGCCGGTGCAGGCGCTGTGCCAGTTCATACTCTTTCTGGCAATATTCTGATTTCACCGAGTCGGGCGAGATCAGATAGACAAATCCTTCGCACCAATCGAGGCGGCGCAAAATTTCATTCCACCAATGGGTGCCCGCATACAGCCGCTGGTCGTACCACACCTCGTGCAGCCCATCGAGGGTATCCACGACTTGCAGACAAAACGGCTTTTCAACCCGTGCATAGCAGATGAATAGCTTCATCGAAAATTCCGCTAGATACTCCCGGCTTTAACCGGGAGAAGAAAGCGGCTTCCTCCCTTCCACAGTTTAGTGAGGTCGGCTACACTGAGTACATGACTGAACTTGCTCGAACACTCCCAATTCAACTCGATATGCCGCTGGACGCAGCCAGGCGCACGCTTCAGGAATTTCTGGCTGTGTGCAACTACGTGAGTGTCGTATCGTTTGAACATGGCTGTATTTCGAATACCGTTCGGCTGCACAGGTTGACCTACGCCGAAGTGCGTGCGCGGTTCAAGCTGTCCTCGCAGATGTCCTGCAATGCCATCCGGCACGTTGCCAGCAAATACGTGGTTCTGCGCACGCAGAAGCAGACGCCGGATAAGCCCATTGTATTCACGCGCTTTGCCATGCCGCTGCAACTGGATTACGATTTTTCGTACCAGCAAAATGGCATCAGCCTGTGGACGATTGACGGACGCATGAAAGGCATTCCGTTCAAGATCGGCAGCTACTTTGACCAGTACGCCGACTGGAAGTTGGGCGGCGCGACGCTGTACATCAAGCGCGGTAAGGTCTATCTGGCGCAGTCGGTCCGTCAGCAAGCGCCGGATGTTCCACCCACAGGCAATGTCCTGGGCGTGGACAAAGGTGTGAACTACATCGCCACGATTACGGATGGTTTTCGTGTGCGCTTCTTTGGTGGCGGTCACGTCAAGCAGGTGCGACGTGCTTACACCAAACGGCGCGCAGCTCTCCAAAAGAAGAAGGCACAGCACCCCACCCGTTCGGTTGAAAAGGTGCTGCAACGGCTGTCTGGTCGGGAGAAGCGTTTTCAGCGCAACACAAACCACGTGGTGAGCAAGCGGATAGTCCAGTTTGCGATTGCCAACAACTGCACCCACATTGTCACGGAGAATCTGGAAGGTATCCGGGAACGCGCCAACGAACTCGGCAAGGCGTTTCGAACCGAGATCAACCGCTGGTCGTTCTTTCAGCTTCAAGTCTTTCTGCGCTACAAAGCAGAGCATGTGGGCATTGAAGTCGCGGAAGTTGACCCGCGCAACACCAGCCGGACCTGTTCTAATTGTGGGCACTGCGACAAAGCCAATCGCAAAAGACATACTTTCACCTGTAAAGCCTGCGGCTACCGCTTGCATGCCGATTTGAACGCTGCGAAGAACATTCGCCAGCGTGGTATCCTCAACAGGCAGGTTCTTGCTGAGGATGGGACGCAAGTCAATCGTCCCTTAAGTTCGGATGCTTCGGCATTACGGACAAGCACCTCGCTTTAGCGAGGAGTATTTGACTGGATGCTCTTTTATGGTTATCTATTCTTTTTGGCGATGTTGCACCGTTTTTTATAGGGACCTGTTCCGCGGCGCTCACCACAACGCCCGGAGACCCTGTACAGCCCTGCTGGATCGTACTGCTGTGCCGCGTTCAAGCCCGGCTGCCGGCGGCGTCCCGACGCCACGCTGCCAATGCCTGCACTGCCGCCTGTGTGCCAATCACCTCCAGCGCCAGCGCGGCGACTTCACAGATCGGCACATCCTCAATTGTGGGACGGTCTTCGTCGTTCAGGCGGCGGATCAATGCCGGAACGGCTTCAGGCGGGGCGATTCGTCCCAGCGCCACTACCGCGTTCCAGCGCACGCCCTTGTGGCGGTCCTCCAGCGCGTGCAGCAGCGCTGGCGTCGCCAGGGGGCTGCGCAGCAGACCGAGCGCCTGTGCCACCCGCTGGCGCACAAACTCATCCTGATCGTTTAATGCCGTGATCAGTGCCTCCACGGTTTGCTGATTGCCCAGCACGCCCAGGGCTTCCGCCGCCACCTCGCGCACCTGTGATTGTTCATCCTGCAAGCAGGGCAGGATATATGGCGCGATCTGCGTATCTTTCAATTCCGCCAGCGCATAAATCACGGCGATACGCACCGTCCACGCCGGGTCATTCAACGTCTTGATCAACGGACCGATGCTCTGGGCATCGCGCAGCCAACCCAGCGCTTCTGCCCCTGCCGAGCGCACAAACCAGTCCTCATCCCCCAGCAGCCGCACGAGTTCTTCGACCAGCGCCGGATCACGCCTGCCGCGCTGTGCCTTGGCATATTCGCGCAGCGCGCGCGCGGCTTCTTCGCGGTCAGTGCCTTTGATCGTTTTTTGGCGCAGCCGCCGCAAAATCTGGCCCAGCACCGTTGGGTAAGGGGTGGGTTTCGGCGTCCCTGGAACAGGTTTCGTGTCCTCGTCATTCAGCAGCAGTTCATGCTTGTCGGGCACCCTGCCCTCGGTCTGCCAGATCTTCACGGCTTGCAGGGCATGCTCTGTGCCAATCATGCGCAGCGCCAGCGCCGCCATCTGGTTGATCGGCTGCCCTGCCAGCCAGGGGGTGCTGTGGTCGCCCAGGCACTGAATCAGCGCGGGCACTGCCGCCGCGTCGCCGATTTTCCCCAGCGTTTCCACCGCGACGCCGCGTGCCGCAGGCTGCTGTGTTTGCAGCACTTTCAGCAGCCCCGGAACAGCCACCTTGCCGATGCGTGCCAGCGCTTCGCCTGCCGCGTCATAAACCACTGCGTCGCTGTCAAACAGCATGCGCAGCAGCGCCATCACTGCCGCCGGGGTGCGAATTTTTTCCAGCGCGGTAACGGTTGCCATGCGCACCTGCACCTGCGTATCCTTGATGCAGGGGAACAGTATTGGCATTGCGTCCGGACCGAGATCGCCCAACGCCTGCACACTCTGCTGGCGATCAAGCCACTGGTCGCTGGAAATCTTGCGCCGCAGCGCTGCCAGCCGCTGCTTGACCGCAGGGTCGCCGCCGGTGACGCTCTGCAATCGCCCCTTTGCCTTACTCGCACTGCCTTCCGATGGGTCTCTTTGCTCTGGCTTTTTCGCGTTAATCATAATTTCTCCGCCACCGGTGATAGGTAATGGCATAGTTTGCGGGTCTTCGACATCTGGCGCAGGCTTCGATGTCTGGGGTTCTACCGGAGAGCCAATCTGTGCCAGCACTTCCGCTGCCAGATCACAGATCCGATTTTTGCTAAAACGTGGTTTGGTGGTGTCTTCCAAACATTCGACCAGTTCTGCCTCTGCCTGATACGCCCCGACACGCCCCAGCGCACGAATGGCGGCGGCGCGCACATCCACCTGGGTATCGCGCAGTGCCCCGATTAACGCGGGGACGGCATCCTGCCCCCCCAAATCGCCCAGCATCTCTACCGCAAGCCGCCGGGCTTCGGCATCACTCGCCTTGAGGGTTTCCAGAACCGCAGGCAGCGCATGCGCTTCAAACGCCAGCAGTGCGTGCTGTGCTGCCCGGCGGACACGCCAGTTGGCATCGTAGAGCAGCCGCACCAACTGTGGCAGGGTCGCCGGGTCACGGATCCAGCCCAGCGCGTCAACCGCATCGCGCAGCAGCAGGCTGTCGGGTTCGCGCTCAATTTCGCGGATCAGCAGCGGCGCGGCGGCACGGTCACGCAGCTCTCCCAGCGACCGCAGCACCGCCCGCCGGGTGTGCTGATTTTCATGCCGCAGCATATGCTCGAACAGCGGCAGCGCTTTTACGCCAATCTGGTGCAGCGCCAGCGCTACATTCTCACGCACGTCGGTGTAATCACCGCGCAGATAGTCTTCCAGGGCGGGCAGTTCCGGCAGTTCTAACGCCGAGAGCAAATCCACCGCCGCCATGCGCTGCTCCCAAGGACCAAAGCGCAGCACATCCAGCACCAACTGCGCAATCTCCTTTTCGGGAAGGTCGGATTCCTGGATCGCCAGCAGCAGTCGCGCTGCTTCCAGCCGCCCCTCTGGCATGCTGGTGCTGACCGCGTTAGCCAGCAGGACCAGCAGATGGCTGTGTGTTTCTGGTTCGACCTGCACGCCGTCAATGATGCAGCGTACCGCCAGAAACGGGTTGTAGTCCCCCAGCAGCAGCAGCGTGGCATCGGGCGCGTCCAATAAGCCGACGTGATAGAGCACGACAGCGTACCAATCATCCAGAATCAGGCTGCCTTCCGGGTCGAATTCCGGATACGGCACCACCGACAGCAGCCGTTCCGGGTGCAGCCCCACCGCCGCAAAATAGGCGCGCAGCACCGGGTGATAAAACTGCACATGGCCGTCCAGCACATCCATGAAGCGGGTGCGCAGCCCGGCTTCCAGCACGCGCGCATCGCCCAGATGCTCCAGCGCAAACTCGCGCGAAATCAGGTCAGGGGCATCCGGCTCCAGCGTCATCAGGGCAAGGCTGGCGAAATCGCCCTCCATGTCCTCCATGGTCAGCCAGTCCGCACCTTCCAGCGCGCCCGCCCACTGCCACAACCGCGCGACGACTTCGCGCAGCACCGCGCCGCTGGTTTCCGGGTGCAGCCCTGCCGCGTCGCGGTATACCTGAATCAGGGTGAACAGGAAGTGCGGCTTGCGCGCCAGGTGGAACAGGTGTTCGCTACCCAGCGGCAGCAGCGGCGCTGGCAAAATCCGGCTGAGCAGCGCCTGCGCAGGCATGGCGGGGATATAGGTACTGATGAGTTCGCGGATATGCTGCTCGTCCATCTCTTCCATCAGAATGGTCGGCAGATCCAGCTTGAGCAGTGCATAGGTATCCACGCGGCTGCTCATGTACAGGTGTTTGGGCGCGGCGGCACTGTGCAGCCACTGACGCAGCAGCTCAAGTTTTCGCGGCGCAGACCAGTACAGCACGTCCAGCCCGTCGAAATACAGCGCAAAATCGCTGATCGGACGCTGCGGCAGTTCTTCCTGCCAGTGCTGGCGGATAAACTCCTCCAGCGGCTGCCCGTCACCCCAGCGCGCCAGGTCAATCACGGCGGGCAGCAGATGCTGTTCGGCGTCGGACAGGCAGGCGTGCGCCGCTTCCAGCGCCATCCGGTACAGCACGGTTGTCTTGCCGCAGCCGGGTTCACCTACCAGCAGGAAAGCAGGATATTTGCTAAATGCCTCCTGAATGCCGCTGAGCTGTACAGTATGCTTTTTATAGGAAGCGTTGGTATCAATCAGGTGTGCGGTGATGCCTTGCAGCAGGATAAAGGCATCGCGCTGCTGCCAGATGTCTTCGCCCATTGGTTTGTGCGCGGGCACTGGCAGATCAACATCTTCTTCCGGTTCGGTGTATTCGCGCACGGCGCGGTAGGTTTCCAACCGGGCAATCAGCCGTGTGAGATAGCGCTGTTCCGGCGGCGGCGGCGTGCGCCCACCCCCCAGTTTGCGTTCGCGCAGCACTGCAAGCAGTTGAGCCAGTTTTTGCTGGTAAACCTGAGGATCACGCCAGCCGCTGAAATCAATAAACTGGCTGCGTTCAATCTCAATCGGCACTTCGCTGGGCTGAATCGGGGCAAGCAGAATCGGGTAGATGAGCAGCTCCAGACGGTCCGCTCGTGCCAGCTCCCGCGTGCAGTAACGCGATTCCAGATAAGCCGGCGATAGGACAGCAATCAGCGCCTTGCAGCTATCAACGCCACGCTGCAACGCACGGGGCCAGTCTTCACCCGGCTTGATATCGAGCCGATCCATCCACAGGTCAATCCCCGAGTTTTTCAGATCGGTGGCGAGCCTGAGCGCAAAGTCTGCTTCCAGGTTGCGATAGCTCAAAAAAACATGCGTCGCTTTTGTCACAAAGCTGTACTTTCCTCTGGCGACTTATTTTTAGTTTATTATAAGTATATTTCGCGTTTGGTCAAATCATTTGTAATCCTTACCTGTTGCTGAAAGCTAATATTTATATTCTTGGGCATAGTACAAAAATGCTTCCAGTTATTGTATGTAATATACATGTTCAAACATAATCCTAACCGCACTGCTTACAATGCCATGCGCCCATCATCCATAATTTGATGCTACAATCAGCGCAGTATGTCACAAAACGCAACAGAGGCTTTTATGAAAATTATCACCCTGCTCAATGAGAAAGGCGGTGTGGGCAAAACCACGCTCGCCGTGCATCTCGCTGCCGGGCTGGCGATCAAAGGCTGGCGGGTGCTGCTGGTGGATGCCGACGCACAAGGGCACGCCACGATTTCGCTGGGACTGCGCGAAGAACCTGGTTTGTATGACCTGTTGGTTCGGGAAGCAAAATTTCAGGATGTGCTGCGTGTGGTGCCACCGCAGCAGTATCAACTGCCAGATCAGCCGCCGCGCGGGCACTTGATTGTGCTGCCCGGCAACAAAGAAACGCGGCACATTGCCACGTCAATCAGCGATGCGATGGCGGTGCTGCGCCGTTTCCGCCAGTTGGATCGCCTGATTGATGTGGTGGTTTTTGACACCTCCCCTACCCCATCGCTGCTGCACGGGTCGATTTATCTGGCGACCAACGGCATCATCTATCCGACCAAGTGCGAATTCCTCAGTTTTGACGGGCTGGCGAAAAGTCTGGGACGGCGCGAGGAAACACAACCGCTGCGCGACCAGTGGCATCTGGGCGATCTCGAAGTGCTGGGCATCGTGCCGACGATGTTCCGCAATCAAACGCTGGAACACGAAGAAAACCTGCGCAAACTGCGTGAACGTTTTGGCGACCTCGTCTGGGATCCGATCATTCAACGGACAATCTGGGCAGAAGCCGCCGCCATGCGCCAGCCGGTGTTTAGTTTTGCGCCGGAAAGCAAGGCGTCAGCAGAAGCCTGGTATCTGGTAGATCGAGTAGAAGGAGCATTACACACATGGCGCGCCGGCGACGTGAGCAGCTAAACCACCAGCCAGATGTGTTCAACCGGGGTGAAGGGGAAGCCACTGTTTTTCCTTCCATTCAGCAGGCAGATGCCGCTACCTATGGCTTGCCCGTTGAGCTGGCAAAGGCGGATCAACTGCGCAAGGTTGCTGAAGCAGTAGACATCTTCAGCATTCAGCCCGACCCAACCCAACCGCGCCGCGCCCTGCCGTCAGGCATACGGGCAAAATGGGACAACACACCCGAAGATCTGGCGCGTGTATTTGACGAGTGGATCAACACGGTTTATCACGAGCGGGGCGAGGAATATGCCCATGCCCTGATTACCGCGATGCTGCTTGGTGAGCAGAGTCAGCGGCTCAGCGCCGATGCTGAGTCGGAAAACCCGGCGGATGAATATCAACCTGCGGCACTGGAAGCGACACTGCTGGAAATCGTGGAATTGGCGGCGTCGATCCGGCGCGATGGGCTGCTCAACCCGATAACGGTCGTGCCGCGTGGTGATCGTTACCAGCTCGAAACTGGCGAACGCCGCTGGCTGGCAACACACCTGCTGTATGCGTGGGCAACAACCTACGCACCGGCAGAGGCGGAGAATTATCGCAAGATCTTTGCTGTCGTAGTCAATTCGGTGGATGTGTGGCGGCAGGCAAGCGAGAATAACGCCCGCGCTAACCTCAACGCGATCAGCAAAGCGCGGCAGTTCGCCATTTTGCTGATGGACATTTTGCAGCAAGAACGCGGCACGGTATTCCGCCCCTTTGATGCGCTGGTGCCCGACGGGGCGTGTGACCGCGCGTATTATGCGCAGGTATCGTCCGGTGAAGACTTCCGCATTCCGCGGCACAAAGGTGAACAACTGCTCAATGCGATGGGTTTCAAAAATGGCAAGCAGCTCAAACAGCACCGGGCGCTGCTGCGCCTGCCAGATTTCGTCTGGCTTGTGGCGGATGACCTGAACTGGACCGAAGGTAAGCTGCGCCTGTTTACGCTGATGCCCCCGGATGACGCCGTGCGCGCCGCCTGTCATCAGGCGCGTGTCGAAGGCTATAAAGGACCATTTGACCCTCTTTGCGCAGAGTCCATCAAAAAATCCGCGCCTAAAACCCAGCACCATCCACACCGATTGACGCGCTTCAACCGCAGTGCCAACGACCTGATGCGCCTGTCGGCTGACGACATCACGCGGTACGATACCGAGCAGCGCGCCGAACTGCGCAACCTGATCCGGCAGCTTGAGATGTGGATGCAGGATATGAAAAAAGGGCTGGGGATATGAGCTGCTCATAGGCATCAAGATAAGGACAAGCAGGGCATGATCTGGGAGAATAGTTGTGCCAACAAGATTCACCGGAGGATGCCCTGCATGACATCTAAAACAGTACCTGAACTGT
>DAOTWP010000097.1:0-12909 GCA_034435675.1 Anaerolineae bacterium
AAGACATTGACGGCGAACCGCAGCCCTTTTTTGACATGCGCGCCATGCTGCACCGGGACGAGCAAGTGCTGCTGGCAGCAGGCATGCGCTTCCGGCTTGATGATTTTCCGGTGGGCGATGACCTGCCGGAGCAGGGGGTCTGGGGTTTTAGCGCTATTGCCACTGACCCGCACCTGGATGCTGTTTCACGCACGAACTGGTTGGGGATCGGCGTGCAGGCGTTGATTGCGACCACACTGCGCACCAGCCTGAGCCTGAAAAGCCACCGCAGCGAAGCCCTGGCATTTTTCAGCGCCGAACCGCGCCTGTACACCGAAAGCGAAAAACGGCTGATCGCCGGGGTGGGCGACCTTGTGCTGGCAGCGATTGAGCGCGTGCGCCTGCGGGCGGAAGAGGCACAGGCACGGCAGGAGAGCGAAACGCTCTACCGCCTGGGCGAAGCAGTCAATGCTGCCAGCAGCTATGACGAACTGGTTGCCGCTGTCGCGATGCTCGATATTCCGGCAGATGTGGTTACGCTGTCGCTGCACGATGGCAGTGATTTCCCCCATGCCGGGTATATTGATATTGTTGCCGCGCTGGTGCGCAGCGCTGCCCCCGGGGCGGTTGCCGTGCGGCAGGGGCAGCGCTTCCCACTGGAAGCATTCCCGGTTACGCGAACGCTGACGCAGCGCGGCGCATGGGTCGTCGAGGATTTCCAGAACGACCCCGATATTGACGCGGCGACACGCGCGAATACGCTCATGGTGCATCTGCGCGCCAACCTGGGCAGCATTCTGATGACCGGCAGCCGCGTGATTGGGCTGGTGAACTTCCTGAGCAGTGTGCCGCGGCACTATACCGAGCGCGAAAAACGCCTGGCGGCAGGTGCGGGCGATCTGGTCGTGGCTGCTGTCGAGCGCGTCCGCCTGCAATCCGAGCAGGAAGCCGCCCGGCGCGAAATTGAACAGCTCTATCGTGTGGGGCGTGCCATCAACGCCGCCACCACGTTTGACGAACTGCTGGAAGCCGTTGCCAGCGTAGACGCCGAGGCACAGGCGGTGCTGCTGGGCTTGTTCCAGGATTACGATTATCACAGCGCCAGCTATCTCGAAATCCCAGCGCTGGTGCTGCGCAGCCCCGAAATTGCGCTGGTGCGCGGGCAGCGTTTCCCGGTGGGCGCGTTCCCGGTGGTGGACAAACTACCCGTTCATGGCGCGTGGGCAATTGACAACCTGGACGACGACCCGCGTGTAGACCCGGTCTCCAGCGCAAGCTGGCGAGCGCTCAATGTACGGGCGGTGCGCGGCGCGGGCATCAGCCTCAACGGGCGGCGCTCCGGCGGGCTGGTGTTCCTGAGCATGACCCCGCGCGAATGCTCTGAACGTGACCAGCGCCTGCTGGAAGGCATCGGCGATCTGGTTTCGGCGGCAGTGGAACGCATTCAACTGCAAAACGAAACGACCAGCGCCCGCCAGCGCGCCGAACTGCTGGCAAACGTCAACGCGGCGCTGTCACAGTCCACCGACGAAGACGCGATTCTGAGTGCCATCGCGCCGCTGCTGGATTACTGCGCCGCGGATCTGGCAGTGCTGACCTACCGCGACGGTAACACGGCAGAATTTGTCGCAGCGCGTGCGCGGCACTTTGGGCGCATTGACCCGGAAGGGCTGCCAGAACGGCACCTTACACTGGATACCTTCCCGCATATCAGCCGTGCCGCCGCCGGTGAACAGGTGATTTTCATTGAGGATTACGCCACAGACCCCCGTGTGCAGCACACCGCCACGCAGGCATTTGTCCGTTTGATGGGTTGGCAAGCGGCGGTGGGTGTGCCCCTCAAATCTGCCGACCAGTGGCAGGGGCAGTTAACCTTCGCCTACTATCAGCCGCACCAGTTCAGCCCGGAAGTCCGCCGCGTATTCCAGGCACTGCGCCCTACTGCCGCGTCGGTGGTCAACAGCCGCCGCGCGTATCTGGCGGAGCAGGCGGCGCGCACCGAAACCGAACGGCGCGCGCGCGAACTGGCGGCGCTGGAGGAGCGTACCCGGCTGGCACGCGAACTGCACGATTCCGTTTCGCAGGTGTTGTTTGGCATTGGGCTGGGCGCACGCACGGCGCGCACGCTGCTGGCGCGTGATCCGCAGCGTGTCAGCGAGCCGCTGGATTATGTGCTGTCACTGGCAGAAGCCGGGCTGACGGAAATGCGCGCGCTGATCTTTGAACTGCGCCCGGAGTCGCTGGAACAGGAAGGCTTGATTACCGTGCTGAACAAGCAGGCGGCATCCATGCAGGCACGCCATCAGCTTCGTGTGGAAACGCAGTTCTGCGAAGAACCGGCGCTGCCGCTGGACGTGAAAGAGAGCCTCTACCGCATCGCCCGCGAAGCACTGCACAACACGCTTAAGCACGCGCAGGCGAGTCATGTGCTGCTGCTGCTGGCGCGCGATGCGGACGAGTCCGGCTACCGTCTGGAAATTGCTGACAACGGGCGCGGCTTCGACCCGACACAGCCGTTCCCTGGGCATCTGGGCTTAAAATCCATGCGCGAACGCATCACCACACTCAACGGCACGCTGACTATCGACAGCACACCGGGCACGGGCACGCGCATCACCGTCACGATTCCCGACCCGGTTTGAAGCCCTGCGGGGCGGGGGGTTAAGAACCTATCCGTAAACCGAGCTTCCTGAACAAGGGGATTGTGCGCTTTAACGATTAAATACGGCGAACAAGGGCGGACATGCGCTGCGCTGAGTCCTCCCTACGAACCGTAGGTTGTGTAGAGTGCGGACGCCGCTGCGCTTAGGGGCGCCTGCGCCCGCTGAGCGCAGCCGTCCGCCCAAACGCCGGATTATTTTGGAAAACTGCATCATCCCCTTGTCCGGGTTTACGGCTAGACACTACGCTGAAAGTCCGTTCGAGACGTCCGGTTTTTCCTCGTCGGGGGCAAAGCATACTTCGCCCCCTGCTGACCGGGCTTCTCAAACGGTTTCTGATGTGGCGCTTGCTGCCGCCAGGGTATAGGCAGGCAGGCGCAGCGTAAAGGTTGAACCGCCTTCGGGCGTGCTTTCCACAGTGATGCCGCCGCCGAGCATTTCAGCAAAGCGTTTGCTGATCGACAGCCCCAGCCCGGTGCCGCCATAGCGCCGGGTGGTCGAACCATCTGCCTGCGTGAAATCCTGAAACAGCTTTTCAATCTGTTCGGCGGTCATGCCAATGCCCGTGTCGCGGACCACAAACAGCAGTGCTCCGTCTGGTGCTGCCCGGCGCACATCAAGATCCACCTGCCCGTCGCTGGTAAATTTGCAGGCATTGTTGGCAACATTAACGAGAATCTGGCGCAGCTTGACCGGGTCTGTGAACAGTGTTTCGATGCCCGGTTCAATGTGCGTGACCAGTTTGTTGCCATTGCGCTCTGCCTCTGGGGAAACATGATTAACCACATCGGCAAGCATCTGGGCGATATTGACATTTTCCGGCGCGATTTCCATTTTGCCTGCTTCGATTTTGGACAAATCCAGGACATCGTTGACCAGTTTGAGCAAATGCTGCCCGGATGCGTGGATTTTGTTCAGGTCAGGAATCAGGGCGCTGTACCCGGCGTCCTCGCATTCCTCGATAATCAGTTCGCTGTAACCAATCACGGCGTTAAGCGGGGTGCGCAGTTCGTGGCTCATGTTTGCCAGAAAGACCGTTTTGGCGCGACTGGCGCTTTCGGCGCTGTCTTTGGCGGCTTGCAGCGCTTCCTGCGACACTTCCAGCGCGGCGAGCATGGCATTAATCTGGTCGCCCAACTGCGCCAGTTCGTCGCTGCCACCGGTGGGAACCCGCGCGCGCAGGTCGCCGCTGTGCCCCACCTGTTCCACGCTGCTGCTGAGTTTGCCCAGCCGTGACAGGACAAAGCGATCCAGCAGCACGATAACCACCACGCCAAAGACCAGCCCGTTGACCAGCAGCGCCAGCAGGAAGTATGAGACGCTCGCCTCACCCTGGGCAAAGACGCTGCGCGGCATGTCCACCCGCAGCACCAGCGCCGGGCTGCCGTAAATGTCGGGCAGCAGCGCGTACCCGGCAATTGTGCGGTCATCCAGCGTGTGCGTGCGCACGGGCGCGGCTGCGACTGCTGGCACGCTGGCGTCAAAGTCTGCCAGCAGTTCCGGCTGAATCGCCGCGACATCTGCGGGTACGCTGGCATCATCCAGAGTGTAAACATTCAGTGACAGCCGGGTGGCTTCGCCCAGCCGGGCGATTTCGCCGCTGTCGAGGTAGCGCCCCCAGATCAACAGCCCGTAGACTGGACCGGCGCGATCTCCGGTGAGAATATTGTGCGACACCACCAGCATCGGTCCTTCCGGCAGCAGCAGAATGCCGCTGTGGGCGCTGCGCAGGTCGGGCAGGTTGCGCAGCGGGCTGTCTGCGCCGAGGTGCGGCAGCAGGCTGGCAGGCAGCGGCACGGCGCGGTTGTTGCGCAGGTCATAGCCGGTGCTGTAGAGGATTTCGCCCGTTGTGGTCATGTAGACGACAGCATTCAGCCGCAGGGTTTCCCAGGTTTCATCAATCAGGTTGATCCGGGCATACGCGGGATTCTCGCCCAGCACATACTCGTAGGTGTCCTGCCAGAACGCCCAGTCCTCACTGGAACGGTTAAAAGCGCTCAGATCGGCATCCAGCGCATTGACCACCCGTTCAAGATTGCGACGCATCAGGTCGGCTTCTAGCTGGACAAAGCTGCTGATCACGATCACCCGTGATGCGACATAAACGAGGATGATCAGCCCAATCAGGGTAACGCTGATAATCAGCAGGGTCTTATTACGGATATTCATTGTTTTGCCTTCATGCCCGATATTGTTTACATTATAGGCGTAACCGGATTCGCCGCGAAAGTAAAGGTTAAAAACATCATGGTACGGGTTGGCATTGTGGGAACAAGTTCATGGACGGAAGGCATGTATCTGCCTGCGCTGGCAAAGCACCCGCATGGCAAAGTGGCAGCAGTGTGCGGGCGTGACCCCGCAAGAACAGCCGCAGTCGCCGAAAAATGGCGCATCCCCCAGCACTTCACCGATTGGCGCGCGATGCTGGACAGCGGCGCGGTGGACGCCGTAATTGTCTCCACCCCCAACACCGAACATCACCCGATTACGATGGCAGCACTGAACAAAGGGCTGCATGTGCTCTGTGAAAAGCCGATGGCGCTGGATTACGCGCAGGCGCAGGAAATGGCGGACAAAGCGCAGGCAGCCGGCGTCAAGCATATGCTCGCCTTCACGTATCGCTGGCTGCCCTCGTTTCGTTATGTCAAACACCTGCTCGATCAGGGCTATCTGGGGCAGCATTACCACCTGAACATGCGTTGGTATGCCGGGGGTGGGCGACGGGAGTCCTACCGCTGGCGTTCGGACGCTTCTGTGCCGGGGGCGGGTGTGCTGGCGGATCTGGGGTCGCACTGGATTTGTTATGCACGCTGGTTCTTTGGCGAAATCAGCGGCGTAAGCTGCCTGACCGGCAGCTTCAACAAGCGTGAATACCCGGTTGCCGACGAAACCGCGCTGCTCAATGTGCGTTTCGCCAGCGGCGCGGTAGGATCCCTGTTTGTCAGCTTCATCGCCTACGAAGGCAGACCGCAAACCCTGCAAATGGAACTGCACGGCAGCGGCGGTACGCTGCATCACATGCTCGACTGGCAGACGCTTCAGCGGGTGCGCGGCGCAAAGGATGGCGAAGATATTCACGACATCAGCATTCCGGAACATTTCTGGAATGGCGCGCGGCGCGATGCGATGGTCAACACCATGCACGATATCTTCAACAATCAGGATGCGATGGCGCGCGAATGGGTCACGGCAATTGCTAAAGACAAACCCTGCTCGCCGGATTTTGTGGAGGGTGCGCGTATCCAGCAGATTCAGGATGCCGCCGCCCAGAGCGCGCAAAACAATGGCGGCTGGGTTGCGGTGTAGGCAAAACTTACAGCTTCCCTATGCGTCTTAGCAAGTCAGGAACTGGAGCGGCTGGCAGCCGGATGAGCCGCTCCAGGGTTTACACACCCACCCCACACTCGCTACACTGATCACATCTGTTCTAGTGGCGATCAGCCAAGAGAGTCGCAATGCTGCCACTGCGCCTGAAACTGAAAAACTTCCTGCCCTACCGCTCCCCCGATACGATCCAGTTTGAGGGCATTCACCTTGCCTGCCTGACCGGGCACAACGGCGCGGGCAAGTCGTCGCTGCTGGACGCGATCACCTGGGTGCTGTGGGGCAAGGCACGCGCCAAACGCGAGGATGATCTCGTGCATCTGGGGCAGCAGGAGATGTTCGTCGAACTGGACTTCGAACAGGAGGGCATTATTTACCGGGTGCTGCGCCAGCGGGCACGCGGCAGAAGCGGCTCCGCCAAGCTGACGCTGTTTTCGGTGGATGCCGACAACAAGCTCAATACGCTCAACGAGCCGAGCATCGCCGACACACAGCGCAAGATCAACCAGATCATGCGGCTGGACTATGAAACGTTCGTCAATTCTGCCTATCTCCAGCAGGGCAAGGCAGACGCCTTCACGCTCAAGACCCCGGCACAGCGCAAGCAGATTCTGGCGGACATCCTGGGCTTGAAGCAGTGGGAAACCTACGAGGAGCGCGTCAAGGAACAGCTCAAGGATATTGACCGCCAGCTTTATTCCACGCAGGAGCAGCTCGAGGGTATCGAAAAAGAGCTGGCAAAAGAACCGGCGATGCAGCGCGCCGAGGCGGAAGCGCAGCAGGCACACGTCGAAGCGCAGCAGGCGCTTGCCGCTGCCGAAGCGCGCCTGAAGCAGGTCGAGTACGCGCCCGCGCAGATGGAGGCGGCAAAAGACCGCCAGCACGACCTGCGGCGGCAGAGTGGCGCGCGCCAGCACGACCTCGAAGAAGTGAATGCCAAAATCGGTTGGCAGTTAGAGCGCATCAGCGGTTTTGAGCAGATGATCGCCGCGCGCGCGGAAATTGAGCAAGGCTACAACACGCTGCAAGAGGCACGGCAGGCAGACAAGGCGCTGGGCGACAAGCTCAAGCAGTTGAGCGCCCTGCGCGACCTGCGCGGCAAACAGGAAACCGCCCTGAGCAACGCCCGCACCCGGCTGGAAGGCGAAGTGCTGGCGCTGCAAGGGCGCATTGCCGATGCCCAGCGCAGCATCGCCCAGGCAGACGACACCGCGCTGGAAAATGCGCAGGTCGAGGTCAATGCCCTGCTGGCGCTGCAACTGGAACGTGACGGCTTGCAGGAAACCAGCATCCGCCTGCGCGAAGAACGCAGCAGCCTGGAAGCGCTGCGCAAGAACCTGACCGCGCAGGGCAAAGAACAGAGCGAACGCGAAAAAACGCTGGCAAAGATCGAAGGCGCGGTTTGCCCTTTGTGCGGACAGCCGCTGACCGAAGACCACCGCCAGCAGCTGCTTGCTGAGCTTCAGCAGCAGGTCGAGGCGCTGCGCGCGCAGTACCGCGAAGCGAACGAACGGATGTCCCAGACCGATGAGCAGGTGCAGGCGAACCAGCGCCGCGTGCAGGACTACAACGAAGCGCTCAAGCGCCTGCCCGACCTCAACGCGCGCGTCGGCGAACTGCGCGCCCAGGCAGACGCCGCCGCCGAAGCCGCCCGGCGTATGGCGCAGGACAGCGACCAGTTGGTCGAAGTGCAGGCGGGGCTGGCATCCGAAAACTTTGCGCCGGAAGTGCGCCAGCAGCTTGCCGAACTGGACAGACAGATTGCCGCGCTGGGCTATGACAGCGACAGTCATTCCGCCGCCCAGCAGCAGCTTGAGGCATACCGCGAATACGAGGAACGCCAGACGCAGTTGCGCATCGCGATGGAATCACTGGCAGATGCCCAGATCGCGCTGGTGTCTGAACAGAACCGCAAGGTGCGGCTGGAAAACGCGCTGCAAGAAGACCAGCGGCTGCTTGAACAGATCGAGGAAGAAATCAAGCGTTTGAGCGTGCTGGTCGAGGAATATCACGCGCGCAACAAAGAGGCGAACGCCTACCGCACGCGCGAACGCGAAATGAACAACCGGCTGGTGGCACTGCGGCAGGAGCTTCAGGCGCTGGCATTCCAGCGGGAGCGCAAACAGCGCCTGCAGGAACGCCAGGAACTGCTGCGGCATGATGAAGCCGTCTACAAAGAACTGCGCCTTGCCTTCGGCAAAAATGGTATCCCGGCGATGATTATCGAAACCGCGATTCCCGAACTGGAAGCAAGCGCCAACCGCCTGCTCTCCCGCATGACCGACGGGCGCATGCACCTCAAGCTGAACACCCAGCGTGAGAAGATTACCGGCGGCATGGCGGAAACGCTGGACATCGAAATTGCCGACGAACTCGGCACGCGCAGCTACGATCTGTACAGCGGCGGCGAGGCATTCCGCATTGACTTCGCGCTGCGGGTGGCGCTGTCGCAGCTTCTGGCGCGGCGGGCGGGCGCGCAGTTGCGCACACTGTTTATTGACGAAGGCTTCGGCAGTCAGGACGACGACGGACGTAACAAGCTGGTCGAGGCGATCACCGCGATTCAGAGTGAGTTTGACCTGATTCTGGTGATTACGCACATTGAGGAACTGCGCGACAGTTTCCCCGTGCATATCGTCGTCGAAAAAACGAGCGAAGGCAGCCGCATCGCTGTGCGCTGAGCGCAGTGCTGCGGACTGTTGCATCAATTCTTGTCTTTGACCTGTAGAAATGTGAACCGATGAGCGACACCACAACACCACTCAATATCGCCGTGACCGGCAGCGGCTACTGGGGACCCAACCTGATCCGCAATATCGCCATGCTGCCGGATGCCCGTCTGCATACCGTCTGTGACCTCAACGAGAAGGCGCTGGCACAGAATCGCCAGCGCTATCCCGGTGTGAAGACCACCACACAGTACAGCGAGGTGCTGGCAGACCCGGAGATTCACGGCATCGTCCTCGCCACGCCGGCGGTCAGCCATTTTGAGCTGGCGCTGGCGGCACTTCAGGCAGGCAAGCATGTGCTGGTCGAAAAACCGCTGGCAATGCGTTCTGCCGATGCGCTGACCCTGACTGAAACCGCCCGGCAGCAGGGGCGTGTGCTGATGGTCGGGCATGTGTTCGAGTACAACCCGGCAGTCGTGGCACTGCGCGACATGGTGCAGCGCGGCGACCTGGGGCGCGTGCTGTATCTCTATTCGGCACGCCTCAATCTGGGCATCATTCGCGATGACCTTAACGTCATGTGGAATCTGGCACCGCACGATTTCAGCATCATTAACTATGTGCTGGGCGAACAACCGGCAGCAATCGCCGCGCGGGGCTACCGCCTGCTGGGGCGCACGCTGGAAGATGTCGCCTTTGTTACGATTGAGTATCCCGGCGGTATCGTCGCGCAGGTGCATGTGAGCTGGCTGGACCCCAACAAAACGCGCGGTATGACCGTCGTCGGCGAGAACAAAATGGTCGTCTACAACGATGTCAGCCAGGATGAACGCCTGCGCGTTTATGATAAAGGGGTGCTGCTGGATAAAATTCCCGATGCCTATGGCGAATTCCGGCTGCTGACCCGCACGGGCGATGTCCACATCCCCAACTTGCCAACCACCGAACCGCTGCGGGCGGAATGCCAGCACTTTGTCGAGTGCATGCGCACCGGCAAAACGCCGCTGACCGACGGCGCGGACGGCTACCGCGTGGTGCGCATGCTGGAAGCGGCGGACGAGTCGCTGCGCGGGGGTGGAATAGCCGTGCCGCTGGCGCTGCAATTATAAGCTTAACATCAGGCAACACAGGCTGGAGAGGAGAGCACAGAGATGATAGGTCAGGTTATTGACAAAACGGTCATGATTACCGGTGCAACAGGCAATCTGGGCAGTGCCGTCACCCGCGCGTTCGTGGCGGTGGGCGCGCGCGTGGTTATGGTCGATATGCAGCAGGAGCGCATGGACGCGCTGGCACAGGAACTTGCGCTGGATGCGGGGCATTATCTGCCGCTGGTGCTGGATGTGACCAACCCGGACAGTGTGAATGCGGCGCTGGGCAAGGTGACGGAGCGTTTTGGGCATCTGGACGCCCTGGTCCATACAGTGGGCGGCTATGCGTCGGGCGATCCGGTGCATGCGGGCAACCTGGACGTGTGGCACAAAATGCTGACGCTCAACGCCACCGGTGTTTATGTGCTGTGCGGCGCGGTGGCACAGCACATGCTCGACAAGGGGGTGTCCGGCAGCATCAGCGTGATTCTGGCGAAAGCCGCTTTGGGCGGCATGAAAAATGGCGCGGCATATGTCGCCAGCAAAGCCGCCGCGCAGCGCGTCGTGGAGAGTATGGCGCTGGAACTGAAAGACAGCGGCATTCGCGTCAACGGCGTGCTGCCCAGCATCATTGATACGCCCGCCAACCGCAAGGATATGCCCAATGCCGATTTCAGCAAGTGGGTTGCCCCGGCGGAACTGGCGAACGCGCTGCTCTTTCTGACGTCGGATGCTGCCAGCGGCGTCACCGGCGCAACACTCGAAGTTTACGGGCGCGTGTAACCACAGGCACTATTGTCTGCCGTTCAGACCAGCAGTATAATCGTAATATATCGACAGCGATGTATTACGAAGCGATAGGTTATGAGCGAGAAGATGGAGCGCGAGTTCACCACACTGGAATATCTGGTGCTGGGGCTAATCAGCATGGAGCCGCAGTCCGGGTACACGATCATCAACTACTTCGAGGATGAGTCCTACAGTTGGAGTGCCAGTCCCGGCTCGGTATATCCGATGCTCAAACGGTTGGAAAAGCTTGATGTGCTGCAGGGCGAACTGGAGATGACCCATGACACGCGCCCGCGCAAAATCTATACACTGACAGAACGCGGCGAACAGGTGCTGGATGAATGGCTGCGTACCCCGCCGGATGCCGCGCCGCTGACCGAGGAGCGCGAAAAGGCGATGTGGAAGTTCCTGTTTATGGGCAAGCGCTTCAACACGGCAGATGTGCTGAAATGGCTGGATGCGTGGGAGGAACGGTTGAGCGTGTGGAATGTTGGGCGCAGCCTGTTTCGCGATTACACCAAAGAGGCAATGGACTCGATCGGGATTGCCGACCTGCGCACCTCGATACACCAGCAACTGCTGATTGAGCAGAACATCATGGAAGTGAACATGCAGCGCATGTGGATTCAGATGGCACGCGGGCGCTTGATGGCGCTGGGGCAGCAGACCGGCGAACACACGACGGTCAGCGATAGCTGAAAGTCATCCGGGGAATTGCCTAAAAAGACATGGTTAATCTCTCATAACTGTGTTACAGTTTGCGCCGAAAGTTTTCTGCGGGGACGCCGGTCAGCGCGTGTCTCCACCAGAAAGGGCAGTTTGCGCTCCGCTAAGATCATTCGAAAGGCGAAATCGATGCCCAACCACAAGAATCACCTGCTTGGTCCCGATGAGGACTTCGAAGACGAGGATGACGACTTCGATTATGAAGACGACGATCTCGACGACGACGACCTCGACGACGATGATGACGATTTTGACGATGATGATGATGACTTTGACGACGATGAGGACGACGAGGAACTATAGCCTTCGCGTTTAAGCCAGCCGCCCGAAAGCATTCTCCCGATCCCAAGTCGTCGGCGGCAGAGGCTCAAGACATCGGCAGCTTGCTGTACTGCCCATTCGTGGACAATTGTAGTGTGCTGGTTGTTGATCCTCTTGGAACAAACCTATATAACCATAACGCCGGGATGACTGATCAACCCGGCGTTTTTGCGGCGCGCCACCGCCCTGCCGACTCTTGCAGTTTGCGCCGCCAGCGCCTAAAGTTGTGAACAGCGCGCAGAACTGCGCCCACCCAGAACGCGGGGTCAAGAACCTGTCCGTCAACCCGGATACGGGGAGTAATCCCTTGATTCAGGAAGACGGGCTTACGAATCGACACTAAGGCATTACGATGATCACTATTGATTACACTCCCATTTTTGACGCAGTGCGGCAGGCGGCACAATTGTGCGCGCAGGTGCAGCACACCCGCATTGCCAGCGCGCAGAACAACCCGGAACAGGACGATGTGCGTGGTATTGCCCGCAAGACCGGCGCGGAACCGGTAACGATTGCCGATTACGGGTCGCAGGCGCTGCTCTGCCGCGCCATCAGCCGCGCGTACCCTGCCGCCGCTGTCATCGCGGAAGAAGGCGGCACCGCGTTCAGCACCCTGCTCAGCGACACCGATCAGCAGGCGGTTGCCGGGCTGGTGGGCGCGGTGCTGGGCGGGGTGATGGGCGCGCCCACCTACCCGACGCAGCCAGGCGGCTATATCTTTGCGGCGCAGAATGGCAGCGGCTATGCTTACCCGCTGAACGGCGAGGGCACACCGCGCACCCTGCGCGCCTCTGAACGCACTGCCCCGCAGGATGTGCGTGTGGTCGAAAGTGTCGAGAAGAGCCACGCCAGCCGCGCGGTGATGGCGCAGGTTCGTGAACGCGCGGGCTTTGGTGCCGCACAGGTGCAGTTGCTTGACAGTCAGGAGAAATACTCGATGGTCGCCGCCGGGGATGCTGACCTGTACCTGCGACTGCCGCGCATGCACAGCACCCGCCCGCATATGATCTGGGATCATGCGCCGGGGGCGTCACTGGTCTATGCAGCAGGCGGCACGGTAACAGACGTAGACGGCTCGCCGCTGGACTTTGCGCAGGGCAAAACGCTGGCGAAGAATCGCGGTATGATCGTCAGCAACGGCAAAATTCACGATGCCGTTGTACGCGCCGCGCAGGAAGTGCTCAACCTGTAAGCCTGCGGTGATTTTGCCGCCGCGCGAGGTTTCGCCTGGTAACTAAGTACAACCAAATTGAAAATGTCGGATGTAGGGGCAGGTCTCAGACCTGCCCCTACGGAAAATAATCCCGCGAGATTTCTGTGGTTGTACTTAGTAGTCCAACAAGATGAGCA
>DAOTWP010000098.1:0-38451 GCA_034435675.1 Anaerolineae bacterium
GGATAAATCAAAATGAATGCTCCTCAGATGCGGTCTGAACACTCGTGATTTCTCCCGTAGAGGCGGGTCTCAGACCCGCCCCTACGCAACGGTGGCAGAGTTTTCAGACCGCCTCGCATCGTTATGAACAATGGGATCAATCCCATTTGTTGGCAATCTGATTGATTTTTCCATAAGAACCTATCCGTAAACCGATCTTCCTGAACCAGGGGATTATGCAATTCAAAAATTCAATCGAATAACGTTTTCCGTAGGGTTGAAGCATGCTTCAACCCTAGCAGCGGTAACCTGATTAATTTCTTAACGCGCATAATCCCCTTGTCCGGGTTTACGGATAGACGCTAAGGGCGACTGCGTCCGCATGTCCGCCCAAACCGGATACTCCGTATTATTTTGTTAAACGCCATAACCCCCTGGTTGACCCGGCATACTTCACCCGGCATACTCATTTTGCTTGGACGACCAGGGGCTAAACCGGCTTGCGATGTAAGGGCAAACGCCGTGCCCTCCACGCCGGGCTGCACTGTGCTCATAAACTACCCTGCAACAGAACTATATTCTCTGGTGGGCAGCGCGCCCCGCTGTGCGCTGCTGTATGCCCCGGTTCTGTGGCTGGCTGCAACAGTGCTCGTTACAATCATCCTCTCGACCACATACGCTCATCATGACTCGGTGATTACTTTGTTGGCTTACACGGGGGCGTGTGCTATAATTCGGAGCATAAAAGCCTTTCTCTCCACACTGCAAGCTTTTCTTTCAGAAAGGGTGATGCACCTTGACCTCCCTTGTGACCACCATACGCGAAACGCTTCGCTATCGCGGGGCAATCGGGCAATGGAGTTGGGTCCTCCACCGGGTAACCGGGCTGGGCGTATTGTTCTTCTTAATCCTGCATGTTGTTGATACCTCGTGGGCAGTCTTTTATCCGGAACTGTATGAAGAGGCAATTGCCAGCTACCAGTCCCCGCTGTTTACGCTGGGGGAGTTCGCGCTGGTGGCGGCGGTGGTCTACCATGCCTTTAATGGGCTGCGCATCGCTATCTTCGATTTCAAGCCGGAATGGTGGCAGTACCAGCAGCGCGCGGCGTGGGTCGTCATTGGCGCGGCAGTGCTGGTGTGCATCCCCACTTTCCTGCTGATGTTCTCGCACGTGGTCAACCACTACAGCGAACCGGATGTCTACGTCATGCCGATTGGCGATGTGCTGGTCAAACAACTGCCGTTTCTGGTGGGCATGGCAGTAGCTATCGTCGCCGGGGTGGTGTTGTCGGGCCTGTATGGGCTGGTACGTGGTAACGCCGCTGCCCCCGCTGCACGGCAGAAACCTGTCGGCAGTCGTATGGAGCGCTTCTGGTGGTCGTACATGCGGGTTAGCGGGCTGCTGATTATCCCGCTGGTGTTCGGGCATCTGGCGCTGATGCATGTGGTCCAGGGTGTGTTCGACATCACCCGGCAGGGCTATGCCATCGCCGGCACCCCCTTCCTCAGCCAGAGTGGACTGGCGACAGAATTTGTGCTGGAACGCTGGGGCTATACGCTCTTTGGCGTGGTGGCACTCTGGCGCATTTATGATCTGGGCTTGCTGGCACTGGTGACCGCGCACGGCTTTAACGGGCTGCGCTACGTCTTCACCGACTACGTTCACCAACCTGTCCTGCGGCGGGGTCTGGTCTATGCCTGCCTGATCGGCGCGCTGGTGCTGCTGGTCACGGGCGGGGGTGCGCTGCTGGTCAGCATTGACAGCACGGTGACCGATAACGCGCTGCGGGTGGTGCTGGCAGAAATGCCCGTCGAAGAATTCCAGCTTGTCCTGACCGACCTGTCTTCTAATGGGCATGCCGACGCAGTCAGCGCGGCACTCAGTGAAGCAGGCGTCAGCAGCGTCAGCGCCATCACCGAGGAGACCGTTCCGGTGATTGCCGGCGCGCTGGATACTGCCGGGTTGATCGGGCGCTAAGCACTGCCCCGATAGCGATCTATCAACCCCGAACAAGGGAATGAATCCCCTTGTTCAAGGGCGAGTGTTCTTTCGACTGCGTAACTTCTGGATCTGGAATGTGGCAAGCTTGTAACGAGCGAGTTTGAGGAGTCAGCGGTTCATGAAAAATCTGCATCAATATGATGCCATCATCGTCGGCGCGGGGGGCGCGGGCTTGATGGCAGCGCTTTACGCCAGCAAAGGCGGCGCAAAAGTTGCCGTTGTCAGCAAGCTGTATCCCACACGCAGCCACACAGGCACCGCGCAGGGCGGCATTGGGGCAGCGCTGGGCAACCACGAAGAAGACAGCCCCCTGTGGCACGCCTATGACACCGTCAAAGGTGGCGATTATCTGGCAGACCAGAACGCGGCAAAAGTGCTGGCGGAAAACGCCATTGACGCCGTGATTGAACTGGAACATATGGGACTGCCGTTTGACCGCACGCCGGAAGGACGCATCAGCCAGCGGCGTTTTGGGGGTCATACCAGCAACTTTGGCGAAAAACCTGTCCGCCGCGCCTGCCACGCCGCAGACCGCACCGGGCACATGATTTTACAAACGCTGTACCAGCAGTGCATCAAAAACAATGTCAAGTTCTTCGATGAATTCCATGTTGTTGACCTGATCATGAATAACGGCGCTTCTGCCGGGGTGGTCGCGCTGGAACTGGGCACCGGCGAACTGCATGTGTTCCATGCCAAAGCGACGCTGTTTGCCACCGGCGGGTGGGGCAAATGCTGGCAGGTGACCAGCAACGCGCACAGCCTGACCGGCGACGGCGCGGCGGTGACGATGCGCCGGGGTATCCCGATGGAGGATATGGAATTTTTCCAGTTCCATCCGACGGGCATCTACAAAATGGGCATCCTGATAACCGAAGGCGTGCGCGGTGAAGGTGGCGTGCTGATTAACCGGCATGGCGAACGCTTCATGGAAAAATATGCCCCGAAGATCAAAGACCTCGCCAGCCGCGATGTGGTCAGCCGCGCCATTTACCTTGAGGTGCGCGCCGGGAACGGCATCCAGGGCAAGGACTACGTTTATATGGATGTGCGCCCGGAAACCGTCAATCGCTATCTGGCGGAAGCCGGCGAAACCCGGCGTGTGACCGGCGAATACATCGAGTCCAAGCTGCCGGACATCCTTGATTTCTGCCGCACCTACATGGGTGTTGACCCGGTACACGAACCGATGCCCATCCAGCCCACCGCACATTATGCGATGGGCGGCATTCCGACCAATGTGGACGCCGAAGTCATCATCAGTGCGGATGGCACGGTTGTGCCTGGTCTGTATGCGGCGGGCGAAACCGCCTGCGTGAGCTGTCACGGCGCGAACCGGCTGGGCACCAATTCGCTGGTGGACCTGGTCGTGTTTGGGCGGCGCGGCGGCATGAAGATTGCCGAGTACGTCAAAGGTGCGGATTTTGTGCCGCTGCCGGCAAACCCGGAGGCAGACATCGCTGCCGAACTTCAGCGCCTGCGCAGCACCAAAGGCAAGTCCCGCGCCTACGAACTGCGGGAAAAAATGCAGCGTACGATGATGGACAATGTGGGGGTGTTCCGCGAAGAAACCAACATGCAAACCGCGCTCAATGAGCTGCGCGAACTGCGCGAACGCTATCAGAACGACCTCAGCATTGATGACGATGGACACAGGTTCAACACCGACCTGCTGGAAGCGTGGGAACTTGGCAACCTGATAGACCTGGCGGAAGTGACCACCATCAGCGCGCTGCGCCGCACGGAAAGCCGGGGCGCGCACAGCCGTGAAGATTACAAGGCGCGCGATGACCAGAACTGGCTGGTGCACACCCTGATCTACCAGAAAGATGAAACGCCCTATGTGCATGGGCAGGTGACTTACGAAATCAATCTGGACAGGAAGGTTGACCTGTCGCTGGCAGAAAACGATCCGCGCTTTGTGCCTAAAGAGCGTGTGTATTAACCCTGACCTGTATAGAACTTTCGCCTGTAAGCCAGCGCCCCCGCTGCGGCAAGCGCCTGTTCAGACAGCGAAAGTTCTACTTTAGATGACCAACCGGGATTGACTGATGGACGTTACTTTCCGCATCAAACGTTACAACCCGGAAGTGCCGGGTAAAGACAAACCCTACTGGCAGGAGTTCACCCTGCAAAATGTGGATCCCACAGACCGGGTTCTGGAACTGCTGCACCGCATCAAGTGGGAGCAGGACGGAACCCTGACCCTGCGTCGTTCCTGCGCGCATGGTGTCTGCGGGTCAGATGCGATGCGCATCAACGGGGTGAACGCGCTGGCGTGCAAGGTGCTGGTGAAAAACCTGGGCACGCACAGAATTCAGGTTGAGCCGATCCTCGGACTGCCTGTTCTCAAGGATCTGGTGGTGGATATGGAGCCGTTCTTTGCCCACTATCGCCAGGTGATGCCGTTCTTCGTCAACGATACGCCGCTGCCCGCCGATGGGCGCGAACGCCTGCAATCGCCGGAAGACCGCGAGCTGTTTGACGACACCACCAAGTGCATTCTGTGTGCCTGCTGCACCACGTCCTGTCCTAGTTTCTGGGCAAATGGCGAATATGTCGGTCCGGCAGCAATCGTGCAGGCGCACCGCTTCATCTTTGACACCCGCGATCAGGCGGCGAAGGATCGTATCGAAATTCTCAGCGAACCCAACGGCGTGTGGCGCTGCCGCACAATCTTCAACTGCACGCCCGCCTGCCCACGCGAAATCGAAGTGACCCGCGCAATCGGCGAGGTCAAGCTGGCAATTCGGCGCGGTTCGCCGAAAGGCATTATCCGCCCTGGCTCGCACACCATCGCAGCGCCAGGCGGCTGATTCACACAGCAGTCGGCATCAGGGGCATGGTCTGTGCTGTGCCCCTGCCGGTGATCCAGGCGCAGTCTCGCCGCGTGTGGTCGCCTGGGTGCCATTTGTGATCCAACGCCCCTGTCCGTTAATGAGACTCCCGGCAATGCCTGATCCACATGACGATCGCCGCAGCCCGCCTGACGACAACGAACCGCCGTTTGATGACGATCAACCGAACATCCTCTATAGCTTTGTCAGCGACGACGAGACACCCGACGACTATGATGTGCTGTGGCGCGACGACGCCATGTTCGCCTATGACCCATCTCCCGGCACACAGAATCGCTTTTTCCGGCGTCTGCCACCCGAACGCTGGGGTGACGCGCGCGACGACGAGGCAGACGACACAGCGGACGAGGACGAATCCGCAAGTGCGCGCGCGAAAGCGCGCCGCGAACGCCTGTCTCGCTTGGTCTTTACGTTGATTACACTGCTGGTACTGGTCGCCTTCCTGCTTTACACGTTCTCCGGTATCTTCGCCCCGTCCAGTGTGCCGCCGCCCACGCCACCGCTGCCCGCCGAATTCCGCTTCTGAGCCGCAGCAGGCAGTTCATGACCGGCGCGCTGATACGGCTGATGCTGTGGTGGCTGGAAACTCCCAACGCCTACAGCGCTGAAGACATAGCGTGGCAGTTCTACCGCACGGTCTTTCGCCAGCCGCCGCCAGGGTAGGCTATTGGCAGCAGTCGCACGCTGCCAGGACCCGCCGTCTGCTGCTTGCCTCAAACGAACAGATGTGCTTAAATGATGGTAGCTGATGAGCTATCTGCTGACACCTGTGAGGCAAATATATGCACTTCGTCTTTGACGAAAGACCCTCTGAGTCGTCTTTGGTTGAGTTAATCTGGCGCACGCAGAGTGATCGCGCGGGGTCATTTATTTCTGCTGCCGTCAGCCATTGGGAAATGGTCATCTGGCGCGAAAACGGCACAACCGGCATCACGGTACGCGGTCCGGAAACAAAAGCCTCGCTGGCAGACTGCCCGCCGGATGCCGAGTTCTTGGGCGTTACGTTTCGCATGGGGGTGTTTATGCCCCATCTGCCGGTGAAATCACTGGTAGACAGCGCTGTAATGCTGCCAGCAGCGGGAGAGAAGTCCTTCTGGTTGCACGGCGCCGCATGGCAGTTCCCGGATTTCAATAATGCCGACACCTTTGTTAACCGGCTTGTGCGGCAGGGACTGCTGGTGCAGGAACCCGTTGTTGAGGCTGCGCTGAACGGACATCACAAAGACCTGTCATCACGCTCCGTGCAGCGGCGCTTTTTGCAGGCAACCGGGCTGACTCAGGGCGCTGTCTACCAGATTGCGCGCGCGCGGCAGGCGGCAGGGCTGCTGCGGCAGGGAACAGCGATTCTTGATGTGGTTGAGCAAGCTGGCTATTTCGACCAGCCGCATCTGACACGTTCGCTGAAGCGTTTTGTCGGGCAGACGCCGGCGCAAATTCAGCAGCAGGATGTACCGACCAACGTATTCGCCTGATATGGACGAGTGAACCTCTTCGCTGGTTCACAGCAGTGTCCTTTTCGGGTATGTGCTGTCGTTTTCGTACAAGACTGCGCAGCACCTGCCGCGCTATAGTAAACAGGTGGCTTAACGCGAAACAAAAAGGGGCACAGATCATGAGAAAGCTCGTTGTTACAATGTTCACATCGCTGGATGGTGTTGCCGAGAGTCCCATGTGGACACTTCCATACTGGAATGACGAAATCGCGCAGTTCAAAGGTGAAGAAACCGCCACCAGTGACACCCTGCTGCTGGGGCGCGTGACCTATCAGGGCTTCGCGGCGGCATGGCCCACCAGCGAAGACGAGGGCGCGCCGTACTTTAACAGTGTGCGCAAGGTTGTGGTGTCCACTACGCTGGACAGGGCGGAATGGAACAACTCCGTCCTGATTAAAGAGAATGTCGTGGCTGAAATCAAACGACTCAAACAGCAGGACGGTCAGAACATCACCGTTCACGGCAGCATCGGGCTGCTGCAAACGCTGATGCAGCATGACCTTGTGGATGCGTACCGCATTCTGGTTTACCCGCTGGTGCTGGGGACAGGCAAGCGCCTGTTTCAGGACGGCAGCAGCGCCAAACTACGGCTTGTAGAGACGCGCGCGTTTAGTTCCGGTGTTGCCGCGCTGGTCTACCAACCGGAACGCGGCAGCGCCTGAACCACAGCGGAAACCAACAGCACGGCGCGGGGCGATAAATCAGCCCTGCGCAATCATCGCGAGTTCGTAAGCACAGGCGAAGGAACGGCTGACCATGTGCAGGAATATCAAAACTCTCTACAACTTTGACCCGCCAGTGACCGACGCGGAGATTCGCGCGGCAGCGCTGCAATACGTGCGCAAGGTCAGCGGGTTCAACAAACCTTCGCAGGTGAACGAAGCGGCGTTCAACGCGGCGGTGGACGAAATTGCGCTTGTCACCCGCAAGCTGCTGCACGCCCTTCAGACCAGCGCGCCGCCCAAGAACCGTGCGGAAGAAGCTGCCAAACTGCAAGCGCGCGCCGCCCAGCGCTTTGGGCGGTAGGCAGCGAACCACGCAATCCATACATCCAGTTCAGATGCCTGACCGCCGGGCGCTCGTCACGCGGTGGTTCACGCGCTAACATTATGACGATCAGAATGGGTATGGACATGCTGCGCTGCGTCCACGTCATGCCGTCACCTGCGTGGATAAGCGATAGCCCGACCGCTTGACCGGAGAACCGCCCTGATATCGTCTGCCCTCCTGCGCCGTTTGCCGCTGCTGCTGGCGCTGCTGCTGCTGGCACTGCCTGTCGTGCCCGCGCGCGCCCATGCCAGCCTCATCCGGTCACAACCGCCCGCCAACGCCGCGCTGGATGTCGTGCCCGGTGAAATTCGTCTGTGGTTCACCGAGCCGCTGGAACCGGCGTTCAGCCAACTCACGCTGCACGCTGCTGAGGGCGCAGAACTGCCCACACCGCCCGCGCAGGTAGACCCGGTGGATGCAGCGCAGCTTGTGCTGCTGCCCGGCGAATTGCCGCAGGGTGTCTACACCGTTGTGTGGCGCGTGGTTTCTGCGGTGGACGGACATCCCGCGCAGGGCAGATTCGTCTTTGCAGTCGGTGTCGCCCCACCTGCCACCTCGGTCTTAGCCGTAGAGCTGCCGCTGCCTGTGGACAGCACACTCCTGCGGGCGTTTGATCTGCTGGCGCTGGCGCTGCTGCTTGGCGTGCCGGGTTTCTGGCTGCTGGTGTGGCAGCCGGCGGGCATACCGATGCAGGGCGCAGGGCTGCCCCGGCTGATGGGTTTCGGCTGGGCGCTGTCGGGGCTGAGCAGCGTGCTGCTGCTGGGGCTGCAAAGCGCGCAGGCAGGGGGTGTCGGCGTATTGGCGGCATTTGCCGATGCCGAACTGCTGGCACAGGTCCTCACGGACACGACCTTTGGCACGCTGTGGCGGACGCGGATGGCTGCGTGGCTGCTGGCGGGCGCGCTGTTGTGGATGTTCAGCAGATGGCGGGACACCCACCTGTTGTGGGGTATGCTGGCAGAAAGCACGGCGCTGCCGCTGATCAACAGCCTGTTCAGCCATGCGGCGGCGCTGCCAGACAGTCTCACCGCGATTCTGGCGGACTGGCTGCACCTGCTGGCAGCCGCACTGTGGGTCGGCGGGCTGGTCGCGTTTGCGTGGGTGCTGTGGCGGCTGCACAATAGCAGCAGCCCTACCAGTGCACAATCCTCCGATACACGCGCACAACACGCGGGATTACTGACGGCGCTGTTCTCGAACTACGCACGGACTTGTGTGGCGGCGCTGGCGGTGACAGGTGTATATGCTGCCTGGCTGCATGTGGGGTCGCTGGCAGCGCTGGTCAGCACGCAGTACGGGCAGGTGCTGCTGCTCAAACTGCTGCTGTTTGTGCCGCTGCTGGCGCTGGCAGGCGTGAATCTGCTGCTTACTGTACGCGGGCTGCGCACGGGGCGCGGCGTGTGGGTCGGCAGGCTGCGCGGGCTGGTCGGCGCGGAGATTGCCCTGACCTGTGCTATTTTGCTGGCAGCAGGGGCAATGACCTCTGCCGAACCGGCACGGGGGGCATATGCCGCCCAGCAGGCACAGGTCATCCCGCCCGCAGCAGTCCCCGTGCTTGATTTTCAGGTTGTAGATGGCACACATGTGCATCTGGATATTTCACCCGGCTGGGTCGGGGAAAATCGCTTCCAGATTGCGCTGTTCGAAGATGCCACCGGTCTGCGAGTCACCGATGCCACTCAGGTACGCCTGCACTTTGATCATCCGGCGTACAGCCCGGCGCACAGCCCCGCGCGCAGTGAACTGTTCCTCCCGCACGCCGGCGGAGGATTCTACGAGATCAATGCCGCAAACTTGAGCACAGCGGGCGCATGGTTCCTGCGGGTAACGGTGCAGCGTCCTGGTCATCCTGACCTGCTGGCGGGGTTTGCCTTCAGCATTGAACTGCCGCCGCCCCCGGTGGTCGTGCAGCCTTCCGCGCTGCCCGCACTGAACGACACCGCGCTCGTCCTGCTGCTGACCGGGCTGATCGCACTGGTCAGCGGCGGGTATTTTGCTGCTGCCAGCACACCCGGCATACGCGGACAGTTCCAGCAGCGCCTCGCCCGGCTTACGGCGCTGCCGCTGCTGCTGCTCGGCATTCTGTTTCTGCTAACCGCTGCCAGACTAGGGATGCAGCCGTGATGTACGCCCCACGCCTTGCGCTAAAAACCTATCTTCCTGACCACAGCAATTAAGTATCTATCCGCAAAATCAGATTTTCATTTAGGGGCGGGGCATGCCTCCCCTGGCTGGATCAATATACGGAAAGATTCTACGTGGGTGCTGCATGGCGAAGCTTGCCTGTGGTCGCCCGCTGGCGTGGGCGAGGGATCGTAGCAGGGGCAAACGCCGTTCAGCCAGCGCCAGTCTTTTTATCCACCGGCTGCGCGGGCAGCAGCACTACAAAGGTCGTGCCCACATCCACCGCGCTGGTGCAGATGATTTCGCCGCCGTGCGAGTCCACCGCATTCTTGACAATTGCCAGCCCCAGCCCCGTGCCATCAATGTAGCCGGTATTGCCCGCGCGGTGGAACGGTTCATACAGCCGTTCCAGGTCTTCCGCGGGGATACCGATGCCCTTGTCGCTGACTACCAGCTTGAGGCGGGCATCTTCCATCGCCGCACTGAAGCGCACCAGCGTGCCTGCTGGCGAGTACTTGATCGCGTTGGAGAGCAAATTGACCAGAATATGCTGGAGCAGCTTTTCATCCAGCAGATAGCTGTTGTGCGGGCAGTCATAGGTATACAGGATGTCGTGCTGGTCGCCGCCGGTAAACTGGAACTGGTCATATAAACTCTGGCAGAAGGCGCGCAAATCCAGCGGCAGCGGCTTGAACGTCATGCGCTGCGCCTGCATTTTGCTGTAGACGAGCATATCGCTCATCATCGCGCTGAGCAGCAGACTCTGTTCACGGATTTTACCCAGATGCTCGCGACGGCGCGCCTCACTCAGGCGGTCAAAATAGCGCTCGACCAGTTCTGCCGAGGACAAAATCACAGTCAGCGGCGTGCGAAACTCGTGTGACACCATCGTGATAAAACGTTCCTTCAGATCAAGCAGTTCGCGTTCTTTCTCAATTTCAACCCGCAGGCGTTCCGCTTCCAGCCGCTCGCGCTGGGTCTGTTTGCGTTCGGTGATGTCGCGCACGGCAACTACATGCACACTGCGCCCGCGATAGTCAACTTCTTTGGTCTGCATTTCCGCGCTGAAAGCCGTGCCATTGCGCCGCACTGCCGACGCCTCGAACACGGTGCGACTGCCGCTGGCGAGGTGTTCCAACACCACTTGCAGCGACTCCGGCGCGATCAGCGGCATCAGCGACATACCTGCCGTTTCCTCCTGCCGGTAACCAAAGAGACTTTCAAAAGCAGGATTCACATCCAGAATCCTGGTGCGTTCCACCAGCAGCACCGCCTCAAAGGTGGCTTCAAACAGCGAACGATAACGCGCCTCGCTGGTGCGCAGGGCATCCTCGGTCTGTTTGCGCTGGGTGATGTCGTGGGCGGCGGCAATGCAGCCAATGATCATGCCGTTGTCATCGCGCAGCGGCTCAACGCGCACGTTCAGAATGCTGCCGTTTTCGTGCATTTCATACTGCGCGGTTTCGCCTTGCAGGGCATATTCATGGGCGACAAGCTGCGGATCCTGACGATCCGCCACCAGCTCATAGAGGCTTTTGCCGCCCTGTACGCCGCTGAGCTGAATCAGCCCGCCACCATGACCAGCAGCACCGCTGCCCAGCAGATAAGTCACATGCAGTTGGCGGTCTGTCGTCCACAACAGCGAGGGAATTTGCGTCATCATCAACCGCAGACGCGCATCCTGTTCACTGGCATGCCCGGCACGTTTGTCTGTGCCACCGGTTGCATCACTGTCTGTGCCGCTGTCAACAGCGTCCTTCGCGGGCGCAGCAGGCACTGCCTGAAGTTCCGGCATGGCCTGGCTGCAGGACCGCAGCAAAAGCAGCGCCAGCAGTATGCCCATGCTCAACCCCAGCAGGGTTAGCAGATGTGGTGGTGTGCTGAACAGTTCGAGGAAGAAGGCAGCCGCCAGTGTCAGCACTACCGCAGCGCGCAGCACAGGACAGTAGCGCGCCGCCGTGACCGGTAGATGACCGGACTCTATAGGGGAAGCCGTGGTCAGTTCACGCGAGATCTGCATGACCTGCCGTGGTGATGGTTGCCGCATGCGGTTTCTCGACTGCTCTTGATGCCTGTAGCGCGATTGATCGGATATTTGCCAGGCGATAGTATCGCAGAATTGATCCTGCTGATAGTGCAATTATTGCACGATCACGATCGCGATCACCTCAGGCTGGTGACATCCTGACGCACGGTCGATTGTATGCCAACGCAAAACAAACAGCAGGGGGACTCCTTTCCCACTAACGCCCGGTTAGCGGGTAACGTTTTCAGCCCCAGACAGTGACGAAACTCACTGCTTACGCCCACGCGCCCGCCAGTATAATCTCAAAAGATTAATTACTGATCCGACAGTAACTTGCTAAACATTCAGCAGCGTTGTTTGCGCTTTCCAGGTTTGGTTTTTCATGGTCGGATCAGTAGTTCACGTTGCTTAGTCCACATGTAGATGGTGAGGCGTTTTCGGCATGCTGCAATCACGCTATCTTTCTGCAACATGGCTTGACCCAGCCCTCGAACTGCGCGATTCCGCAATTCATGGCAAAGGACTGTTTACAGCAGCGCCCATCCACGCGGGGGAGGTAGTATTAATTTGGGGTGGCACCCTCTACACGGCGCAGCAGCTCCACGACATCCGCGCCGGGCGGCTGCGCGTACCGGAATTTTCCTATGTGTTTGTCGAAGAAGATCTGCTGCTTGCCGCGCAGGTGGGCGGTCTGGATTATTATATCAACCATGCCTGCGACCCCAATGTCTGGATGGCGGATAACGTCACACTGGTTGCCCGGCGCGGTATCCGTCCCGGCGAAGAAATCACCTGCGATTACGCCGTCTGGGAAGGTGACCTCAGCTATGTGCTGGAACCGTGCCGCTGCGGGTCGCCCCACTGCCGCCAGCGCATTACTGGCGGTGACTGGATGCTGCCGGAGGTGCAAGAGCGTTACGCCGGGCATTTTGTACCCTACCTCAGCAGGCGCATCGCCCGCATTGCCGGCGGCGCCCGCATTGCCAGCAGCGCCATCCCTGAAGAAGCCTGACGACTGGCGCAGGGACACACAGCGCCCCGCGCACCCCAAAACAGCAGCAATTACCCCTGGCGCTGCGCACGCTCAGCATCTATCCGCCCCCCCGTAGCCCTGAACAAGGGGGGCTTAGTCCCCTTGTTCGAGTTAAGGTATAGGTGTTCTACGGACAGTCCGCCGGGCAGGTCAGGTTCGTTTCAAAGTTCGGATACGACGGTTCACAGATGGCATTACAGTTGCAGTTCGCGCCGACCACGCAGGCAGGCGGCGGATTGCTGCCCCCGCCATTATCGCCGCCGCCCTCTGACGGCGCAGCACGCGGGATGGACACACGCGCTGTTGAACAGACATCCACCCCATTCAGCAGTGCCGTCACCTGCCACGAGAAACTGAACCCACTGCCCAACCGGCTGTCATTGACCGGGGCGGAGAGGCGCGTTTCGGTCCCTGCCGTGTTATACGACAGAGCCGCGCCCGTCTCGTTGTTGTAGATTGTCACCCGGTAATTGGTCGCCCCCGGCGCAGGATCCCAGAAGAACGATGCTGTGCCATAGGGCAGCCCGTCCAGCGGGGAAGTCGGGCGGAAAGTCGAACAGTCCACACCGCCCACTGGCACAACTGGCTGCCCAGGGCTGACCGGCGGCGGATTGATAATCACCGCGGGCGGCGTGAAATCGTTGACAAACCCGCTGCACGGACTGGGAACAATCAACTGCTGCCCGGCGTAAATGCGTGTCGGGTCGGTGATGCCATTGGCGGCGGCAATGCTGCTGATGCTGGTATCGTATTGCAGCGCAATGCGGTACAGATTCTGACCGGGCGCGACGATATGCGTCACCGGACCGGCGCACTGCCCCGGCGTGGTTTGTGTGGTGATGATTGGCTGCCCGGCAAGCACACCAAATGCCAGCCCGACGGTGCGCGCCACACCCAGTTCCTGCGGGGTTGCCGGGCGCGGCGACAGCCAGCTAATGATATTATTGTTCTCGTCCAACTGCGCGATCAACGTTTCGCCCGTCAGCGCAATGACGCCAACCTCAGTTTCCACACTACCCTGATGCACTGTCAGCGCAATGCTGTTATCGGGCAGGGTTTGCAGTGTGATTGTGGACCCGACACGAATGGTCGCGCCGTTTACCGTCATTTCAACATGCAGCCCGTCGGGACTCTGGATGGCAACCAGCGAAGGTGCTTCCTCGCACAGCGGCTGTCCTACCCCGGTTGAGAAGTAAAACGCCTGCATCGGTGTGCGGCTGGTTTCGCCCACCACTGGCAGCGTCGTCAGTTCGGCGGGGGCAGTCACCACTGCGCGGTTGATCCAGCCGGGCACACCGTCCACCGACGTGCGCAGCCAACCGCCGTCTTCGCTGAGGGCATCCACATCCAGCGTGCTGTTCGCTTCAATCAGGCGCAGCACGTTCGAATTCAGCCCCGGACCGCTGTGCAGGTTCAGCCGCGCCAGCGTGGTAACAGGCACGGGGGTCGCCGCAGCCACCGCCTGATCCGGCAGCACATCGTTGTTCACGGCGGCATCACCCAGCAGCAGAAACGTTACCTGCTGTCCCGGCAGGGTATTGGGCAGGTTGGCGCGCAGGCTCATCACCGCGATACCCCACTGATCGCTTTCCAGATTCAGCGGCGAGGTCTGGATCGTTTCAAGGTCGGGCAGGGCGGCGCGATCTGCCGGGCGCGTAAAGAAACCGGCTGCCTGCGGCTGGAAGAAGGACGCCAACACTTGGTTATAGCCATAGCAGGCGCTCGTGTCTTCGAGCAAGGAACAGTTGTTGCCCAGCGCTTCCAGCGCACGGGTCACCAGCGCAGTGCAATCCGCATTAAGCTGCACAGCGGGCAGGTGCGGCAGCGGCGCAGCCCCGACCCCCACCACCAGCAGCACCATACATGCAAACAGGGTTGCCAAACGAATACGCATCGGGTCGCCCTCCTCCAATCCTATTGACTTCCGGGCACGTCGGCGGTGTCCGGCAGCACCCACTGCTGACTACCAGCATAGCACATTACCGGGATTTGCGCGGGCAGCGGCGGATCGTGGTAAGATGACTCGCGCATTACACGTCCACTATAGCGAAGGCGAACAACAGAGGAACACGCACTATGGCGCAGCAGTGCACCGAGCAAGAATTGCAACACCTGCTGGATTTTGTTGCCACACCCTCGCGGGATGAGATTGTGGCGATGGACTGTGACGAAAACTGCGGCGCGCTTGCTGATCTGGCAGAGCGCGTGGCGCGTGGCGAAGACCTGAGCACGCTGAAGCCCGATCTCGAAGCGCATTTCCGCTGCTATCCGGATACCCGCGAGGAGTTCGAGGCACTGGTCAGCGTGATGCGTGCCCAGCTCGAAGGCAAGTGCTGAGCGCCAGCAAAGCAAATGCACTTAGCTGCGCCAGCAGGCAGCCGCACCAGTTGTCGTCGTCATTAAGGCGGCATCAGTAACACCCGACTGAATCTGAGCCGCACGGGCGAGGCATTGCTCGTCCGGTAGAGGCATTATCCTAACCCTAGTACACGAACAAGGTCAAGTTGACTACTCAGGTACAGCCCTCACCCCCTCAGTCCCCCTCTCCCGAACGCCGCTTCGCGGCTGGGCGAGGGAAAATCCCCGGCAATTGGCTTTCTCCCCTCTCCTGGTGCCGAAGGCACGGTCGGGAGCGGGGTTGGGGGTGAGGGCTAGGCGAAGGCATCGGGTATCATGCTCATCTTGTCGCTGTACTAGCGCTATCATTTACAGTAAACACTGAAAGAGGCTTGGCACCATGAAGAAAGTTCGCGCACTTGTAATCGGCTCCGGACCGGCGGGCATGGCAGCCGCCCTGTACACCGCCCGCGCCCAGTTGAATCCGGTGGTCATTGTGGGCAACCAGCTTGGCGGGCAGGCGGCAACGACCCACGAAATTGACAATTACCCCGGTTTCCCTGAAGGCATTGGGGGACCGGAACTGATCGAACAGATGAAGAAGCAGGCAGAGCGCTTTGGGGCAACGTTTGAGTTCGATGCCGTGACCGAAGTGGATTTCACGCACGGCTCACCGTTCCGCGTCAAGACGTACAACGAGGAATATTCCGCCGACACGGTGATTGTGTCTATCGGCGCAGACCCGCGCAAACTGGGCGTGCCCGGCGAAGCCGAATACACCGGCTACGGCGTGAGCTACTGCGGCACCTGCGATGGCTTCTTCTTCCGCGGCAAGGACGTGCTTGTGGTTGGCGGCGGTGACAGCGCCGTTGAAGAAGCGCTGTTCCTGACACGCTTTGCCACCAGTGTCACCGTCGTTCACCGCCGTGACGAACTGCGCGCCGGGGTGCAGCTCCAGAAGCGTGCCTTCAAAAACGAGAAGATGCACTTCATCTGGGATACAGTCATCGAGAAGATCAACGCTGCCGATGGGCGCAGTGTCAGCAGCGCCACGCTGAAGAACCTCAAGAGCGGCGAAGTCTACGAGAAGCCGATTGACGGCGTGTTTATCTTCATCGGGCACACGCCGAACAACAAGATTTTCGGCGATCAACTGGCGATGAACGACGAAGGCTACGTAATCGTTGACCAGCGCCACCGCACCAGCGTGGACGGCATCTTCGCTGGCGGCGAGATCATGGATCCGATCTGGCGGCAGGTGGCAACCTCTGTCGGGCAGGGCACAGCAGCGGCAATGAGCGCCATTCACTGGCTGGAAGCGCACGAAGACCAGCTGCAGCCGCTGGACGAAGCCGCGCTGACCCCCGAAGCGGGCGATTAAGCGCCGCAGTCGTTCGTTAACCGTGCAAGCCGCGGAGCCATCCCTACTGCTGCCAAACAGCAGGCTGCGGGGGTGGCTCTTTGGTTTTCCAATCCGCCACAAACCGGATATTACGAAGAAATTCAGAAGGCTTACGGGTTCTGATGCAGTATCACGCGCTATACTCACTATATAGCGTAAGATTATCGACTGCATCGAGGAAACCTCATGGCAGACCCGCATAAGGCTGATGTCGTCAGCCGAGCCACCGCGCGACTGCGCGAGCTGATCCGGGCTAGCCAGTATGACCAGGCGATTGCACTGGCGGAAAAACTGGTCAGCCATTATCCGAACGACGCCTCTGGTTGGTGGTGGTATGCCATCGCCTACAGCCAATCCGACCTGCGCAAAACCGCCTGCGCCCTGGAGCGCGTGCTCACGCTGCGTCCGGACATGACCCCCGCGCGGGAAAAACTGGCGCTGGTCAACGCACGGCTGGCAGCCCGGACTTCTGCCCCGCCTGCCCGCAGCACACGACAGGCAGAAGTGCAACCTGTTAGCGCAGGCACAGCAGACACACAGCCAGCCATGTCCCCGGTTACAGCAAGCGCCACAGACACACAGGAAACCCCGGCAGCAGCCGATACACAGAAAATACTCGCAGTACCGGCACAGCCTCTGTCGACAAATCACGATCTATCAGACGACACGGTGAGCTTCACTCCCGCGCCCCTTGTGGTACCGCCTGTCGCCCTCGCGACGCTGCTGGCGGAACCCACAGCGCCTGCCACAGCCCTAACCGCCGCTGTGCCGAACACCGCTGGCGACAAAGAGAAACGCAAGAACGCGCCCGAACCCAAGTCAAGCCACTCCGTCCCGCTGGTTGGCTCGCTGGCAAGCCTTGCCATCAGCATCCCGGCGGGCATTTATCTGGTGGCAACCATCGGCGTTATCGAAGTAATCATCGGCACAATCATTTTCGGGCTGGAAGGGCTGTTTGCCCTGTTGAGCGACTTTAACCTGCTCAGCCTGATTATCATCGTGCTGGGGCTGCTGCTGCTGCTGCTCATCGGCGTGATTGCCGGGCTGATCGCGGCAGTGGGCGGCGCGATTGTCGGGGCGGTGGGCGGTGCGGTTGTCGGCGTCGCCAATCTCCTGATCGCGGTTGTTTTGGGGCTGGTTTACCGTCCCCTGGCGCTGCTGCTAATGCCTATTGCCGGGACAGTCATCAGCGTGCATCTGTATAACGTGGTCGTTTATCCTGAAATCGTGGACTTTGCGACTGACTTTAGCTGCAAATTTCTTGCTGACCTCAACTACATTCTGGTCGGCGTTGTCGGCTTTGTGCTGGGGGTGCTGCCCGCCGTGTTCGAAACCAGCCCGGAGGAAAGCAGCGAGCAGGTGAGTGCTGAAGCAGCGACATCCGTTCGTGCCGCCGACAGTGTCGCCGACAGTGCCGCCGACGATGAAGACCTGGCGGCGATGGGGCAGGCACTGCTGGCACCGTGGAAGCTGTTCGGGCGGCTGGCAGTCGGCGCGACACGCACCAGCTTTGCCGGGCTGTCGGTCTATGCGGACGTTGGCTCTGACCTGCTGGAAGACGAAACCACACACAGCATTCGTTCCAGGAATCGCGCAGAGATTCAGCGTGTTGCGCGCAAAAAAGGCGTCAAGCTCAACTATTCGGAAGCGCGCAAGCTGGAACACCAGCTCAACCGCAGCGGCTCCACACACGTCGTCGAGAAAAAAGGCTGGTGATAGGCGGCACTGCCACAGGGTTTTAGCGGTACATTCGACAAGAAATGCCAATAAAACATACCTGCTGTTGTAGAGGAGGGTCTGAGATCCTCCTCTACGCGGAAACGGCTGCAATTTACCGGATACACCTCTTAGACCGTGCAGGTTTCCAGGTGGCAGCACGGCATCAGGCAGATCGCCTTTAGCGGAACCCACGCGCGGAGCCACAGACTGTTTATTTGTGTCTAAACAGAGATCAACCAGAATCATGATGGAGTCTCAAAGAAGGGTGTTTGCGATGTTCAACCGCCACTTGCTCCACTCTGGCTTGCTCTTGCTCTGTCTGCTGTTCAGCCTCTCCGGCGCTGTGTCCCCTGCCGCGCAGGAAATTACCGGCGCCTGCCCCGACGCTGCACCCTCACGCCTGATCACTGGTGAGCAGGGATTCACTTCACGCAACCAGCTCTACGAACTCTATGCCGAAGCCTCGAATGGGGCAGCGCTGCTGCGTCTGCTGCCACCCTATGTGCGTTTTGATGTGCTGGAAGGTCCGCGCTGTTCCGAAGATGCCGCGTGGTGGCGTATTCGCTATGGAACGGATGAAGGCTGGATCAACGAAAGCTACGACAGCACCTACGTTCTTGAGCCGCTGACGCCCATCCGCACGAGCAACGCCACAGTCTTGCAGCGCTTCCGGCAGTTGGGCTATGGGCTATTCACCACCGATCCCGAATGGCTGGAAAACGGCGCACGGATCATCATCGGCAGCACAGCAGGACTGAGCTTCTTTGCCCGCCGCAGCGGCAGGGGGCTGTTCCCGGCGATCAATTCTTTCGCGCCGATACCTGCCGGTCCAGTCTGTGATGTGGAAACCGGCGCTGCTGCTGATGGCGCTGCAAGCAATCGCTTAGGTTATGCCTTGTGCCGTACATGGGTTTCTGACACCGGCTTCACCACACCCTATATTGAATTCACGACAATCACTACAACACCGCAATACGCGGAACGCTGGTATCAAACGTCGGGGAGCCTGGGTGAATTTGAGTTCATCAGCGGGTCGCTGGTGCTTGCCGCTGCTGTTGACAATGAGGTGCGCCTGCTCAGCGGCGGCAACGAACTGCTCATGGTGCTGTGGTCAACCTCTAACCCGGTGATCGCGCTGGATGTCAGCGCGAACGGGGCGGTGCTGGCGGCAAGCGACGGCATGCAGATTTTGCTGACCGTTCCGGGCTACAGCCGCGAACCCGGTCTGCTGGAAACCGGTAGTTCAATTACCGCCCTGGTGACGGCGCTGGCGCTCAACCCGGATGGCACGCTGCTGGCAGTGGGTGTGGGCACAGTGCTTCAGCTCTGGGATGTGGAGCAGCGGGCACTGCTGGCAGCCTACGACGTGCTGGGCATACCGCGAGACGCCGCCGCCCGCGCACTGGACATTGCCTTCAGCCCGGACGGTTTGCAGTTGGCAACGGCAAACGACGATGGCACGCTGACGATCTGGATGGTACAGGGCAGTGGTGCAGAGGCAGCGCTGGACTATGCCGGGCAAATCTATCCGGGTATTCCCGCGCCAATCACAGACATCGCGTTCAGTCCCGATGGTCAGGAAATCGCATCGATCAGCCGCGCCGCGCCGACATTTGCCAACCAACTGCGCATTCACGCGGTCGGCAGCGGGCAGGTGGTTGCCGCTTACGACGGTGGGCACACTGGCACAGTGACACACCTTGCCTTCAGCCCGGACAGCCTGACCATTGCATCCGCCGGGGAAGACGCAACTGTGCGCCTGTGGAACACACTCAGCGGCACACCGACGCAGATCATCGCGCAGACGCCTGTTGAGGTGCTGGCTTTCAGCGCCAGCGGCGACCTGCTGATCAATACAGACGAACCGCCCGCCACCCATGACTTCACAATTGATGCTGGGACACAGACAGTCATCTGGCGTGACGCAGAGGGCAGCATCCGGCGCAGGTTTCCGCATGATTCCGCGATTACAGCGCTGGCGGTGTCGCCTGACGCAGCGCTGCTGGCAACCGGCACAGCAGAGGGCAGGCTGCTGCTGTGGGACACCGTCGGCGGCAGTCTGCTCAACAGCATTACGCTGCTGGTTCCCTATGCGCAGATCAGTACACTCGCCTTCAGCCCTGATGGTGTGTTTCTGGCGGCGGCTGTCGCCGAGTTTACGCTGATCTACACAATCCCCGGCATCTATCCGTATGGCATCGGCTGAAGGGGCAGGGCGGCAGGCTGCACGCCGGCACGCCCGCTGCCATTCACCCTGCCAGCACGGTGAACACGACCCCTTCAGGCGTATCCGGCGGTGCGCAAAGCTGCCCGTTAATCTTGAGCATCACGCGGTGCTCACCGGCGTAATAAACGCGCGTGGTGATCGGGCGAAAGCTGATTTTGCGTTCGAGGCGCAGGCTCTCGCCCGGCGCAAGCTCAACGGTGGTCAGCTTGAACACCTTCGGCGCCTGCTGCCCATTCGCCTTCACGTAGTAAACCACATAATCAATCACCAGCCGCTGCGTGTCTTCCCCGTGTGACTCAATCACCGCGCTGAACCTGATCTCCTCGCCCAACCGGACGCTGGGCGCGCTCATCGCCAGCGCTGTCACATTCACCTGGGCGCCAGTGCTGAAGCCCAGCAGCGCCAGCGCCTCGCTGTGTCCGGCTTTGACGAGTGTGCGCAGCGCATGGCGGATGATCCACTGGCGTTCCGGGCTGGCGTCCTGCTGCCAGCGGCGCAGCACACCAATCACGACCTGCGGGTTATCTTTGGCGATGTCATTGAGATTGTTGGCAACACTGCGGCGCACCGTCTCTGCCGGGTCATCCTTGAGCAGTTCCAGCACCTCCAGCACAGGGGCGGGGTCTTGCTTGAACGCCGCCAGCGCCACGCCCCACGGCAGGCGGGGACGACAGCCCTCGCTTGCCAGCCGACGCACCTGTTCATGCGGGTGTGTCGCCCATGCGCGCATCTGCGCCATCATGCGCGGGGGATCGCGCAGGATAAACGGGCGCACAGCAAATTCTGCGGACATCAACTGCGTGAAATGCTCTAGCGCAGGCAGCGAAGCGTCCCAGTCGTCCAGCCCGTGCAGCGCCACGTATTCGGGAAAACCGATCAGCGCGAAGCCATGCCGGGTCAGCCGCGGTGCTGCCGCTTTGAGGACTGCCAGGGCTGTGCGGTAGTCGCCGGGCAGCAGCGGATGCAGCACAATCATCGTGTGACGCATGCGCGCCATCAGCGTGCGTTCTTCCCACTGCTCATCATAAACTGCTGCCAGCAGCGCATTACGGTCAAACGGGGGATACAGCTCGCCCAACACAGCAGCGAGATCATCATAGAATGCCGGGGTGAAAAACTGATCTTTTAGCGCTTCGGGCATCGTAGCACCTCCCAGAGTCTGCTTCTGCCAGCCACAACCAGCGGCAGCATTCCTTACCCTGATTATAAATCACAGCGCCATGTTATAATCGCGGCGGGTACACATGCCCGCCGGACACACCCTCTCAATGCATGTGGAATCTGCTATAATGCCCGCGCTTGTGAAATTAACCACAAAAGGAGCGCTGCTCTTGCAAATCCCATTAGTAGACCTCAAGGCGCAGTATGCGCGCATTAAACCGGAAATTGACGCTGCCATGCAGCGTGTGGTCGAAAACACCGCGTTCATCATGGGCAAGGAAGTCAAGGCATTTGAAGACGGCTTCGCTGCCTATCAGGGCGTCAAACACGCCATCGGTGTCAGCAGCGGCACAGACGCGATCTTTCTGGCGCTGGCGGCACTGGGGATTGGTCCTGGCGACGAAGTAATCACCGTCGCGCACACGTTTATCGCCACCGCCGAACCGATTGTACACCTGGGCGCTAAACCTGTTTTTGTGGATATTGACCCGCAGACCTACAACCTTGACCCAGCGCTGCTGGAAGCTGCCATCACCCCGCGCACCAAAGCGATCATGCCGGTGCATCTTTACGGACAGTTTGCCGATATGCAGCCAATCCTCGACATTGCGCAGCGGCACAATCTGCCGGTAATTGAGGACGCCGCGCAGGCACATGGCGCGGAGTATCAGGGCAAGCGCGCGGGCAGTTGGGGTATCGCGGCATGCTTCAGCTTTTACCCCGGCAAGAATCTCGGCGCGTATGGCGACGCGGGCGCAGTCGTTACCAATGACGACGCGCTGGCAAAAAAAATCGCCATGCTGCGCAATCATGGGCGTACCACGAAATACGAACACGACATGATCGGCTACGGGGATCGCCTGGACGCTTTGCAAGCGGCAGTCCTTGCCGCCAAACTGCCGCATCTGGAAGCATGGAACGACGCGCGCCGCACGCATGCCGATTACTATGACGCGGCGCTGGCAGGGCTGCCTGGTGTGGTTATCCCCCAGCGCCTGCCGGACGCACGCCACGTCTATCACCTCTATGTGATCCGCGTGCAGGGCAACCGCGACGCATTGATCGAACACCTGAAAACCCAGGGTGTTGACGCAGGGATTCATTACCCTGTGCCGCTGCATGTGCAGCCCGCCATGCGGTTTCTGGGCTATAACGCGGGCGATTTCCCGCACAGCGAGGCGGCGGCGGCGAGCATCGTCAGCCTGCCCATGTACCCCGAACTGACGCCAGAACAGCGCAGCTACGTGGTCGAAGCGCTGGCGGAGTGGGTCGGCGCGGCGGTGCGCTAACCGCTGGATTCGGGCACCAGCTATAGGGATTCAGGATAGTCAGGGAGCGCTCTATAGGGTCGAGCCAAGCCTCAACACCGTAGGGCTTGGTCATACTCAGACTGTCAACTGGCTGCGATACGCCCGCCGGCGGGCAGCGTGGATAAAAGATGGCAGGATATCCAACGACATCCTGCCAAAGAATTGACCTCTAGCTAGTACGACCACAGAAATCGCGCGGGATTGTTTTCCGTAGGGGCAGGTCTCAGACCTGCCCCTACATCCGACATTTTCGCCGCTTATACAGCACCGGGGTGCCGCAAATGTCGCGCTAGTCGGCGGCAGCCGGCGATACCTCGGCGCGTGTCGTCTCAGTCTTGGCTTCGCTCTTGGTTTCGGTTTTGGAGTCACCAGCGGCGCTGCTGCCATTTTTCGAGGAGCCGTTCCCATTCAGGCTTGCCTTGGATGCGCTCTTGCTATCCGTGACATAAAAGCCCGACCCCTTAAATATGACACCTGCCGCCTGAACGACGCGCACCACGCGCTGCCCGGTGACCGGATCAACGGTAAGGGCATCGTCGCTGAAACTCTGCTTGATCTCAAAGGTCGTTCCATCATCACGACGATAAGTATACAGGGGCATTGCTTCACCTCAACTGACAGTATCAACTGGCGATTTGACGAAATGGTTGACAGTTTCGTGCATGGTGTTGAACACGCACTACGGACGCAGTGTAAACGGGAGGTCTTACACCCGGCTACTGCAGCTCCACATTGTATCATAGCGCAAATTGTATAAGAGGTACATAAATATTGGCAAAGTGCTGGCAGTGCTTTCAACAAATGTTAAAGCAAAAATTGGGGCTTAATTCATGACGAATGTAATGGTCAAAATGCATAAAAACCTGTTAAAATACATTTAATCATCGAACTGTGGACTTTCTGGGACGAGACAGCTACAAAACACAGTTCAAAGACGCTGCCGCTGCTCGACAGCGGATGCTGGTTAGGGACACAGCAAGTTATGGATATGATCAGCTTTTTCATCGGGTGGTTTTTGGTGTCAATTCCGGCAAGCCTGCTGATTGGACGCTGGTTGCGCTGGACAAACCAACAGGTTTCGGTTGCTGAGCCATTCGCCGCGCCTTCTGAACAGTGTCTTTGAACCTTTAGAACGCGCCGCCAGATGCACAGGGGCGCAACTGCCCTGAGCAGCGCACCCCTGGAGGTGCCTTAGCACCGGTCGCCCTTGCGGGAACCGGTTATGCACTGCGACTCGTTACCCAGACCCCCTTATTTCCCTCATCCGCTTCAGGCGCTTCCGCCTTTTTACCCGGCACAATCTCGAATGCTGCAAACCTGCTCTGCGCACCTGCGCGCAACCGTTCGCGCACGCTGCGTGTACCCGTGAGGAAGAACATACGGTTCTTCTGCCGTCGCGCATCTGCCTGTGTCAGCCAAAAGCTCAAGCGGCGTCCCTTCAGATCGGCCAGATACTCCAGCGCCGCCATCACGTGCGAACAGGCCACGCCGCCATGCTGTGCCCACGCACAGTTGCAGCGGCTCTGGATGACATGCCCGGCGTCAAAGATGACCGTGACGACATGCTGCGTGGCGGGGTCTGAGGCGCTTTCCACGCTGAAGGTGTTTTTGCCGATGCGCCGCACTTTCAGGTGGCGGCTGTCCGACTGCATTTGTTTGATGTTTTTCGGTTTCATCGCGCCCCTCATGTATCTAGAACGTTTATTCTATTATACACCCAAAACGCTCCGAAAATGCAGCCAATCTGCCCCCTAATTACGGGGGGATTCAGCCCTGACCGTGTGCTGATTCGGGCACATCTGCGGGGGGCGCTGCCACAAGCGGCGCGCCGGGTTTGCGCCTGCCCGCGGCAGCGAGACTGCCACCAATAAACACCAGCACCACCACTGCCACCGCCAGCGAAAACAACCAGAACCTGCCCTGTTCGACAAGCTGCCCGGCAAGCACTGCCGTTGCCGCGTAGGGAATTTTGGCAAGCAGCGCCATAGAGGAAAGCGTTGTCGCGCGATCCTGCGAGGGTATCTCGCGGTTGATGACCACCGCTACCCAAGGGGTAATCATGCCCCCGGCGACACGAATGCACAGCAGCGCCAGAATGCCCCACGCGCCCAGCGGCAGCGCGCCCCCGGCAAAGCCCAGCACCAGCAGCAGCGCGATGATCGCCAGCCCGTGCAGGTCGGATAAACGCCGCCGCAGCATGGGCACGACGCTGGCAGCAGCGGCTCCGGCGAGTCCCAGCAGCGCAAAGACGACCGCCTGCTCGTCAGCGAAAAAGCCAAAGCCTGTCGCCATTGCCGGGGCGATCAAGCCATAGCTGAACAGGAAATAAGCGCCCAGCGCCCCAAACAGCAGCGGCATGTAGCCGCGCAGGGCGGGCTGCCACAACTGCACAAATCCGCGCGTGAGCTGCCGGGTGTAGGTGCGCAGAGTCACCGCCCGCGCGGGCGCGTCCACAGCGGGTTCGCGCAGCCCCAGCGCAGCGAGAAAGCCGATAAAGTACATGATGCCCCAGGCATAGTGCGGCAGGCGAAACCACAGGTTGTACAGCACCCCACCTGCCAGCACCGAAACAACCAGCGTCAGCAGTCCGAGCGTATGGCTGGTGGCGATAATGCGTTCGAACCGCTGCTCCTGCCCACGTTCCTTAAGTGAGTCGTAGACCAGCGCTTCCTGCGCCCCGGAGAAAAACGCCCAGCCAGTAGACGCCAGCACAAAGCCGAGGATCACGGTGGCTTTGTCGTCCCCGGCGCCGGTCACCAGCCAACCCATCGACGCCAGCCACATTGCCGCCAGCAGCGTGCGCTTTTTGCCGATCATGTCCGAAATTGCGCCGGTTGGCACTTCTGCCAGCAGTCCATAGGTGAACACCAGCGCATCCACCAACCCCAGTTCGCCGTAGGTCATCACACGCAGCCAGAAGAAGATCCAGTTGCCGCTGACAAACGCACTGGCGCTGACCATCGTCAGCAGGTAGAAAATGCGCACATTGCGGTCAGGTGAATGCCGCCCGTCTGCCGCTGTAACCGCCGCCGGAGTGGTCAAGCGTAGTGCCCTTTCAGCCTATCCCCAAAAGCTATCTACATCACGTGGTTGCAAAGCAAGGATGCTGCCGGGCATCCTTACGGGGAGTCGCAAAACGCATGGAAAACTGCGCAAATGACTTGCAATCTGCATCATGATAACAAAGCGCTGCTGTTAAGTCATCAGACCACTGGCGGAGCCTTGCGCAGAGCAGGACTAGGTACAACCGCAGAAATCTCGCGGGATTGTTTTCCGTAGGGGGCGGGTCTGAGATCCGCCCCTTATATCCGACATTTTCAATTTGCTTGTACTCAGGGTGGTCATTGGCAGAATCAAAAGGCAGCGGCGGGTGTGCCACTGCCTGCTGATTGCCTGTTGTGTGCCCCGCACAAAGGGCGGGATGCTTTAGGCGGCTTCGACCTGCATAGTCAGCCCGGCGTCCACCGCGCGCTTGATATCAAGCTGTTTGACACGACTGCCCAGAAATTCGGACGCAGTTGCCTGCCCTTCGCCGCTGATGCCTTCGCGCTTGAGCACCTTGATCGCCGTGACGAACAGGATGCGGATGTCCAGCAGCAGGTTGTGGTTTTCGACATACCACACGTCCATGGCGAACTTCTCTTCCCATTCAACGCTGTTGCGCCCATTAACCTGTGCCCAACCGGTGATGCCGGGGCGCACATCGTGGCGGCGCATCTGCTGTTCGGTGTAGCGCTCCAGATAGCGCATCAGCAGCGGGCGCGGACCAATCAGGCTCATGTCGCCCTTAAGTACGTTGATCAGTTCCGGCAGTTCGTCCAGGCTGGTGCTGCGCAGCAGCGCGCCGAAGCGGGTCATCCGGTCGGCATCAGGCAGCAGGTTGCCGTCAGCATCGCGAGCATCAGTCATGGTGCGGAACTTGATCATGCGGAAGGACTTGCCGCCCTTGCCGGGGCGCTCCTGCGTGAAGAAGATCGGCGCTCCCAGCTTTGTGCGCACCAGAACGGCGACAACCAGAAAGACCGGCAGCACCAGTACCAGCGCCAGTACACTGACAACAATGTCCAGTGCGCGCTTGCCTGCTTGAGTGTACATTGTGTTGCCCATTCGCGTTTTTTCCTCAAATGATGGCTTGCAGACATTTTTCGGCGGTAAAAAGTGGTGATAATGCAGCGCCGAAGCTCAAAGTACATGTTATGTGCCATGCCTTGCGTTCAGCTAAACCCTTTACCTTACAAACCCGCCAGAGATGAAAAGAAAGTGAAAAACTTCACCTTTCGCAAGGTAAACGAAATGTAAATCAGCGTAAATTTCCTTGCAGAAGCGCAAAAGTTTGCTTAAGTAAACCAATGCAAGCATTGCCGCCTTCAGCTTTGTAAAGATGTTGTTATGGCTGCAAGTCAGAAACAGGCACTCTTTTCGCCTCCGACAACTGCTTGTCAGGCACCTTGCAAGGTGTGCCGATGGGGACCGTGCCTGTTGTAAGGTCTGCCGCTGCGTTCAGTTTGGGGCAGTTTGGGGCAACAATTGGGTACGCGGCGGGGAAGCGTCAGGAAGGCATCACGCGAGCGCATGGCTGGCAGCGGCACTGCATCCAGAATCCTTTCGATCCGCATGCTAACCTAAAAAAGGTAAACGTACCGATTTTTAGGAGATGGCACATGCGCTCCGTAGATTCCACATCTTCCTACTACAGCAGCCGCAGCCTTTACGCCAGTTCCCCCCGCCATGCCACCGTCAACCGCCGCGACCAATCGCTGATGTGGGGCTTCGTGATCGGTCTGCTGCTGCTGGGGCTGCTGCTGGCAAACGGGGGATTCTAGAACCAGGAATAAGGGGCAAGCAGCAAGTACGATAATTGGGTGGCAAAGATCAGTGAAGCAGTGCGGACAGTGACAGGCATGGAGCTACGGCATGCCTGTGGCGGAGTAAACACGACGCCGGGCTGTTTCCCATGTGCTGCTCTGCCTACCCGGCTGCACAACCCTTGTTCATTCGTCTTTATCGGTGATTCCTGCCCCTTGCGCCTGGCTCTCCCTATCCGCCGCCAGCGCGGGCGCGCGCAGCAGATTGATCAGAATCGCCAGAATTACCTTGAGCATATAGTACACCGAACGAACGGTAGTAATCGAGGATTTGCCGCCGCCGCGCGCGTGCATCGTCACGGCAACTTCGCGCACGCGCAGCCCAGCGCGATGCGCCACGACCAGTGCTTCCGGCTCCGGGTAATCGTGCGGGTAAACAGCGGCGAACAGCCGCACCGCCCGCGCGTTAAATGCCGCAAAACCTGATGTGGGATCGGTGATACGCTGGTGGTTGATCAACGAAATCAGCCGCGCAAGGATGACAATACCCGCGCGCCGTGCCGCTGTCGGGCGATAGCCGCCCGCTTGAGAGTCGCCTGCATCCAGAAAACGCGACCCTACCACCATATCCGCCTGATCTTCCAGCAGCGCTGCCAGCAGGCGCTGCATGTCCTGCGGGTCGTGCTGCCCGTCACCATCACTGCGCAGCACCACCGTGTACCCCTGCTGCGCGGCGAATTTGAAGCCGGTTTGCACCGCCGCCCCGATGCCCACGTTATAGGGCATGTCCAGCACGAACGCACCGCAGCCGCGCGCAATGCGGGCGGTATCGTCACGCGAGCCATCATTGATCACCAGAATATCAGACTGCGGCACATGCGCTTGGAGCTGTGCCACCACACGGGCAATATTGGCGGCTTCGTTGAGCGCCGGAATAATAATCAGCGTGCGAGGGAGTTTTTCGGGCATAAGTCGTCCGGCAGTCGGGTTGAACAGCATGCGGCTGAATGCTGGCGCACACGCCGGCACGCGGCTTCAGCACATCTGCCAGACGCCTATTGTCGGGCACATTCAGACGGGCTGCAAGGTGCGGTTTGGGGCTGCACCCCAGCTTTGGGGCTGCACCCCAGCCCGCCCGGTTAACCCGCGTGTCCTGCGGGCGGCACGCTCAATCATCCTGATCAATTTCCCGCAGCAGGTGCTGTCCCCGCTGGTCAAGGAAGAACGTGCGCAGATAGTCGGTCATCTCCGCGCGTGCAGTGATTTCAGCGTCAAATTCGGCAGCCGCGGCAAATTCAATCAGCACTTCGGTCACCGCTTCCTGCACGGTCTGGCGGATCAACGCTTGCAACTGTGTCACGGTCAATTCTGCAATGCGTTTGTCATTCATCACATAAACCTGACTCTACCGGCAGTGATCTACCGTTGTGGTGATTCTACACCACTTGGAAAAAATGTGCTGAACCGCACACGACGGCGCTGGATGGCGCGGGTTGGTCAGTTCAGCGCGGCGTACAGGCGTTCGTAAGCATCGGCAGCCCGTGCCCAGCTATACTGGGTTTCAATCAACCGCCGACCACCACTGGACAGCCGTGCCTGTAACGCCGGGTCTGCCAGCAGTTCCAAAATCCGGCTGGCAAATGTCGTTTCCGACGCTGCCAGCACCTGCTCACCATCCAGCGCCGCGATGCCGTCCAGACTCAGCGGCGTTGCTACTACCGGGCAGCCCATCGCCAGCGCCTCCAACACCTTGTTTTTGATGCCCGCGCCCATGCGCAGCGGGCAAACAAATGCACTGGCGCGTGCCAGATACGGACGCACATCGGGCACTCGTCCGGTGACTTCGATCTGCACGCCACCTCGCGTGCCCGCCAGCGCCAGCAGTGCCGGGGGCGGCGCATTACCCACTAACTGCATTTTAACGCTTGTTAAAGAATTTAGTAGTTGAGGTAGCACAATATTTACTAAATACATAGCCGCATCAACATTGGGCGCATATTCGTAATTACCCACAAAGAGCAGTGTCGCCGGTTCACGCGGCACAGGCTGGGGCACAAAGGTCGCCAGATCAATGCCGTTCGGGATCACCGCCACGCGCAGCGCCGGATTCAGTGCCAGCAGTTCCTCACGATCCTGTGGCGAGACAACCACCACGTGGGCGTAAGGCGCAAACATGAAGCGTTCATAGGTGCGTGCCAGCGCCAACCGCAGCAGCAGCGCGGGGTCAAAGCGGGCAATGCCCTGCCGGGCAGCACGGGTGCGCCTCAGAAACAGGCTGTACGATTCATAAGGCACAATCACCGCGGGCAGGGTTCCAAGCGCGCGGCGGAACTCATAAACCTGCACGCCGCCCAATAGATGCACCGCGTCGTAGCGTTGCTGCGCAAGCTGTTCGCCAATCGCCTGCCACATCTGCGGCGACCATGCCCCTGCCGCCCCTGTCGGGAAACGACGGGCGGGCAGCAGTGCCCGCGCCAGAATTGCTGCTGTGCCGCGTGCCGGTTCCAGAAAAAGGCGCATGTTGTTGAAGAAAGGGGCGTCTGCCCAATCTGCCTGCCAGTCTTCCGGGCGGTTGGCGAACGCCAGCAAATCGAGCACATAACCGCGCGCATTCAGTTCACGCGCCAGATGGTACAGAATCAACCGATCGCCCAGATGCAGCGGCGTCGGCGGGCAGCGGGAAATCAATAACAGTCGTTTCATTGACGCGCTACGAAAAAACCGAATTTCGTGAATTGTAACGCAGCCTTTGCGCGCGGGGTGTAACAGCTTCGTTCAGTTTCAATTCGAATTTCCCGGCAAGGTGCGCCGTGATGCTGAATCGAGCAAGCGCTCGTCTGAGCAAGGGGGTAACCCCCTTGCGCGCGGGTCTACAGTGCTGTTCAACGCTGCGAGTCGCGCTCATAGCGCACGATTTCGCCCTCATCGTCAATGTAATAAGCAACTTCCGGTTCATCCACCCCGACCAGCCGTTCGCGGCGCTTGGGCTTTTCCAACAGTTCGGTGGCATCGTCTTCATAGTAACCAGACTGGCGCTTGGGCTTCAGCGCTTGGGCATCCGCCGCATTATCATCAATCAGCACCCGCCCGAAACCGTCAATTGCGCCTGCCATCAGCCGCAGAATTGCGCTCGTGACCAGCCCGTTGGTGATGCCCAGCGGCATGAGAATCAGCGCTTCGAGAATGAAGAAGGGGAAGACCGACCACGCCAGCGAAAAAGTCATGGTGGTCAGCATAAACTTGCCAAAGACATAAAACGCGCTTTGCCATGTGAACGGGTTGGTGAGCTGCGCCATGATATAGCCCAGCAGGTCACACCGCTGGGGCTGTATGTCCGGGTCGAAGCGTGGCGTTGGTTTGCGCAGAATGCCCGTGACCAACTGGCGGTCAAACATGGCGATACGGCGCATAGCCGCCAGCATGAATGCGAACAATGGAATGCCGATCAGGATAAACGACAACCCGAACGCCAGCGCAAAACCGCTGACCAGCAGTGCGAAATACAACACAGTCATGAAGAAGTCGATATTCAGGAAGAAGAAGCTGTTCAAACCGCTTGCTAAAGACTGCCCTGAAGTCTGTTCATCCCGCATGGAAGTTACTCACTCTCACATTGCCGTCCACTGCTGTTTACGCAGCGGCAGGCACAAAGTTGCGCTGCGGTTCTGCCGGGCGGCTGTGTTCAGGCAAGTGCCTGGTCGAGCAGTTGCACAAAACGCGGCAGGTCTACATCCTGCACAATGTCAAGATTGTGCGGACGCTGGAATTTGCCTGCCCAGTCAATCACCGTTTGCCCGCGTGTCAGCCCGCCGTGCAGTTCTACCGTGCCGTAACGCCGGTCGCTGAGCAGCACAATTTCCGGGTGCAGTGCCACCGCCATTGCCAGTGGGTCAGGGTAATAATAGTGCGGGATACCACGCGCGCGCAGGCGCCGGGCATAGCCGCGTGTAATGGCAGCCATGAAGCGCCCTTTTGGCGTGTTGGTGTTCAGCCAGCGGTCCAACCATGCCCATTCCAGTCCGTGCCTGAGCGTCGTTTCCCAGCTTACCAGCGTTAGCGCCGGAAACGTATCCAGCACAATCTGCGCGGCTTCCGGGTCAACATGAATGTTATATTCCGACACGACGCCGATGTTGCCACGCGCGGCAATCGTGCCGCCCATGACGACCACGCGCTTGAATTTGGACGGCAGCGCAGGGTCCAGCCGCACCGCCAGCGCCAGATTGGTCAGTGGACCGAGCGTGACCAGGGTGTACTCGCCCGGCGCAGCATTCGCCAGTCGCAGCAGCGCCAGCACGGCGTGTTCCGCCTGCGGTTGGCGTGTCGAAGCCGCGACCCCGGCATCGCCGAAGCCATCTTCGCCATGCACCTCTGCGGCGGTTGCCAGTGTTCCGACCAGCGGACCGGACGCCCCGCGAAAGAACGGCACATCCTGCGCACACAGGTCAAGCAGCCGGGCAACGTTGTGAACGACGTGTTCCAGCACCGCGTTGCCGGCAACAGTGGTGATGGCGCTAACGGCGGCAGCGGGTGCAGCAAACGCCATGAGCAGCGCCAGCGCGTCGTCAATCCCACCGTCCGTATCAATAATCAACTGCTGCATGGCAGACCCTGTTCCCGATGCACACATGCTTAAGGCAAATCGAAAGACGTTATACTGCCAACTATAAACCTGGCGACGCATGCTGACAACTGCCCAGTAGGCAGGGTTAGGGTTAGCGCATTCATCGGGCGGTAATGCAGAAGCAAAAAAGCAGCAGGAACACCCCTAACGCTATGCCCGCTGTGTGCGCTGCTTTCGCTTAACAGCGATCTGTCAACTGCTCTTGCTGAACGGGTGCATTACCCCCCAACCCCGCCCCGTTTCACGGCGCTACCGCACACTTATGGAGAGGGGAATCGAGTCGCCTGGCTGCACGCTTGCGCCTGGGGAGGGGTCAGACGCAATGCACCGCGACCAACCCTGCTAACCCTATGGCGTTCCTGGCGGCTAAACCTACCGCGTGCAATAGACGGGGCATCCATGTGGCGGACACGCCAGCGCAAACGCAGTTTGCACCGTGTCCCGGTCCCAACAAATACCCTGATCATCCTTCCCAAAATTCCGCCAGATTTTTCCTGCGATTACCCTGGCGCACGGGGCATTGTGATTGCTTTTTAACCTATTTAACATTAAAATGAAATATATTCAGTAAGTTTTTTATCTATATGTGCTGTCGGCGAACACCACGTCGCAGCCGCTACTTATCCACTGAGCAAGGTAACTGTATGTCGACTCAGCCAGTCACGGTGTTCGTCAGCTCGCGAATGCAGGAATTTGCCGCCGAACGCAAAGCCCTTTATGACCTGCTGCCCACGCTGCAAATCAACCACACACGCATTGTGCCCTGGGTCTTTGAATACAGCGCCTACGCCAGCAACAAGACCACCCGCGAAGTGTATCTGAGCGAACTGAACACCTGTGATCTGTATATCGGCTTGTTTGGCAGCGGTTACGGACAGTGGACGATTGACGAATTTGAGCAGGCAACGCGGTTGGGCATGGATCGCCACATCTACATCAAAAGCAACCCTGCCGCCCCGCGTGACCCGCGCTTGCAGGCATTTCTGGACGCGCAAAGCGATGTCGAAACCGGGGTGACGGCGCGCTGGTTCACCACGGCGGAAGAATTGTGCAGCGCAGCGCAAAAATCGCTGGAAAAGTGGATTGCCGAATACCAGTTATGGCGTCCCGGTCTGCCGCAGGCGCGCCTGATTACCGACACCGCCGGACTCCACGAGCGCCCGCAAAAGCTGATCGGGCGCGACACGCTGCTGGCAGAGATTGAACAGCACCTGCGCGACGCGGCACGTCCGGTGCTGCTGCAAGGCTTTGGCGGCGCTGGCAAAACCGCCATCGCTGCCGAAGTCGCCGCACGTATGGTGGACAAAGGCGAAACCCCGCTGCTGTGGCTGCGCACCGGCAGCGACGACCCGCAGCAGGTCTTCGCGGCGCTTGCCGCCCCGTTTGGGCAGCAGGAGAGCATGAGCCTTGCCGACGAGAGCGAACGCCCGGCGCTGCTCAACAAACTGCTGGTTGAACGGCAGGTCAAGCTGCTGGTGCTGGATGATGTGTGGAATGGCAAAAGCCTGAAGCAGGTGATCGACAGCCTACCCACCGGGCTGCCGCTGCTGGTGACCTCGCGCCAGCGTTACCCGCTGATGCAGCGCGTGGATATCAGCCGCCTTGCCCGTGCCGACGCGCTGAAACTGCTGGCGCACTATGCCGGGCAGCCGCTGGAGGCAGACCCCGCCGCCACCGAATTGTGCGAACGAGTCGGTGATCTGGCGTTTGCGCTGCGTATTGCCGGGGCGACGCTGGAAATGGACGACACGCTGACGCCGCGCGACCTGCTGCGCCGCATTGCCGACGAGCCGTTCCGTATGCAGCTCCCCGGCGATTTCAGCGACAAGGACGGCGAAAATGTCGCCGCGCTGCTGGAAGTCAGCCTGCGCGGGCTGGGCAGAGCCGGGCAGGATGCGCGGCAGGCGTTTCAGGCGTTCGGCGCGTTGTTTGCCCCGGCGGTCAGCCTGGAACTGCTGGCAGCGGTGATGAACAGCGCCAAAAGCCCGGCACAGGTCGAAACCGCGCTGAGCACGCTCTACCGCAACGGGCTGATCGAAACCATCGTGCGCGCCCCGGACGGCGACCCCCTGCGCACGGTCTACCGCCTGCACGATCTGGCGTACAGCTACAGCCGCGCCATACTGCCCAAAGCGGACGAAAAGCGCCTGCACGCCATGCGCGTCTGCCGCGATTATGCCCGCCAGCACAGCGCGCAGATGCCGCTGCTTGATCTGGAAATCAACAATCTGCTGGGCGCGGCAGGGGCGGCAAACACCGCCCAGCAGCCTGACCTGCTGGTGGACATCATGCGCGTGCTGGCAACCGGCGATGACTTTTACTTCGCCGCGCACGGGCATTCGGGGCGTTCGCTGGCGCTGCTGCAAGCTGCCGCGCAAGCCGCGCAGACCAGCAGCGACCTGCAAACCGCCTTCCACTTCTACAACGAACTGGGCTATACGTATAACACCCTGATCGTCAGTTACCCGGCGGCGCTGGAAGCTCACCAGCACGCGCTGCGGTTGGCACAGCGAATGGGAAATACCAGTCTCGAAGCGCGCACACTGTCGCAGTTGGGCATGGTGCGTTTTCATCAGGGCGAAGCGGATGCCACCAGTTATCTTGACCGCGCCGAAGCACTGGCGCGTGAAAAGAACGACCTCGACGCCCTCAGCCGTGTGCTGCAGCATCGCAGCTACCATGCCATGTACAGCCAGCCGCCAGATCATGCAGCGGGCTGGCGTTATGCTGACGAAGCGGCGCGCATCGCTAAACGCGAGGGATTCTGGGATACTTACTTCCACGCTATGCAGAATCGCGGCGGCTGTGAAAATGAACTGGGACGTTATGCCGAAGCGCTGGCGACGCATCAGGAAATCTACGCCCTGGCGCAGGCAGACCCGCCCAACCTGATTCGCATGGCAGAGGCATTGTGGTCGATCGGTGAGGATTTCACGGCGCTGGGGCAGCGCCAGCAGGCACAGGAAGCGCTGAACAAATCGCTTAAGCTGTGGCGCGAGACTGGCAGCACCGGACCAGCGGCTGAGTTAGAAGCGTATATGCAGGAACACAAGTATTCACTGCTTGAATAGCTGCTGCTGCGGATGACAATCTGCACAGCGCTGCTGAGTAAAAATGCGAGAAAGGAACTGGCATGGTGTTCAGGTTCAGGCGATCCTTTTACCGGCGGTGGATCGGCACGGCGCTGTTTGTGCTGCTGTTTGCAGCGCTGCTGCTGCTTCTTCAGACTTCCGTGCAGCGCGTGGTGGCGCAGCGGTTTACGGCGCAGCGGTTTGCTGAACTGCGTTATGGCGATACAGTTGAGGGCGAAATCAGCGAAAGACAGCCCGAAGTTTACTTCACCTTCTTCGGGCGCGCTGGCGATACTGTCGTGATTACGATGCTTGACATCAGCGACAGCTTCGATCCCTATCTGATTCTACAGACCTCCAACGGGCGCGAACTCGCCAGCGATGACGACAGTGCGGGCAATCTGGATGCACAGATCAGCCTGACACTGCCTGCCGATGATACCTATGTCATCGTCGCCACGCGCTTCAGCGGCAGTGGACAGTTTTTGCTCGTGCTGGAAGGCGCGCCAGGCTCACGGCAGGGCGGTGGGGGGGGCGCATCTGGGGGTGAGCTGGGTTACGGCGACAGTGTAGAAGGTTCGATCAGCGACAGACAGCCGGAAGTGTATTTTAACTTCAACGCCAGCCGCGGCGATCAGGTCGTGATTACGCTGCTTGACACCAGCGATACGTTTGACCCCTATCTGATTCTGCTGGCGTCCGATGGGCGCGAAATCGCCCGTGACGATGACAGTGCCGGCGACCTCAATGCGCAAATCAGTGTGCGCCTGCCCGATGACGACGTTTATACGATTGTTGCCACGCGCTTCGATGGCAGCGGCGATTTTCTGCTGATCCTTGAAAATGAACAGGGCAGCGGCGGCGGAGGTGGCGGCGGCACCAGAAGCGGCAGTAACTGCGCGGTGACCTCGTACCATCTGGTCGGGCAGGCGCGTGGCAGTATCGTGCGCAAGCGCATTCCGGGCTGGTCGGGCTTTCCGCAGCCGGCAATGCCCGCCCGGCAGGACGGCGAGCCAACAGCCGTCATCGTCATTGACGACTTCACCACCGGCATAGAACTGGCGCGGACACACGGCGACTATGTCAGCGATCTGATGGCGGAGGTTGTGCCCGGCTTTGTGGACATCGAAACCATTGACCTGTTCGATGCCGGCTTCGACACGCGCGAAATCGCCCGCCAGACAGGTGAACGCATCGTCGAGCTGGTGGATGTCGGTTACACGCGCATCGTGCTGAACATGAGTTTTGGGCTGGTGCCCTGTTACCTGGATGAGTACAGCTTCAGTGTGCAGGACTTCGCCATCGATTATCCGGAATACGGCGATGCGCTGCTGGAGATCATCCCGGCGAGCACGCTGTTTAACACGCTGCCGCGCGATGCACGTGACGACGGCGGGCTGGAACGCAGCTATGCGGCGTTTGAGCAGATTCGGCAGCGTTTCGCGGCAAATGGCGACCCGTGGGAAGTAACGACAGTGCTTGCCGATGAGTTCGAGCTGGATTACCTGCAACTGCTCGCGCCGGTGTACACGGCGTACACGCAGATGATCTGGGGCAGCGGCGCGGTGGTGACGGTGGCAGCCGCCGGGAATCACCGTCAGGAATTGGGCGACGGCTACCCGCTGGCACCGGCGCGCTTCCCCGGCATTATCGCGGTGAGCGCCTACGACGAGGACCGGGGTGATCTGTTCGACTGGTCACAGGATGGCGAGATGACGATTTACGGCGGTCCGTTCGACTTCGGGCAGGATGAGCTGTCTGGCACCTCGTTTGCCGCGCCGCTGGTCGCCGCGATGATCATCCAGGAGGGCGCCTTCTGCACGTTTGAGCCGATCAACAACCCGAACCGGTTCAACAACGCGGGCTTCCTGCAATGCGGTTAGTACAACCAGACTGAAAATGTCGGATGCAGGGGCGGGTCGCAGACCTCGCCCCTAACAGGTATGTTTGATGGGCATCTCCTGCCGGATGCCCCGCGTTTTGCACCCGGCGTGCAGCGGGTATGCCCGCCCGCGTTTTAAGCGTGCGGTGGCTGCTGTTCCGAAGCCGCTTCTTCGCCAACCTGTTCTTCGTAGTAACGCTGCCAGACCTGCGCGAAGTCGCGGTCATAGGTGACACCGGGCGACTGTGCCCCCAGCGCGGGCGCTGCCTGCGGCACGTAGTCTTCCAGCGCCTTCTGTACAAAAAAGACCAGCTCGTTCGCCTCCAGCCGCGCGTTGTAGTAATGCCCCAGCCATGACAGGGTGTACAGCGCCGCCACCAGCAGCACAATCAGCCACGCTGCCCAGTCCATAAAGACGATAATCGAGGCGACAAACGTGGGCACCAGAAAGACGTCCAGCAGATACAGCAGGCGAATGCGCACCCGCAGCCGCACACGGGTCAGTTCAGCGCCGGGCGTGTCCAGCGCGCCGAACATCAGCGTGACGCCGCCAGTGCGCACACGATAGCGCCAGCGCACACTGTGCGTCGTGGTGATTGTGAAGCTGCTTTCGCGCGGGCGCACGTCGTAGCGCCGCCCCCCCGCGAACAGGTCACGCAGGTGCAGCCGCCGCGTGCTGGGTTTTGCCGCCAGCAGCAGCGTTTGTAAACATACTGCCGGGGACACCGCAAAGACCAGCACTACCGCCGGGTGGACATACCAGAATACCCGCAGCAGAAGCATGCGCAGCGCGCCGAGAAGCCCTCGCCGTTCCTCGACGATCATTGCGGTGGAACCCAACGCGCCTGCACGACAACGCGCTCTAAATAGCTGTCGCTGAAAAAGTCGTAGCTGTCACAGGTGATCAGGGTAAGCTCAGGGGCTTCGGTGGGATAGAGTACACTCAGATCATTTGGCGCGACATTCCGGCGCTCCACCACCTGATAATGCCATTCGACATCGTCCTCAATGATGTATACGCTGTCACCGGGCTGCATTTCGGCAATCGCCGCAAAGATGCCCCGGCTGCCGTCACGCAGGGTGACATGCCCCGCCAACACCAGATTGCCCGGCGTGCCCAGCCATGCCGTGCCCTGCAAATGCCCAACATTCCCGCCAAGCTGGCTGACATTCCAGCTTTCGCCGTCCAGAAAGGCGGTGATGATTGCGGCGGAGATGCCCACGCCAGGAATGAACAACGTAGCATGCCGGGGCGCGGGTGAAGCAGTCGCCGGGGCACCGCCACCGCCCATCCCGCGCAGCGGCGTGGGACTGGACAGCAGAATTGTGCTGACCGAAGTGAGGTTAG
>DAOTWP010000099.1:0-4111 GCA_034435675.1 Anaerolineae bacterium
AGGCACCCACATGCCGCGCGGTTCAAGCACGGAGCGAATGGTCGGGAACAGGAAGTCAGACGAGGTGAACAGGAAGTCCACGTCAGGATTCGCAGTGATGGCAGCTTCGAGGTTTGCCAGCGCGGTGGCGGCATCCCACTCAGTAGCGACTTCAATCGGGGTGTTGAACAGCCAGGGGTATTTCTCGATAACATTGTAGAAGCCGTCGCGGCGTCCCACAGCATTCGGGTCACCAAGATCGCCGACCATGATTAGCGGGGTGATACGCTCACCAGTGACTTCAAAGCGCCCGATTGCCTTCTGCGCCATGAATTCGACTGCCTGCTGAGCGATGGTTTCGTTATCCGCCACGACCACAATGCCTGCGCTCAGATCCGAAGGTGGGCGATTGAACACAGCAATCGGCACATCAGCCGACTGGGCTTCGCGGACAATGGTTACGGCACTTTCGCCGTCCTGCGGGATGATGATGATGCCGTCAACACCCTGCGCGATGCAATCACGCACCTGCTCCAACTGGCGGTTGGCATCTTCATTGGCGTTGACCTCAATTACCTGAATGCCGCGTTCTGCCAGTGTGCCGGTGATGGCTCTGTGTCCGGCAACCCAGAATTCGGTTTCAAGATCCTGGAAAGCAAAACAAATGGTGATTGGGTCTTGCGCAACAGCGGCGACTGCCCCCAGTGTAAGCGTAAGCAGGCTGATGACAAAGACGAGTGAGAGAAGCTTTTTCATGGTTTACCTTTCATATTCTTGTGCACGGGCGCTACCGGATGTTCGCGTGTCAATACGGTTTCTTGATGAGGGCGCCTCCTTTGGATTAACGTACCAACCGGCAACTGCCTGGCTGGATAACAGACGAGCTATAGGCGAAGCTTCCACGCGGCGTGTACTTCGTGTGGGAAATTATCCTGGTTGGGCAAATATCACGGTGGTTCAAATCATTTTTGAGCATATGTTCAATAACTGAAATTATGTTCATCATTTGAAGATATTCTAGATGAGATTGTTGGCGCTGTCAAGCAATTCGGCACGGTGGGTAGACGATCGTGGCATCTCAGCGTGCTTCAGCGGTAATCGAAAACTTAGCGCCCAACCCCATGCAGCAGTTTGTCCTTAATAATGAGTGGGAGATTCTGTGTGCTGCGGCACAGCGGGATAACGCACCGAAAGGCACGTCGTGTGACAACGTGGGGAAGAAAGTACAAAAGCGGCTACGCCAAAGTGCGAAACGCGCCCACCAGGCAGTGGAACTGTGCGAGCACACTTTTACTCAGCCGCGCGAACCCGTTTGGTAGATTTGCCAGCGTTGGTGCTTAGAATACCCGATACAATATTATGGAGTGATTCGTGAATATGGGGCGCATCTGGTAGTGGCTGGTGATGACGTTGGCGTAGCAGGCAGATGGCGGCGAGGGACAACCAGATGTCCCTCGCCATTCACACTCTCAACGCCCTTCCAGCTCAGCAATACGGTCTTCGACCAGCGCCGGGTCACCCCCCAATTGAAGGTATATCCGGTAGCTATCCAGCGCTTCGTCGAAGCGTTCCAGCACGTAAAACGCCTCGCCACGCGCGAAGTAAGCGTCTGTAAAATTCTCGTCCAACTCCAGCGCTTGATTAAAATCCGCCAGCGCCGCTTCGTGATCGCCCAGCGACAGGTATGCCCAGCCGCGTGCGACCCACCAGAGCGGATTTTCCGGAGCCATCGCAAGTGCACGGTCGTAATCCGCCAGCGCGTTTTCGTACAACTCCAGCCCCATATAGGCGTCGCCGCGCCCATTGTAAAAATCAGGTTCTTCAGGATACATGGCAATGGCAGTGCTGAAATCATCGCGCGCGCTGGCATAATCACCATACGCCAGGGACATCCACCCACGCTCAGCATAGGCATACGGATTGCCAGGGTCTACACGAATCGCCTCGGTCAATTCCGCGACTGCCAGTTCGCCTTCACCCTGCCGCCCATAAACGTAGGCGCGCCCGACATAAGCATCACGGACGCGGTAGTCATCAGGACCGAATTGGATGGCACGGCTAAAATCCGCAATTGCATGGTTGTCCTGATCACCGAGATAGTAGTACGCCCATCCGCGCCCAATGTAATAGCTAAAGACTTCAGACATCGGCGCAAGAATAATCGCACGGGAATAATCGTTGACAGCACGCTGATAGTCGCCCAGGTAGGAATACGCAGCGGCACGCGCGCCGGGATACTCAGGATTCCTGTGGTCAAGTTCCATCGCCCTCGAAAAATCATCCAGTGCGGACTGCATATCCCCAACCCCAAAGTAAACCCAGCCACGCTGGCTGTAAAAGGCGGCGTTATCCGGTTCGAGCGCAATCGCAGCAGTGGCGTCAGCAATTGCTGCTTCATAATTGCCAGTTTCGGCGTTCGCCTGTGAGCGACGCGCATAGAGCAGCCCCCAACCGGGTGCAAGCTCAATTGCCTGCGTGAAATCGGCAATCGCGCTGGTCTGGTCACCAACTGCCAGGTAAGCATCGCCGCGCAAGAACAGCACTTCCGGGTTATCCGGCGCAATTTCCAGCGCTGCGCTGTAATCCTGCAGCGCGCCCTCATAATTGCCCTGGTAGACACGCGCTTCACCCCGCCGGCGCAATGCTTCGACATCTGCCGGGTTGGTATCAATCACACGGGTAAAATCCCGCTCGGCAGGTTCGTAATCGCCCACACGCAGAAAGACGTCGCCCCGCTGCATGTAGTAGGAGACGTTCTGCGGGTCAAAGCCGATTGCCGCTGTGAAGTCATCCACTGCCGCCTCAAAATCGCCCACCTGCACATAGCAGTAACCGCGCATCCCGTAGCCATCGGCACCTGAGGGGTACAGCTCAATCAGGCGGGTATAATCCGCGATGGCGCGATCCCAATCCTGCAAGCCGACAAAAGTCCATGCACGGGTGGAAACAAACGCTGCATTATCTGGCTCAAGTTCCAGTGCGCGATCCATGTCCGCCAGACCACGCGCGGTCTGTCCCTGCGCGACCAGCGCACTCCCGCGTCCCAGATAGGCATCGGCAAGCTGCGGGTCGAGTGTCAGCGCACGGTTGAAGTCAACCACTGCCGCCGCATAACGCCCCAACCCGTAAAAGGCATAGCCACGACCGACATACAGCCCGGCATTATCCGGTTCTGCGGCGATTGCCTGTGTCCATGCCTCGACTGCCGCCGCATAATCGCCTGTGCCTGCGCTGGTCTGCGCAGACTCGACAAGCTCCTCAACACTGACGGATGCCAGCGTGGGCGCGGCGGCGACTTCTGTTGGGGTTTCACCGGCGGGGGTGCTTTCGGGAACAACTGCGCCCGCTTCGGCGGTCACTTCACCCTCAGTTGAGCGATCAGGTGTTGTTTCCGGCATAGTCACCGCCGCTTCAGCCGTTTGTGAAACAGCCGTTGCAGCGGCGGGTTCTGTACCAGCGTCCACCGGGTCCGCAGTCGCCAATCCACTGCTGGCGGGGGTCGTCGCCACCACACCAACCTGCGCACCTGTGCTCCCACCACTCTGAGCGAGCAAAACGGCAATCACCAGCACGGCGACTACCAGTGCGCCGCTGAGCAGCAGTAGTGGCAGTCGTGCTGCGCTGCCCTGCGCCCCCACGCCCTGACCAGGCTTTGCCGCCTTATCTGTGAGCTGTGTATGGGCAGCAGGGGCATTCACAGCAGTGGTCGGTTGGTCTGATGCAGCAGGACGCCCGGCGGGACGCGGTGTGTTGGGGGCATTTACGGCGGTCTTTTCTGTCGCGGCGATTTCGACCTGCGCCGCTTTGATGGCTGCGCGCACCTCGCCCGCAGTCTGAAAACGCTCTGCCGTGTTTTTCATCAACAGCTTGAACAGCAGTCGTTCCACTGCTTCGGGCAGCAGCACGCTGGCAAGTTTTTGCGGCAGGGGCAGCGGATCGTGGATATGCTTCATAATGATGGCATAGGGCGTATCCGCGTTGAACGGGACCTGTCCGGTGAGCATTTCGTAGAACACCACGCCGAGACTGTATAGGTCAGCCCGTTCGTCTACATGTTCACCTTTGCCCGCTTCAGGACTCATGTAAGCTGGCGTGCCCACAGATGCCCCACTGACCGTCAGACCGGAAGCGT
>DAOTWP010000100.1:0-1846 GCA_034435675.1 Anaerolineae bacterium
CCAGGCGCGTACACGCCGGGCATTTCAGCCGTTTCGCCGCCCAGCAGCGCGCAGCCCACCGCGCGGCAGGCTGTCGCACAGCCGCCGACCACCGTCGCGATTTGCTGCGGGTCGAGTGTGGATGAGGCGACATAATCGAGGAAGAACAGCGGGCGCGCACCCTGCACCAGAATGTCGTTGACGCAGTGGTTGACGAGGTCCTGCCCGATAGTCTCCCACTTGCCCAACCGGGCAGCGACCATCGTCTTGGTGCCCACGCCGTCGGTGGAGGCGACCAGCACGGGCTGCTGCATGGCGACCAGCGCAGCGGCGTCGAACAGTCCGCCGAACGAACCAATGCCCGCCAGCACTTCCGGTCCATAGGTGGACTGCACCGCCGCCTGCATCAGTTCGGTGGCGCGGGTTCCGGCGGCGATGTCCACGCCAGCGCGGGAATAAGCATTGTCAGTCATGTGTGTTCCATTCGTTCCAACCGTTCCAACCAGCGCTGCATATCACGCGGTGAACGCAGAATGACGATGTTGAGGTGTGCGAACTGCGGCTGCCGGAATAATGCGGGATACTCCCTGCGGCGGCGGCGATAGGTCCTGATGACCCACCAGAGCATCGAGTCACGGGTGAACATCCGCAGCAGATTTTCGCGGTTGCCTGTGCCCCACAGTTCCTGCCTGCTGATGCCGCGCCAGACAGTGCGCTTGAAGATGCGCCAGAACACCAGCGGAAAACTGTAATCCAGCCACACCACCGTATCCGCCCGCCCCCAGACGATGTCGCGGACTTTGCTGTAATTGCCGTCCGTCGTCCAGCAGTCGCCCACCAGTGCCGCGAGCGCCCGTTCGCGGAACAGATCATCAGGCGCTTCGTCCCAACCAGGCAACCAGTAAAGTGCATCCAGTTCGACATGCGGGCAGTTCAGCTGCGCTGCAAGCTGCCGTGCCAGCGTGGTTTTGCCGCTGCCGGACGTGCCAACGACTACCACGCGCCGCATCAGCCGCTGACCGTGCGCCCGATGTCGCGCCGATAATGCATGCCGTCGAAGTGAATGCCACTGACCCCGGCATAGGCTTTGCGCAGGGCGTCGGGCAAATCCGCGCCAACCGCGCTGACCGCCAGCACCCGCCCGCCAGAGGTGACTGTGTCGCCGTCCTTGAGCGCTGTGCCCGCATGGAAGACCAGCGCCTCGCCTGCCTGCTGCACAGCATCCACCCCGCGAATCGGCAGTCCTTTGGGGTAAGTGTCGGGGTAGCCGGGGGACGCCAGCACAACGGTTGCGCAGGTGCCCACCTGCCAGCGCACCGGCAGTGCGCCCAGCCGCCCCTGCACACAGGCGAGGGCAATTTCCGCGAGGTCGGTTTCCAGCAGCGGCAGCAGCACCTGCGTTTCCGGGTCGCCCAGGCGGCAGTTGAATTCCAGCGTTTTCACACCGTCCGGTGTCAGCATCAGCCCGGCATAGAGCACGCCGACATAGGGCATGCCCTCAGCCGCCATGCCTGCCACAGCCGGTTGCAGCACCGTCTGCACAATCTCCGCCAACAGCGCGGGCGCAATTTCCGGCACGGGGGCAAATGCGCCCATGCCGCCGGTGTTCGCCCCCCGGTCGCCGTCCAGCGCGCGTTTGTGGTCACGGGCGGGCGGCATCACGGCGAGGCTGCTGCCATCGCTGAACGCCAGCACGGACAATTCCGCTCCGGTCAGGCGCTGTTCAATGACCACTTTTGCCCCTGCCGCGCCAAACGCCCCCTCCAGCAGCATTTGTCTGAGCGCGCCGTGCGCTGCTTCGCGTGTGTCGCAGACGATGACGCCTTTGCCCGCCGCCAGTCCATCCGCCTTGACGACGACCGGATGC
>DAOTWP010000101.1:0-59375 GCA_034435675.1 Anaerolineae bacterium
TGCAGGCAAAGATCGCCGCGCTGCTCGCCACCGACAAATTGGTGCGAGTCAAAGTGCGTGGCAGCAAAAAGAGCGTTGTTGATCTGCGCCCGCTGATTTACAACCTGCATATTGACGACGCCGGGCACTTAATCGCCCATCTGGCGGCGGGCGATCACGGGAACTTTCGCCCGGATGAACTGCTGCATGAGCTTGGGCTGGATGCCCTGCCACATAGCATTCATCGCTTTAGACTTCACCTGCGAAAATAAACGAATTGTCAAGACTTTCTAGATTATCCGTAACCTTCACACGCGAAAGTCGGTACTTGATGTGATGATGAAATAGACGCCGCAGCCACAAACAGCGCAGAGGTCTTGACTCTTCTGTGCTGACCAGGAAGTTTGCCGCACAACAGCGCGCGACGTCAGACTAAGGAGTACCTATCTCACATGTCAGCAGTTATCCGGATTCACAGCACTTATTCAGGGAGGCTTGGGCGATGAGTCTCAGACACAAACGGTTACTGAATAACCTCGTCACCGTATTAACTCTGGTGACAATTATCGGGGGAACGTTTCTCCCAGCGCTCAGCGTGACACTGGCATCCGCCCAGGAAGTCACGCCAGAGCCTGCGCCGATTGAGACCACACCTGAGCCGATCAGTGCGGAGGGTACTCCTGAAAGCACAGTTCCGCCCGCAGCCGCAACCTCCACCACAGTACCGGAGACGACAGAAGAACCTGTCGCGCCGGTCACTACCCCGGCGGCAACCGAAGAACTTACACCGCTGCCGCCAACGCTGTCATTTTTTGAAGACAACTTTCAGGACGGCGATTACGCGGGCTGGTATATCAGCGCCGATTGGCAGGTCAGCGCCGAAGATGGCAACCTGTTCCTGCGCAGCGCCAGCCCCGGCCAGACAGCCACTGTCGCCGATGTGCGCCTGCAAAATCTGACGTTCAACGCGCGCGTGCGGTTGGGTGGAACAGATACCGCCAGTATTGCGGTGCGTGCGGATGCCGAGCGCTACACGGTGCTGCTGACAGCAGACGGAAGTGCGCAGTTGTATCGCGGCACAGTCCTCCTTGCGGAAAGTGTGCTGCCAGAAACCACGCCGGAAGTGCCTTCGGCACCAACCTGGTTCCTCGTGGGCATTCAGGCAAGCGGCGCGAACATCAGTGTCGCCCTCAATGGCACGCCAGTGCTGACTTACTCTGACCCTGCACCCCTCGGCGCAGGCATGGTGATTTTCAGCACGGGTGCCGCGAACACGGGCAGCGTAGACGTTGATGATGTCACCATCAGTGAGCTGCCCGCCGAGGTCGCGCCGCCGGTGGTCGTCACTACCGAAGCGCCACCGCCTGAACCTGCACCTGAAACCACCGCGGAACCCACCGCGGAAGCGACTGCGGAATCCGAAGTAACGCCGGAACCAGCAGCACCGGAAGCGACTGCCGAAGCGACTGCTGTAGCGATTGCTGAGCCGGAAATGACCGCTGAACCCGAAGCTACCACCGAACCGGAAGCTGCTGACCCGCAGTTCACCGTGCTGCTCGAAGACGATTTCGAGGGTGACCTGTCTGCATGGGCGGCAAGTGAGGGGCTGGCGCTGGTGGAAACGGGCGATGGCAATCATGCTGCTGCGCTCTCCGCTGGCACGGCACTCGCCCCGGCGGCGTCACTGTACACTGGTGAAACGTACCTGGACGCGCGCTTCACCATGCGCAGCGCCGCGCAGGACAGCACACCCACTGGCTTGAGCCTTACCTTCCGCGCCATGGAAGGTCAGTACTACACGGTGTCGCTTGAAACCGCGCGCGTGAGTCTGCTGCGCGAAGACGGCACAGGCACCGTGCTGCTGGCAGAAGGCGCACTGACGCTGAACACGGACACATGGTACACGCTGAGCCTGCGCGCTGAAGGCGGTCACATCGTGCTGCTGCTGGATGGCACGGTGGTGCTGGAATATGTGGATGAGGCGCCGCTGCCCGCCGGGCAAATCAGCTTCGCCGCGAACCCGGCATCCGACGTCTGGCTCGACGATGTGCGCATTGCCGAAGCAGCAGCCTCTGAGGCAGCCGTTGCGACCCCGCTGGTCAACGCGATTCCCGAAGAACAGCGTGGCAAGGTCGAAGACATCCTGTTCACGCTGGTCAACATGTATGCTGTGGGCGACGAAGCCGGTGCGCTGGCACTTGCCGCAGAATATGGCATGCTCATCAGCGAGGACGGGCAGCGCATCACCGTCATCGTCACCCCCGCAGAAGGCTACACGCCCGATCAGGTCGTCGCGCTGATTGAGACGACCGGCGGTGTTGTTGAAGGCGTCTTCAGCACTGACATCTACGCGCAGATGCCGCTGGCGAGCTTCGCCGCGTTGGTCAACACGGCGGAAGTCGGCTTCATCCGCCTGCCCAGCATCGCGGTCTCCACCAGCGCAGCGTTCGCGCCAATGGCGGGCACGCTGGAGCAGCCTGGTACGGCAACCACGACCGAAGGCTTCGACATCATTGGCGCGTATCCCTGGTACAACGCGGGTGTGCGCGGCGCGGGGGTCACTGTAGGGATTATTGATACTTCATTCGGCGGCAGCAATCACGGACAGCGCGTACTGGAAATTGTGCAGGATATTGCACCTAACGCGACTTTCCGCACCTATGCCGTCTCGACCCCTGCACAAATTGCCACGGCAATTACAACCGCGCAATCACAGGGGGTCAACGTGCTGTTGATCGCACTGGATATGGGCGCGAATGTCAGCTTCGGTGACGGAACAGGCAATTCTGCCGCAGATGGTGCAGACGCGGTTTACGCCAACTTGCAAACGGCGCGCAACGCCGGAATGGTCATCATTGTCAGTGCGGGCAACAACGCCAACCGCTATGCATCGTTCAGCAGTGCGGGCAGCGTGACCGTTCAGGCAGGCAATGGCGACCAGCTTCTGGTGCGCTGGAGCAGCGGCAGTGCCCCTGTGGGCGGCTTAACGCCTACCGGTACTAACGGTGGACGCCTGACCCTTTCAGGTAACACCACGATCAATGTGAACCCTAACGGCGGCGGTATCGCTCAGGTGCAGGTAATTGACGCAGGCAGCAATTCTGTGGCAGCACAATTTACCGCCACCAGTGGCAATCTGACGACCACTGGCACCCTGGCACGCCCGGCAGACAGCCCCGATGTCATCGCAGTGGGTGCGGTGTGCGCCAGCTACGATGCCAATGACTGGGACGAGACGGATAACTCGTTCAACAGTTCGTATGGTCCTGTTTTCGCGGTTGGGGGTACGGATCCCGGCGTTCTAACGCCACCACTGCCGCGCAGCCTCAAACCCGAAGTCGTTGGACCTTCCGGGGTCAGCGTAACCGGTCTGGCACGCACAGGTGCCTGTGACGAGACCGATGGCTTCAACGGCACATCAGCATCGGCGGCACACGTTGCGGGCATGGCAGCGCTGTTAATCGCGAACCCCAATACGACTCTGGACGCATTCAACAACGGCGCGACGGATCGCCCGGCAGCAGTCGAGGCGTATCTGCAAATGCACGCTTCAGAACTGCCGTTAGGCGCGCTGGCTGACGGCTTTGACCGCCAGTACGGCGCTGGTCTGGCAATTCTGGGTGAGGTGAACCCGGCGCAGACCTACAACAGCAGCGGCGGTTACACACTGATTGTCGGTCCGATTACGGCAGGTGGCGACTGCGCTGCCAATATTCTCTATGTCGGCAAGAACAACCCCGACAGCCAGCTTCTGGGCACCTTTAGCGATCCTTATATTCACCCCGCACAGGCGCTGGCGCTGGCAGGTACAGGGGACTGCGTGGTACTGCTGCCCGGCACCTACACCGATGTGATCGTGATCCCGGATAGCTTCCCGGATAACATTACGCTGCGGGCACAATCCAACGCGCGTTCGACCAGCAATGCCCTGCGCTACAGCACCTTCCTGGTGACGAGCGGCTATGGGGGTACGGCGATTACACTGGAAAACGACCTCACCACGATTAGTGGTTTCCGTTTCCTGCCGCAGACGCCTTTGAACGTCTCGTTCCCGCTAAACGCTGCGGTTGTCCTGGACGGCGCAGTCGGTTCTGCATTCAGCAACAGTGTGCTGGGCTATGAGCAGGTCTCTACTCCCGGCGGTCTAACCTCCCTGTGGTGTGACGGGGTGGGTGTCATCAACTGCTGGCGGCGTGCGCCAATTGAAGTTGTCAACGGGAGTCACAGCGCGGAAGTTCGCAATAACCTTATCCAGAATGTATACGCGATAGGTGGATTTGTAACGGGGATCGTGGTCGATTCGTCTGGCGATGGCGCAGGACACTCCAACCCGGTACTCGTCGAACTCAACTACATTCGGCGAACCATCGGCGTAGGTATACCTGGTGACCCAACCTATACCGCCTGGTCCCCCATGATCCGAGCGATTGACAGCGGAGTGAACATCTACAGCAACACGTTCGCGTACAATCTCTCACAGACAATGGTGCAGCTTGTTACGCCGTCCACCAGCTACGAGACCCGTGTGGCTGGCAACATGTTCTTCTTCAACACCATTCGTGCCAATGGTACAGTTGGCGGTTCAAGCAGTGGTCCGCTGGTGCACCTGGACTCAGCGCCGCGTACATCGTTTATCAACAACAGCATCATCGGCAATGTAATGCCGACAGTCTCACCAGCGACCGTGATTCTGGGGCGCGGCGATGCCAATCTGTCGGTGCAGACCCCGGGTCCCTATGGAGCCAACACGTGGGAAATCCACAATAACTTCATCTACATCAACAAGCTCAGCGAAAGCACAGGTATCGCTGCCAACTTCGAGGGCGACTTCGGCTGTGTGGGTTACGATGCAGATGCGGCAATCGTCCGTAACAACTGGGTGGATAACACTGGCGTAGCGCCCATTGGCATCACCGCGCTGGGCGCGTTACAAAACCCGGTTGACATCGCATTTGGGGCAGTTGACGGTGATGAATGTATAACTCCTTACAATAACGGTGCAGGTGGCGGCGGCAATTTCTCCAGCGCAGTCAATCCGGCGGCACATTTTGCCGGGCAGGTGCTCGCGTTGCAGCCAATCGAACCCTTGTTCTACCGCCCTAACGACCAGAGCGGCGCGGTACCGCCTGGACCGATTAGCCCGGCAGTTAATGCTGGCTACCAGGCAGAAGCAGTCATCATGTGGCCCGACCTTGCTACTGCTCCTGATGCTGGCAGCAGCGCACGCTACGTCCCGCTCAATACAGGACCAATCGACATTGGGGCGCATGAAGTTGCCACGCTAGACGGCAACCCGCTCAATGTAACCGTGCTGGAAGACAACGGGACCTCTGACTCGCAAATTTTCACCATCGACATCGTCGCTGGACCACAGGAAGGTGTTGACGGCGGTTTCCCGGCTTACGAAATCGAACGGGTTGACATCCCGCCGGAAGTCTATGGCACGACCTGCCCTGGTGATGGCTGGGTCAATGGTATCAAATTCTCCGGCGAAACACTGGAATACTGTGCGCCGCGCCACTTCTATACTGATGCCACCATCCCGGATGTCTATTTCGAAATCACGGTCGGTGACCAGACACCGCTGTCCGTAAGCATCCCGGTAACCGTGATCATCCAGCCGACCAACGACCCGCCGCTGGCAACCACCGTTTTTGACCGCTACCCGGCACAGGTGGGACAAACGGTGACAATTCAACTACGCCCAGCAGTGAATATCACCCCGACCAGCTTCCAGTTCATCGCCGGGGGCGAGGATGATGAGGGCGACTATCCCTTCACGTACCTCAACCCGACGATTGTGAGCTGCCCCGGTGGCAATGACTGCAATCCGAATCTGTTCTCACAGACGGATCTCAACAATGCTTTCAGCGGACTCACCGCCGATGGCGTGATCCAGCTTACGCTGGCAGGAAATGAAGATGGTTATCTGGACTTCACCTACCAGGTGCGCGATACCAACAACTCCACAATCACCAACACGGTGCGCGTGCGCGCGGTGTCGCCGCTGACGGCTGCCACCGAAGGACTGCACGACGATACCAGCCTGGTGTTCACCTACCACGGCGCGGTAGGGCTGACGACTGTCGGCGGGTGGATACCTGTCTACAACGAAACCAGCATCAACAACACCCTGCACCAGACTTCAGTCCTGAATGATGCTGCCGAATTCCAGATGGTCGGCGACGGCTTTGTGCTGTACATGCAGGGCAGCGCGCGCGGCGGTAATTACGATCTGCTGATCGACAAAAACAGCGATGGCGGCTTCGAATCCTTTACCATCGCCTGTCCGTCCTACCGCACTGCGGCGACAATCGTTGATGCGCCTCAGGGCATCCTCTCCAACATCGAGCGCTCCAACCGGGTCTACACGGTCTCCTGTACCGGTCTCGGCGACGGGCGGCACACCATTCGAATCACCAATTTGACTGATCGAATTGTGCTGGCGATTGACGCGATTGGTGTACTCAACGAACAGGTGGCACTCACCCCCGGTTTCCACGAAGTCAACGAACTGGAAGTCTACAACGGCTTCCTGGGCAGCGCTTTTGTCGAAACCGCTGACCGTCTGGCATCCAATGGGGTCTCAATGACCACCACCACCACCGAATCGGTGAGTTTCCGCTTCCAGGGTTCTGGTGTTGCCATTGGCACAGTGCAGGAAGGCATCTACAACGCATCTCTGCGCCAGTGGCGGGGGGCATCGTATCAAATCTGCGTGAATCCCGCAGGCGCTGTGCCCGAAACGTGCCAGAGCTTTGATAACAGTGTCGGGTTCGCCGGGCGCGCGGCATACAACGTGTTCCGCCCCTTCATGGGTCTCGACCCCAATGGCGAACATGAAGTAACCATCAGCGTCACGGACATTCCGACGTACAGCACGCTGAAGGCACGCTTCACCATTGACTCGATTGTCGTCTTCGGACCCCAGTACGTGCCGATGGATGCCGATCCGGCGGATCCTGATCTCGACGGACTGCCCTTCGGCATCATCGAAGATGACCGCCGTGGGCTGCTGGTCTTCGGCAATGGGCTGGACGACAGTTGGAGCTTCGACACCAACAACACGCGCGTCTCAAACTCGTCACTCTCCAGCATCGCGCGCGGCATCACGGCAGCGGGTCCGTTTGTGACCTTCCGCATTCCCGGTGATGCCAACGCCATCCACTGGCGGCGCTATGCCAACACGCGCGCAGACAGCCAGAACGTGATGGTCTGTGTGGGCAGAGCAGAAGGCGCTGCCGCGTGTGAGCAGTATGACCTGCGCACCGCGCCCAACCCGCTGCTGATCCTTGAAAGCGAATTCGATACTGCGTGGGGGGCAGGCGCAGCGCACACCGTCGAAATCTTCAGCCTGACGAACTTGCAGTTCAACGTGGACAGCCTGCAGGTCTTCAACACTGCCGCGCCGTTTACGCCCGGTGTCTATGAACACACCACTCCCGGACAGATCACCCTGAATCTGACGGAAGGCACAACGACAGAAACCGACCTGACGCACCCGACCCTGTATTCCGGTGGCAGCGTCTATCAGGCTTATGACAACGGCGAAACGATGCTGTTCCGTTTTGATGGCACGGGCTTCCAGGCGCGCTTCGTCCTCGAACGCACGGCAAGCACGGTGCAAATCTGCTGGGCGGAGGGCAACCTGGCTGACCCGGCTGCTGTTGACGCGGCTGTCGCTGCTGACAATGGCACCTGTGTGGACTACGACAACTACTTTGCCAGTGTTGACTACAACGGATTGCGCACAATTGCCGGTCTGGAGGAAGGCATCTACACCGCCTACATCCGCCATACAGGCGTAACGTACAACCCAAGCACCCGCGTCGGCGAAATCATGAAGCTGGACACGATCACGGTGCTGGGTGACGACTGGACAGGGTTGAACCCGCTCACTGACGTTGGCGTGCGTTACGAAACCAGCTACACCAACCGGCTGACGCAGAATAGTTTCCTGTATTACGGGACCGCCTGGCGTTCGTTCACCGGCACTGCCGCGCGGCTGCAATCTGGCAGCAGCTATGACCAGATTATGCGCGCAACCGGTGCGGGCATCATCTTCCAGACGGACAACGCAGATATCGTACGCCTGTACCGTGACACGCGCGTCGGTTATGCCGCGCTGCTGGCATGCGCTGCGCCGCTGGTTGGCGGCACACTCGACTATGCCAACTACACGTGTACGGTGATCCAGAACAACGGCGGCACCGGCAACCAGCAGGTGTTCAACATCCCGCTGTCGGGCAGTGGCCCTCATGTTGTTTCGATCATGACACTGGACAACCTGACGTTCAACCTGGACGCGATTGAACTGGTTAACAGCGTGGCGTCGCTCGCCCCCGGCACGTACAGCGAAAGCCATCCGGGACTGACCTATGACTATGAAACCCCGCCCACCAGCCCGACTACTGTCTGGCGTACCGTGGTGCTGGCAAGCCGCTATGTGGACAACAGCGCGTTCGAGTCGACTGCCCCAGGCGCACGCCTGACCTTCTCCTGCACGCAGTGTACTGGCTTCACGCTGTATACGCTCATGGATCGTTCGAGCGGGCAGCTGCTGGTGGATGTCACAGGTGGCAGTGTCACGCTCAACGACTACGTGCTCACCGCCTACAACCTGTCCAGCTTCTACGGGACACTGGGCGCGCGCGTCAACCTGACCGACCTGCCGCTGGGGAACTACACGTTCACTATCACTGAGGCAGACCCGACCACCAACAAGTTCGTTGTGGACTCGCTGGTTGTGCATGGTGACGAACGCATTGTTACCCTTAACCCCAGTCTGGTTGATAACGCAGCGCGCAATGCGAATAACGATCTGGTGTTGACTTTTGGACCGGAAAGCACGGACTGGATCTTCAACCAGGGCCGCACAGCACCGACAAGCCTGTACCAGACCAGCGCTAACACCGTGCGCTTTGGCAGCACAATCAAGTTCGAGGTAGAAAACACCAACGCCATTACCCTCTACTTCGATACGCGCACCAGCACAACGGCACTGCGTGTGTGTGCGGTTCCGGCTAGCGGCGCGATCAATAACACGAATTACCGCTGCACCACCGTTGACGTGTTCACGCAGTACGTCCGCAACCGCCAGTACACGTTCACGCTAAGCACGGAAATCTTCCCGGCGTTCGGCGCATACAATGTCAGCATCACCAATCTCGGTTATGCGCGGGCGTTCAACCTTGATGCCATTGGCATCCACGACCTGAGTGGCAGCTTGCAGCCAGGCTTATATCAGGACAATCACCCGCAGTTGGTGAACGGCTTCAACAATGGCACCGGCGCGTGGACATCTTCGCCTGAAGCAACCGCAACCGACGGCAACGTGCGCAGCGGCACTGCGGGCAGCTACCTGGAATTCACGTTCGAGGGCACAGGCTTTGCCATCGTGCTGTCCGAAAGCACGCTGACCAGCGGCAGCTATAGGCTATGTTACCAGGCAGGGGCAGGACCCTGTAACTCTACCTCTGAAACCCTGCCGGACGCCGGGCTGCTGGCAGCGCGCAATACGCCAGTGGCAATCACGCGCGTCGGCTTCGCCAGCGGCACATACACGGTGCGCATCACTAACCTGGATGCCAGCAAACCGCTGCGTGTTGATCGCGTGGACATCCTCGGCGATGTGCCAGAAATTGACGGCACGGAAACGGGCAATATCGAAAACACCGACTCGCGGTTGGTCTACTTCCCGTATGGCAGCTTCACACAGTTCGACAGTACGCTCGCATCCAGCGGCAGCGAACACCGCAGCACGATGCGCGGCGCGATTGCCTACTTTGAGGTCAACAGCTTCAGCGGGAATGTCAGCTACAACCGCTACACGCTGGCAAGCTTTGGCGATGCGGATGTCTGCTACGGGGCGATAGGCGACGGACCCTGCATCCCTTCGACCCCGCCCCCGCCCAATCTAATCACCATTGACAACCGCACGCCGAGCAATGCATGGCAGCAGGGCGCGAATATCGGTCCGCTGGGCGGAACCAACAACTATGTCTACATCGAGAATCAGGATGGACTGACCCTGCCGCTGGACTTCCTGCGGCTGACCAACCCGTCGCAGGCATTGACGCCGGGCACGTATGACAATACCTTCTCCACCGCGACAGACCGACTTGAATTTGACGGCAGCTTCGATGTCACCCCCCTGGTGCAGCCGCTGGCATTCGGAGGCGGCGTTCAGAACACAAATGTCGCCAATAGCGTCATGGTCGGTGTCTTTGAGGGTACGGGAATCAGCGTGCTGTTCACGTTTGATCGCTACGCCGGCCCAGTAGAAATCTGCTGGGATGCCGGTGCGGGCAATTTCGTCCCCGGTGATGTTGCTACAACCGTCACCAATGTTGAAGGCAGCGGCACGTGCCAGGAATTCAACAACTACAGTGCGGCGACACGTTACAAAGCCGCGCGCACTATCGTCGGGCTGGCAAACAACACCTACACCTTCTTTGTGCGGCATACCGGCACAGACTATGATCCGGTCACACGCACGGGCAACACCATGCAGATTGACGCAGTGACGGTCTATGGCGAGATTGCAACAACAGCACTCACCAGTGTGATTGATCCGGGTGACGGGCGCGTGGAGACCAGCTACGATGCGCGCTTCGCACAGAATACGTTCTTCTACTACGGGTCGGCGTGGCGTTCGTTCAGTGGTACACGCTACAGAAGCTACTCCGGTCAGAACTATGACCAGTCGTTGAACATCATCGGGGCAAGCGTGGTCTTCCGCACTAGCGGCGCCAACAGCCTGATGATTTACCGCGACATTCGTGCTGGCTACGCACCGATGCTGGTCTGCGCCGCGCCAGAAAGCAACCTGAATGACCGTGTCTGCACGCTGGTCAACAACGCACAGGGCACGGGTATTCAACAGCCGGTCAGCGTGCCGCTCAATGGCAGTGGCGCACAGGTCGTCAGCATCACCACAATGGACTTCGGCACACTGAATCTCGACGCAGTTGAAGCGATCGATGCCAGCGGCGCGCTGACCGAACCGGGTATCTACGAGGATGTTGACCCGCGCCTGACGTTCACCAATGCTGACCCCAACACGCCGTGGCAGTATGTTTACAACACCCGCTCATACAGCGCGGGGCGTGCCCGCCAGAGTACGGTGAACGGCGATACGCTGGAGTTCAGCTTCACCGGAACCGGCTTTGCCATTGGCACGGTGCAGGATGTCTTCGGCGGCGAGATGGAAGTGTGCTATGGTACCGACACGACATGGGGTAACGGCGATGACCGCTGCTACACCTATCAGAATGAGAGCCGGATCGCCAACTATAATACGGTGCGCACCGTGACCGGACTGGGCAGCGGTACGTACTATGTGCGGGCACGCAACGTCGAGGACGGTAACTCACAGTTGACCAACCCGCCGACGCCGCGTACCACGCGCAACCCGAACCGCATGATTGTTGACTATGTGCAGGTGTTCACCGATGCCGCGCCGCCTGTAGTCGCCGAAGCCGGCTGGTACGGCGAAACCGCTACCGACGGAACCAATCGTTACCTGCAACTGCTGCCGGCTAACCGCTGGACAACCTTCGAAGGCAGTCGCTTTGCGCGCGGCTATACCAACCTCAGCTATGTGAGCAGCAGCGACACCGCCGGGCGTGCCAGCAATCTCTACCCCGGCGCGCCCGCGACCCTGCGCATCCAGATACCGGCAAACACCGCCGCCACGTTCGTTCTCTTTACCGGGACTGGCACCACCGCAAACAGCAATCAACTGCTCGTTTGCGCAGACAGTGTGCAGACCTCAAGCTGCGCGCCGGTCACGAACGAAATGACACTGGCGAATCAGGTGGTCATTGACAGCACTGATTTGCCTGCGCTCAACAATGCAACGGGTGCGCCAGTCACGCTGACACTGACGATCCGCACGCTGACACAGGGTTTCTTCCGCATTGACGGCTTCCAGGTCATTCACGGCACGGCACTCCCGCAGGGGGTGAATGATAACTTCCTGCCGGACAGCATGTTGAACTTCTCGCCTGACGTGGACTCGGTACTGGTCAGCGGACGGTGCAGCACGGCAGGCGGTTGGTGCACGCTCAAGACGGCGACGGCATATGGCGGATCACTGGTGCAGACGAGCAATATTGGCGCGACGCTGGAGTTCACCATCAGCGGCACGGGCTTCTCGGTGATTACGCAGAATGACCGACTCAGCACGCAGATGCGCCTGTGCTACAAACCTGCGGGTGCCGGTGCCTTCCCAGACATCAATGGCGCAGGTGGCGATCAAGCAGTCTGCCAGACCTTCCTGCCCGAAACGCGCTTCACCTACTACCAGTACGGGTTCACAATGCTGGGGCTGCCCGATGCCAGCTACGATGTGCAGGTGATGAATCTGGGAGCAGTCAACCCGGCGTTTACCACCTACATGCTCAAGATTGATGCGGTGGCAGTCTTCGGTCCATCGTCGGCAACTGTGATGGAGCCAGGAACCATCTACGACGACACGGCAACCGATGCGATCCTGTACGCCCCGTCAGTAATGTGGACTCCCACTACAGGGCGGTTTGGTCCGCCGCGTGGTCCAATCAACACTACGGAAACCACCGCTACCACCGCGGGCAGCATCGTGCAGTTGAACGTGGACGGCAACGCGATGATCCTGTATCAGACCGTGGATGCCCGCAGCAGCAGCAACGTGCGCATCTGTGTGGTGGATACTAACGCCACACCGGGACCGAACGAGAACGTTAACACCTACTGTTCAGAGTTCAGCCAGAACTCACGGCGCGCGGGGTACGGCTCACCGATTCTGTTCTACGGGTTTGGCAGCGGCACACACGAGGTTATTCTCGAAAACCGCTCGCATAACCAAACGTTCCGGATTGACGCCATTCAGGTAATCCCCTGAAGCACTACGGAGGGGTAAGGCTGGTTCAAAGCCTTATCCCTGACGCCTGACCACAATGCCGGGTTGTGCAGCATGCGCCGCCCGGCTTTCTGTTTGTGGTACAATACCGCGCACATTCACGCTGGCGTGCCAGCCCACTGACTCAGATATGAGAAGGACTATGTTAACGGATATGTTTATCGCGCCCGAAGTGCGCGCAGCGCTAGACCAGCACCAGCCTGTTGTCGCGCTGGAGTCAACACTCATCACCCATGGGCTGCCTTACCCGGCAAACCGCGACACTGCGCTGGCAATGGAACAGGCGGTACGCTCCGCTGGGGCAGTCCCCGCAACGATTGCCGTTTTGCGTGGGACAATCACCGTGGGGCTGTCCCCTGACGAGATCGAACGGCTGGCAGCAGCGCCCACAGGCAGTGTGCGCAAATGCAGCCGCCGCGATTTTCCGATTGTGGTCGGGCGAGGAGAAGACGGCGCAACAACCGTAGCCGGAACGATGATCGTCGCGCATCAGGCAGGACTGCGCGTCTTTGCTACCGGCGGTATTGGTGGCGTGCATCGCGGTCATCCGTTCGATGTCTCTGCCGACCTGGTTGAACTGGGGCGCACGCCGGTGGCGGTGGTTTGCTCCGGCGCGAAGTCAATCCTTGATCTGCCGCTTACGCTTGAAGTGCTGGAAACCCAGGGAGTACCGGTCATCGGCTACACAACCGATACCCTGCCCGCTTTCTACACACGCAGCAGCGGGCTGCCTGTGGATGTGCGCGTTGACACACCGGACGATGCCGCCCACATCATCCATGCTGCCGAACGGCTGGCGCTAGGGCATGGACTGCTGTTCACTGTGCCTGTGCCCGAAGCAGAGGCTTTGCCACAGGCACTTGCAGAAGACGCCATTGCGCAGGCACTTGCAGAAGCGGATCAACAGGGCGTCCACGGCAAAATGGTCACACCTTTCCTGCTCGAAAGGGTCACCGCCCTGACCGGGGGTGTCTCACGCCGCGCTAACACGGCGCTGCTGGTCAATAATGCACACACTGCCGGGCTGATTGCTGCTGGGCTGGCGAAAGTTAGCCAGCAGAATCTACAGCAGTAGCGCCAGCATGCGCAAACACAGAGCAAAGATCAAACGGGGAAAGCGCTTGAACTTTCCCCATCAAGGATGCAGCACTTACCTGGCAGTAACGAACGCTGAAGCACTCATTCCTCGTCAGACATGCGCTGCTGGTTGAGCCACTCCTGTACTGCGTCAATCAGTTCCTGCGCTTCGGGATCCATTACAGTATTATCGCCATTGTGCACGCGCGGCTGCTGTGCCAGTGCGTGCAATTCGTCGGCTTCCACCTCTGCTAGCGCACGCCGTATCTCCACGAGCAGCAGCAGCAGCGGGGCAGTGCGCGGCAGCATTACCAGTGCTACATAACGCGAATCTGACAGCGGGAACACCAGCAGATGATCACTGTCAGTAGTGATGTGGATCATCTCGGCAAGGCTGTTCCACAACTCCGCAGCCAGCGATTGCGCAAGCACTTCCACCGATTGCAGCATAGAGGCAATGCGTTCCTCGTCGCTGCGCAGCGGACGCGACGAACGCAGAATCCGCCCCTGGTCATCAGCCAGCAAGACAGTGGTCACATAGCGGTTGGCACTGATTCGGTCAAACCATTTCATGCAGGTTTCTCGCTGTCCCCGGCGCCTATGCCACTTCCCAGAAGTAAAACATCATGTCCTGTTCCACTGTCGCCGCACCCATCTGATGCAGCATTGCCAGCATTTGCGCGCGGTGATCCGTGCCATGATTCACGATGTGCGCCAGAATTTGCCAGACAGCATCGTGTTTTGTCCCTCCACGATGCGCCAGTTCATACATGACCACGCGACTGAACTGTTCTTCATCCATCTGTGCGACAAATGCGCGGGCGTCCTGCTCAACCATCTGCCACTTTTCGCGTACTGCCTCGCGCGTAGGATAATCCGCGTATTCCAGATGCGCGGGCAGTGCGCCACCGCGCACACGGGCAATCCAACGCTGGTCAACACTCATCACGTGGACGAGCTGGTTGCGCAGCGACCCGACCGAATAGCCGAGATCGTGCGTGAACTCGGCATTCTGTAATTTGAGGATACACGCCCAGACACGCTCATGCGCCCAATAGTTGTACTCGAATAATGTGCGGATAGCCTCGCCATTCATGATTCGCCCTCCACAATACGCCAGATGTCGAAACCTGTATCACAACCAATCACAAGGGTCGTGCCGTCGGCGCTCAATCTTACGAGATCAGGGACCCGACTACATAAGCGATAACTGCCCAGATCAGTCGCGTTCCCACTGGCAGTGTCCCATACCCGGATAATCGGCGCATCCCCAATATGTACACCGAGAATGATGTCTCCCGAAGGGCTGGGGATAAATGCCTGCACGTACAAGCCATCCAGCGGCGCAATAACACGGTTTTCGCCCGTCTCAAAATTCAACAGGTACAGGGTTGTAGACTGTGGATCGCGCCAGGCAAGCTGCACCCCCGTCGTCTCGTCAATCCGTCCAAACACTGGCAGCCCGTCTAGCTGTACCTCGTGCAGCACCTCGCCAGTCTCCAGATTCCACAGCTTAACCAGGCCGTCCTCGCTTGAGGTAATTGCCAACGGCGCGGGTATGCGTCCGATACGCACAAACGCAGTTTCATCAGCATCCGGTGCGGAGGGTAATATAAGCGGGGGTTCCGTAGTCTGGGGGTCAAGTGGCAGTCGCATGACATAGTACCCGGTGGGCTGCTGCGGTGTTACCTCAACCCAGATGTAAGGCACATCAGCATCAAACCACACCCGGATCGGCAAATCTGGCGCATTCGGGAAGGCAATTGGGGTCAGCGTTTGTGCCACAAGATCATAGACCAGCAGCGTATAGCCGGTATTGTCAGCATGGATTGAGGCGAGCAGCGTGCCGTCAGCGTTGAACTGGGGCGTTTCCACCACCGTGCTGTTATAACCCTCGTCTCCGGGCAGCGTGTACGCCGTCAACAGACTGCCGTCAGTTGCCCAGAGCACAATCTGGTTGTTGGCACTCACGCCCGCGATGTGGCTGCCGTCCGGACTGAGGGCAAACACACCAGTAAAAATCTCCCCGACATCTGCGACGTAATGTTCAAAATCAATCTGAGCAACAGACTGCAAGTCCGCTACATTCTGCGCATTCAGCACCGGGGACGAGTCCGCGCGGGCAGGCATAAGGGAACTTGCCCCAATAAAAACTACAAACAGCATCAAAAAGCACTTCAAAACTATCCATCCTTAGGGTGCTGGGCTATACTACCCGTTAATCGCTACTGTCAGCATTTCTCAGACAGCATCTCGCAAGCGTGCTAATATTATGCTGCGCTGTTCCTGTTAGTGAGTTGTCCAGAGTGACATTATGACTCCTGAGCAGATTGAACTATTATTGGATCGTGTGCTGCTGCGCGTAGATAAGCCGGGGCGCTACGTCGGCGGTGAGTACAACAGTATCGTCAAGCCCTGGGGCGAAATGTCTGTCAGGGTGGCGCTGGCATTCCCGGATATTTACGATCTCGGCATGTCCAATCTGGGCATCATGCTCCTCTACGATCAGCTCAACAGGCAGGAAAACATGCTTGCCGAGCGCGTCTTTAGCCCCTGGGTAGATATGGAAGCCATCATGCGCGAACAGGGCATCCCCCTGTACTCGCTGGAGACGCGCCATGCGATCCGCCAGTTTGACCTGCTGGGCATCAGCCTGCCCTATGAACAATTGTACACCAATACGCTCAATTTGTTGGACTTAGCCGGGATGCCCGTGCGCAGTCTTGAGCGCGATGCAACCTTCCCACTGGTGATTGCCGGGGGACACGCCTGCTATAACCCGGAACCGATGGCGGATTTCATTGATGCTTTCGTTATCGGCGAAGGCGAAGAAATCATCGTCGAAGTCGCCCACCTGATTCAGCGCACGCGCGGCTGGTCGCGCCATGACCAGTTACGCGAACTCGCCAAAATACAGGGCATGTATGTGCCGCGTTTTTATGACATCAGCTATCACCAGGATGGCACAATTGCGGCAATCAGCCCGAATGTCCCAGAAGCGCCTGTTCGCGTGCTCAAACGCATCGTGCCGGTGCTGCCCAAACCCTTTACGCGCTTCCTTGTGCCCAACATTGACACTGTTCATAACCGTGCACCGATTGAGATTATGCGCGGCTGCACGCGCGGCTGCCGCTTCTGCCATGCCGGGATGATCACCCGCCCGGTGCGCGAGCGTACAGTGCCGGAAGTGCTGGACGCCATTGATGAAATCGTCGCGCATACCGGCTTTGAAGAAATCAGTCTGCTCAGCCTGTCCTCGTCCGATTATGTTTATGTCCACGAACTAGCAGAGGCAATTCATGCGCGTTACGGGGAGTCAGGCTTGAGCATGAGCCTGCCCAGCCTGCGCATTGAATCGGCAAGCGCGGATTTGCTGGACAAGATTGGCGATACACGCCGCAGTGGTTTCACCTTTGCGCCCGAAGCGGCAACTGAGAAAATGCGCAACATTATCAACAAATCTGTGCCCGACGCGCAGGTGCTGGAAACGGCGCGCGCGGTGTATTCACGCGGCTGGCGTACCATCAAGTTCTACTTCATGATCGGGCATCCTGAAGAAACGCTCGAAGATGTTTGGGCGATTATTGACCTGTGCAAGGCAGTCCTGCGCGAGGGGCAGCGACTGCTTGGCAGCAAGGCAAACGTGAATGTTGGCGTCAGCACGTTTATCCCCAAACCGCATACACCGTTCCAGTGGGTTCCTCAGGACACGCCGGAAATGGTCGTGAAAAAGCTGCGCCTGCTGCGTGACCAGCTTCGTGGGCATGGCTTACATCTGCGGTGGAACGACATCGAATCGACGGAGTTTGAAGGGTTTCTCAGTCGTGGGGATCGCCGCCTGTGCGCCGTGATTGAACGCGCGTGGCGGCTGGGCTGTACGTTCGATGCGTGGCAGGATCACCATTTTCACGATCGCTGGCTGCAAGCGTTTGACGAGGCAGGTCTCTCACCCCAGTTTTACACACACCGTGAACGCGCCGTTGAAGAAGTGTTCCCGTGGGATCATATTGATGCTGCTGTTCACAAGAAATTCCTCATCGAGGATTATCTGATGAGCATCAAGGGTGAAACGCGCGTGGACTGCCGTGACAGGTGTTTCGCCTGTGGCATTTTGCCAAAATTCAAGGAACAGCGTTCACAGACGGAAGCAATGGCATGGGAATGCCCGCCTGTTAAACCGATTGACCAGCGCAAACAACAGCGGACACCAGAGGACATTGAACGGTTGCCGAATGTCACGCTGCTAAACTGAGAACTTGGTGGTGGGCTGCCTGCGACAGCGACCGCATTGCTCAGGGTACAGTCATTTCATCATACCCTGAACATCCTCTGCCTGACAGGGTGATAAGAGCAACCTCCCCCTAACACGCTGCCCGCTGCCTGCTATAATCCCGCTGCGTACCGGAAGTGAGGTTGTTTATGCGCATTCGTGTCGAAGGTTGCCAACCGCTGAGTGGGGTCTACAAGCCATCAGGCAACGGCAATGCTGCACTGGCGCTGCTGGCAGCGGCGCTGTTGACCGACCAACCGGTGACGCTGCGCAATATGCCGCGAACTACCAATACACGCGCTATGCTGGAACTGGCGGAAAAAATGGGGGCGCTGCTTAACTGGCAGGATGAGCATACAGTAACGCTGCAAACCCCGCAGATTACACGCCGGGTACTCAGCCCGGCAGATACCAACAGTTTCGTCGCCGTCCTGCTGTATCTTGCCCCTGTACTGGCGCGCCGCCAGCATGTTCGTATGGAAGTGGATTTCCCGCTGAACCGCATTCGCACCCACCTGGAGGCGCTACGCGATCTGGGCATTGACGTAGTCCTGGTCAATGGCGCAGTCGAGTGCAAAATGACCCGCTGGGAGCGCCGGGACATTATTCTGCTGCAACCGAGCGTTACGGCTACCGCGCTGGTCCTGCTGCTTGCCGCTTGCCTGGGGCACGAAACTATCGTGCATAATGCTGCCTGTGAACCGCACATTCAGGAGCTGGCGCATATGCTTGTGGTGATGGGTGCGCGTATTGAAGGCATCGGGTCGAATGTCCTGCATATCTATGGTGTTGAAATGTTCAGCGGAGCTGACATCACCTTGCGCCCCGATCATATCGAAGCAGCAAGCATTGCGGCGGTGGCGGCATTAAGCGGCGGGCGCGTGCAGATCGAGGGCATCCGGCGGGCGGATTTGCGCATGATTGCGAAGGTCTATGCCGGGTTGGGGCTTCAGCTTGATCTTGACGAAAACACCCTGTTTGTTCCGCGCCACACTGTGCTGGCGGTCTCCAACCGCGAGGAAGATGTCGATTCGTCGATTGAAACTGCTCCATGGCCCGGCTTTCCTTCTGACCTTGTTTCTGTGGCGACGGTCATTGCCACGCAGGCGCGCGGTACTTCACTGATCCATGAAAAGCTGTTTAGTAACCGGCTCCTGTTTGTGGACAAACTCAAAGCAATGGGAGCACAAATCGTTTTGTGCGATCCACACCGCGCCATCGTGGTAGGATCGACACCGCTGCTCGCCGTTTATCTGGATACCCCGGATGTGCGCACGGGGCTGGGAATGCTGGGGGCAGCGCTGGTGGCGCAGGGTGAATCGGTAATCGACAATGCCCATGTGCTCGAAGGCACATTCGACGGGGTGCTATCGAAGCTGATTGCGCTGGGCGCGAAAATCAGCGTTGAGGAGTGACCTGTGCAAGTTCCTGCTAAGGCGTTTCTGGCAGAGCCGCCGACTCGTGAAATCGAGGTCAGTAGGCTGAGGATCACACATGTGGCAGAAGGCGAGGGGCAGCCCGTGCTGCTGCTGCATGGCTGGGGCGCGAATATTGGGCTGATGTGGGCGCTGGCGGCAAGGCTGATTCCGCTGGGTTGTCGTGTCTATTTGCCGGACTTGCCTGGCTTTGGAGCAAGTGCGCAGCCGCTGCAGGTGTGGTCTGTTTATGACTATGTGAATTTCGTCCTCGCCTACATGGACAACTGTGGCATCGAACGCGCGGCGATCATCGGGCATTCGTTTGGCGGACGGCTGGGACTTGTTCTCGGTGCAGAACATGCAGACCGCCTGACCCGGCTGGTGCTGATAGACAGCGCAGGGGTTCGCCCCCGGCTGCCGCTGCCAGTGCGGCTGCGCACGCGGGCATACAAGGCGCTGCGGGCAGGGCTGCAAACCCTGCGCCTCAACAAACTGGCGGAAACCCTGCGCGAACGCTATAACCGCCGTTATGGATCGGCGGACTTTCAGGCAGTCAGCGGTGTCATGCGCGATACATTCGTGCGCGTGGTCAATGAAGATTTGCTGCCCTACGCTGGGCGCATCCGCGTGCCCACGCTGCTGCTGTGGGGCGAACGCGATGAGTCCACCCCACTGTGGCAGGGGCGACTGCTCGAACGCACCATCCCTGATGCCGGACTGGTGAGCTTCCCCGACGCGGGGCATTACAGTTACCTCGATAATCTGCCGGACACTGTACGCATCATTGACCATTTCCTGAAGTACTGAACGTCACACAACCTGTACTGCTGAACAAAGGTAAGGCATGACCGAACTACTGCTGCTGATTATTGCGCTTATCTGGCTGGGGGGTGCGTGTGTGCGCATCTACCGTCAGGCGCGTTTCTACCAGATTGAAGAATACAAGAGCAATCGTTATCTGCGCTGGCTGTTCGCCGTGCGCGCCCGCTGGCTGCCCAACCGCCCGCTGGCTGCATGGTTGATTGCTGCCCTGCTCGGCGTATTGTTCTCAGAAGGCGGCGCCCTGCTGCCGGGTATCATTCACCTCGGCGCCGCAGTCACCGGAGTTCAGCCGCCCGACGAAGGGGAAATCAAAAAGCGCTTCAACCGCACCCCGCGTGCAACCCGCCTGCTGGCAATTGCGTTGGGGTTGGCAGGCAGCTTTGTGCTGGCGGGCGGGCTGTGGCTGCTCAATCTTGAGCTGGGACGCGAGGGGCTGACACTGGCGTTGATAGCGACTGTCGGGCTGCTGGCATACCTGCTCGCGCCCCTTGCACTCGTGCTTGCCAACCTCATCGTCTTCCCGGTAGAAGCGCTGCTGCGGCGCCGGTTTGTTGCCCGTGCGCGCAAAGTGCTGGCAGAAGTGCATCCGCAGGTGATCGGCATTACGGGCAGCTATGGCAAAACCACAACCAAGAACTATATTGCTGCCATTCTAAACGGGCGCTACAGGGCATATGCCACACCCAAAAGTTTCAATACGATGATGGGCGTGTGTATCGCTATCAATCGTGATCTGGCAGAAGATTACGGCGTGGACTACTTTGTGGTCGAAATGGGTGCATACATTCGCGGCGAAATCCAGCGCATCTGCGGGCTGACGCCGCCAGACATCAGCGTCGTGGTCGAAGTCGGACCGCAGCATCTGGAACGGTTCGGGTCGCTGGAAAACATCGCTGCCGCGAAATACGAGATTATCAAAGCGCTGCCACCGGACGGGGTAGGGGTGTTCAACTGGGACAATCCCCATGTGCGCGCCATGTACGAACGCGGTTATCCCAATACCCGCCTCGCCGTCAGTAAAAGCATTGCCCCTGATGCAGTCCCCCCAGGCGGTCCACGCTTCATTGCGTCGGAAATCAGCGAGTCGCTCAGCGGCTTGCAGTTCACCGTTACTGACGTGCAAACTGGCAACCACGAGCGTTTTAGCACCGCAGTGCTTGGTCAGCACAATGTCACCAACATTCTGCTGGCAGTCGCTATTGCTGTGCAGCAGGGCATGACGCTGAACGAGATTGCACGGCAGGTGCGCCTGTTGCAACCCGCCGAGAGCCGCCTTGTGCGCCATGTCACACCGGAAGGCATCACCATCATCAACGACGCCTACAGCGCCAACCCAGCAGGCATTGTCAGCGCACTGAGCGTGCTGGGCATGCATACTAGCGGCAGACGGGTGTTAATCACCCCCGGCATGGTTGAACTTGGTCACCTTCACGAGCAGGAGAATCGGCGATTGGGCATCCTCGCGACGCAGTACGCAACAGATATCCTGCTGGTGGGTGAGAAACAGACGGCTCCAGTTAAGGCAGGCGTACTTTCAACGCAGTTCCCACCCGAAAACTTGCGTGTGGTTGCAGAACTGCGCGATGCGGTGAACTGGTATCAGCAGAATTTGGGTTCTGACGATACCGTGCTGTTTCTCAATGACTTGCCGGATACCTACTGAAATATATATCCGGCAAGCGGGGTCACCAGTTAGCAGAGGATCAGGGTTGACCCGGCATGCTGACAGGCAAAACCAGTATGCGATTGTTGTTCGTGTCGCTGATATAGAGCATCCCATTGTGCAGTGCTAACCCTTGCACACCTGAGATGTTGTCCGCGCTCGGCTGTCCGCTGATCCCGCTGCCATCGTTGTTGGCTACGCCCGTCGTGAAGCCGCCAGCCTGCCCATAGACTCCATCTGCGCTGTCATCGCTGTTACCAGCAAAATACAGCACACGGTTGTTGCCCGAATCTGCGACATAAAGCCCTCCCGCATCATCAATCACCACTGCACGCGGGCTGCTGAGGGTTTCTGCTGTCGGTAATCCTGCCGCGCCGCTGCCATTATTGTTGGGTGCGTTCGACGTGAAGCTATCATACTGACCCAAAACCCGATCCGCTACGGTATCCCCATCAGGTGCGAAATAGAGCACGCGGTTGTTATCACGATCAACAATATAGATACCGCCCATTGTGTCGAACGCAATACCCCGCGGAAAATTGAGGTTAGATGGCGAAGGCATTCCCGTGTTTCCGCTGCCATCATTGTTCTTCACGCCGGATGCAAAGCTGTCATACTGTCCGTAAACGCGGTCAGCGGTCGTGTCTCCGTCTGGCGCATAATAGAGTACGCGGTGATTACTTGAATCAGCTATGTACAATCCACCATCGGGGTCTACCGCAATGGTCAGGGGATACACGCCAAGATTGTTGGCATCCGGTGTTCCCACACCACTGATCAAGCCGCTGCCATCGTTGTTCACTACATTCAGCACAAAACTGCCAAATTGACCATAGACGCGATCAGCAGTGGTGTCGCCGGGAGCAAAGTACAGTACACGGTGATTGTCCCGGTCTGCAATGTAAACGCCGCCCACGTTGTCCAGGGCAACGTAGGTTGGATTTGCCAGTGTGTCTGCTGATGGTGGACCTGACCCCCCAAGACCATCGAAATTCACGATATAGGTATCTAACCTGCCATGCTGTCCATAAACGCGATCCGCGACTCCATCCCCATCCGGTGCATAATACAGCACGCGATGATTATTCCGGTCCGCAACATAAATCCCGCCGCTGTCGTCCACAGCAATCCCCAGTGGAAAATTCAGGTCGGAAGCTGTATGCCCCGGGGTACTGGTTGTGAAATCAGGCTGTCCGATGACTCGGTGATTTTGAGCAAAAACAACATTTTCCCTGCCGCTGCTGAGAATACCGAACAAGAGATACAAAACTGTGGCTAAGGGCACCAAAACTGCGAACCGACGGTTCAACATGATCAATACTCCTGACGTTATACACGCGGAAACAATATTTCTGACTTCATCAACGGCAAATGGGCAAGAGGATCACCACAATATAACAGGCAAAAGCCTTCGCACACCGTACGTTACGACTTTGGATTTTAGCACAAGCTATAAAACCCGCGAATCGCAACCAGAAGGACCAAGCCGACCCCATCGGGATTGGCGTCAGGGGCTGGTCTTAACCTGTCTCTGGATATTCGTGCTGTTTTACGGCATCATGTCCGCATTACTGCTTGAACCGCGCACTGCGCGAACTATGCTTGTAACGGAGTAGTCCTATGGTACAGACCAGAGTTCTCGTCACCGGTGCAGGGGGCTTTATCGGACACCATCTTGTCACCTACCTGAAGAAGCAGGGTTATTGGGTACGCGGGGCTGACCTAAAATACCCTGAATTCACTACGTCAGATGCTGATGAGTTTGAAATCCTTGACTTGCGCATCTGGGAAAATGCGCTGCGTGCTACACGCGAAGTCGATCATGTTTATGCCCTCGCAGCCGATATGGGCGGGATGGGTTATATTCAGGCAAACAACGCGCTGATCCTGTACAGCAATTCGCTGATTAACCTGCATACGCTGGAAGCCGCCCGTCAGAACGGCGTCAGTCGTTATCTGTACACGTCGTCGGCGTGTGTGTACCCCGAATACCGGCAGATGGCAACAGACATTGCGCCACTGAAAGAAGAGGACGCTTTCCCCGCCCAACCGCAGGATGCCTACGGATGGGAAAAACTGTTCACCGAGCAGTTATGTCATTACTACGCAGAAGATCACGGCATGGAAGTCCGGATTGTGCGCTTCCACAACATCTTCGGCGAGGAAGGTACATGGGAAGGAGGACGCGAGAAAGCGCCTGCCGCAATGTGCCGTAAGGTTGCGGTCGCCAAGCTCACGGGCAAGCACGAAATCGAAATCTGGGGCGATGGTGAGCAGACACGTTCTTTCTGCTATATTGATGACTGCCTCATCGGCATTGATAAACTCATGCATTCGGATTATCGCCAACCGCTGAATCTGGGGCAGGATCGTATGGTGACAATCAACCAGTTAGCGGACATCGTCGCGGACATCGCAGGCATCAGCCTTAGCAAAAAGCATGTACCCGGACCGCAGGGGGTGCGTGGACGCAACAGCGACAACACTCGCCTGCGGGAAGTGCTGGGCTGGGAACCGGCAGTCTCGCTGGAAGAAGGCTTGCACCAGACATATGAATGGATTGAAGCACAGGTACGCACAAAGCTGGAAGCTGCTGACCCGGCAGCCTTGATGCACTCGATTGTCGCTGCCCACTAGCCCCATTTAGCTGAACGGTGAGGTCAGCAGCTCGACCTGCAACAGCATCATCCCCAGCAGCAGTTTGTCCTTGTGGCGAATGGGATAGGTCTGTAGGGGTTCGAGCTTCTCGCCGTTCAGTCGCGTGCCGTTGGCGCTCCGCAAATCCACCACCACTACACGATCATTATCCAGCTTGAGCTGCAAGTGTTTGCGCGAAACACCAAGCTCCTCGGCATCAAAGGGCGTCAGGTCAATATCAGGAAACGTATTCGATTCAGGATGGGCGCGACCAATGGTGATATCGGACGAAAGATCAAAAACCAGTTGAAGCTGAATATGCATAATCCAGAGGGCAATCCGCCAGGGACGCGGCATACCCATATCCAGCGGTTTAATTTTGGGATCCGCTAGACCCGTGTTTTCGTTCTGATCCTGCGTGAGAATACGAGTGCTTCCAAAAACCACCGCCATCACCCCTTCGCTACTGCTTTGCCTAGCTGCGCGTTTGCGCGCCATCAGGCGTTATCGTACCATGATCACGCACAATTACGCAGCATTGATTATAGCAAAATCCGTGACCTTTTCACGAATTTTTCACACCCCCCGCCCGATCCGCCAGGACTGCCAGGATACAGGACGCCGTGGGTTGCGTTATAATCAGAGGAGTCATGGTGTTGATGAAGCCGTATTGGATGACAGGGTAACAGGATCACATGTTAACTCAACCCACTGAAATGCTATTGATGAGCGCAAATGAGGTGAAGAAGATCATTTCGCTCACTGCCGACGCCTATCATATCCATACCGTTGATGATCTCGGCGTTGCTATGCAGAAGCTGCGCGACACCGCGTATGATCTCATTATCCTGGATGACGAGCTATTCAGCAATGACATTGCCAGTGTCGTGCAGGAAATCAAACGGCGTGTTCCGCTGGTTCCGGTGCTCGTCTTGTCCAACAACGCAGATGGCATGTACCGTACCGACCTGATGGAAGCCGGTGCCGATGATTTCCTGACCTATGGACTGCCGCCGGAAGAACTGCGCCGCCGTCTGCGCTTGATCCTGCGCCAGCGCCGCCAGAACAAGGCATTGGCACGGCGCAATCAAAGCCTCCAGGCGATTAACCAGTTGTCGCGCCGCCTGCACAGCGCCACGCATCCGCAGAACCTGATTACCGAAACTATTAATCTGGCATCCACCACGTTCAAATTGTACGGCGTTGCCATCGTGCTTAGTGAAGGGGACAGCCTGCGCATTTATGCGGGCAGCGAAGACAGCCCCAAAAACGCGCCCGTCTACGAAAGCAATCTTCAGGTTCACCAGTATGACCCTTTTCTGCGGGTGTTCCGCAGCGGCATTGTCCAGATTTTTCAGGACATCAACATTGATCCGTACTACACACCGATTCCTGTGCTGCCCAAAGCAAAATCGGCAATTGCAGTCCCCTTAAGCTATCAGGACTACACCATTGGCGTACTCGGCGTATTTGGCACACAGGATGATCCGCTCGATCATGATGATCTGGTGATCTACGAGCTGTTCGCCGCACAGTTCACCGTTGCGCTTCAGAATGTACGTCATTACCACAATCAGGCGATTAACGTACAGTCCAGTCGCCATCTGCTGCGCGCCATGCAGCGCTTTATCAAGCTGCAAAGTTTTGACGAAATTGCCGAGGCGCTGCGTGAAATGGTCGAAGAAATCCCCAATGTCGGGCAGGCAATGGTCTGGCTCTACACTAACCCCTTTGGTGACCAGCAGGAGATGCCCGTCGTCAACGCGCGCGAACATGTTGCACAGGTTTTTGAGCAGCTCTATGTGGAAGGCTGGATTGCCCAGCTTGTCAACCACTTTAATGAAGGCTTAAAGCCCATCACCCTGCTGCTGGGGCGCGGACCCAACGACCCCCTCAGCCCCTTGTTCCGCACACTGCGCGCACAGCAGTTGATGATGCTGCCTATCACTGACTCCGCCCGCCTGACCGGGTGCGTGATCGCCAGCACCGCAGACAGCCGCCGCTTTGGTATTGAAGAAGCGAACCTGATGGAAAGCCTTGCCAGAGCCGCCGGGCAAGCACTGGAACGTATGACGCTGATTGCCGAAACAAAAGAGAAAAGCGGGCGGCTGGAAGCTATTCTGCGCAGTATCTTTGAAGGCATTTTCTTCGTTGATGAAGAGAATCTTGTCGCCTTCTGTAACCCACAGTTGACTGAGCTAACTGGCATTCAGCCCAATGACATCCTCAATTTGCAGCCACATGCTTTATTTGACCAGCTCGCACGCCGCGCAGAAGACAGTGAACGTGTGCGAGCGCAGCTTCAGGAAGCGATTGACTTCATCACCGGGCACGATGCGCGTGCAGAGGATTACCCCATTGTGGAAATGACTCTGTCCAACCCGCGCCGGCAATTGCATGTAGAATTTGTCAGCATCGGTGATCTGGGCGAACGCAACGTGACCTGGGCAGGGATTGTCTATGATGACGCACGTTTTAAGAGTGCGCCCAGCACGCAGTCTTACTTGATGGACATCATGCGTGATCGCATCCGCGTGCCATTTACGCAGGCGCGCAGCATGATTACCACGCTGACCGAGCAGCACAGCCAATATACTAACCGCGAACGAGACCGCATGCTGCGCCAGATTGACACCTCAATGAACGATCTGGGCGAGCTGTGGGACAACCTGCTGGAAGTCTACAACCTTGACGCCAATAACGTTATCATGAACGTCGAAGAAACGGATCTGCGCGAAGCTGTCCAGCGCATGCCGACCATCCGCGCAATTAGCGATTATCGCGCGCAGATCAACCTCAGTGTGCCCGACAGACTCGCGACGGTCATGACTGATGAACTGCGCATTCGGCAGGCACTGGTGCGCCTGCTGCAATATGCCCTTAAGTCCTCTGCGCAGGGTGATAAGGTCGGGCTGATGCTCAGTAATCGCGGTAACGAGGTTCAGATTAGTATTCAGTACCGGGCACCGGGAATGCCCACAGAGCAGCTTGAGCAGTTCTTTGAACCGTATTTCCACAACCGCAGTGGCGCCATTGATGATGATGCCGGATTGGGGTTGTACCTCGCCAGCGAACTCGTGCGCCGCAGCGGTGGGCGCATTTGGGCGGAACCGCTGGCATCGCAGGGGTTGTCCATGAACATCGCGCTGCCGGTGCTGCATCCTGCCAGTGAAGATCTAAGCGCAGTTATAGAGGATGATTTGGAGGCTGCGCAGTTTGCGCCGGAACTACCGGATCGCGGGATGAACCGTGTGCCCACACGCACACTGCAAACGATCATGCTGGTCAAGGGAGAGTCGTCTCTTGCTGCTTCACTGCCACCCAAATTAAGATCGCAGAACTTCAACCTGCTTGAATCGGACAGTGGAGACGATGCGCTGCACACGCTGGAGATGACCCGCATTGATCTGGTGCTGCTTGACGCCGAAATGCGCGACCCAGACAGCCTTAGTCTTGTCAAAAGCATTCGCGAACGCAGCGAAGTGCCGATTATTATGCTCACCGACCATCCATCCGAATCGCAGCAGGTGCGCGGGTTGAATCTTGGAGCGGATGATTATCTCGCTAAGCCTGTCAGCGATGCGGAATTGATGGCGCGGATTAACACGATCTTTCACCGGCAGCGTATTGCCGAGCGCACACGCCAACCGCTGGATCTGGGTGATCTGTATATTGACTTCGCCCGCCGCGAAGTTTACCTGCACAACAAACCCGTCAGCCTGACGCGCATCGAATATGAACTGCTCGGTGCGCTGGCAACCAATATGGGACAAGTGCTGACGCATAAACAACTCCTTCAGAAAGTCTGGGGACCTGAATATCAGGGCGAGACACAGTATCTATGGGTGAGTGTCAGCCGTCTTCGCAAGAAACTTGAGCCAACGCCCGACAGTCCGCGTTACATTCACACGCAATCCGGCATTGGCTACATGTTCCGCAAAACATAGCCGGCAGCGCCACCGGCGGCAGCCCAAAAGACTGCCGCTGTTACCTCATTTCCGTTCACAGGCAGTGGGCTGTGCCAGCAGTCTGGCTCAACCCAATTCAAAGTATTTATCTGCCTTGCACAAAGTTTTATGCGCATGAAAGGATTCTCCGCTATTGTTAGCAAGGTTAACTTCCAGCAAATACACCGCTGTTCGGTGGTGAGAAGGCGGAAAGATTCATGAAAGTAGCGATCTTAGCAGGGGGAGTGGGCGCACGGTTGGAGGATGATCCGACGCCGAAACCAAAGCCGATGATTGAAATTGGCGGACGCCCGATCTTATGGCATATCATGATGCTATATGCCCATTATGGTTATAATGACTTCATTATTGCTTTGGGCTACAAAGGTGAACTGATCAAGAAATACATCGTTGACTACGCCTCCCTCAGCAGCAATCTCAGTGTAAGCCTCAAGACTGGCGAATATCAAATCCTCGGCGGTGAGCGCCCCAACTGGCAGGTTGATCTCATTGATACGGGCATCCCTACAGCGACAGGGGGTCGTATTTCACGCCTGCGTCCATACCTCAGCGACGGCACATTTGTCCTTACGCTTGGTGACGCTGTATCCGATATTGACGTTAACCGCCTGCTGGACTTTCATCACCGCCATGGCAAACTCGCGACAATGGTCGCTGTGCGTCCTACCGCCCGTTTTGGGCACCTCAAGTTCGATGGTGACCGGATTATCAGCTTTGCAGAAAAACCACAAACTGCGGAAGGCTGGCTGAACGGCGCAATATTTGTGCTGGAACCAGGCATTTTTGAGTATATTGAAGGAGATGATACGCAGTGGGAACGCGAACCCCTTCAGCGCCTCGCTGCGGATGGGCATCTGATGGCGTATGCACACGAAGGGTTTTGGCTGGCAGTGGACACCCTGCGTGACAAGCGCACACTGGACAGCCTTTGGGAATCAACCAAAGCACCGTGGAAACTGTGGAAGGATTAACACATCATGCGCGTACTGGTAACAGGACATAAAGGCTATATCGGCACAGTGCTCGTGCCTATGCTGCTGGATAAAGGCTACGAGGTGGTTGGCTTGGACAGTGACCTGTTTGAAGCCTGTACCTTCGGTGACGGCATGCGGCAAATTCCGGAGATTCACAAAGACATCCGCGATGTTGAACAGGCAGATGTAGAGGGCTTTGATGCCGTGCTGCATCTCGCCGGGCTGTCCAACGACCCGCTGGGTGACCTGAATCCGGATTTGACCTTCGAGATTAATCATCGGGCGTCCGTCCGGCTGGCACAGCTTGCCAAACAGGTGGGGGTCAAACGCTTCGTGTTTTCGTCATCATGCAGCAACTACGGCGCGGCAGGAGAAGCTCCAGTTACGGAAGAGTCGCCGCTGAATCCGGTCACACCCTACGGCGTCTCCAAGGTGTATGTCGAGCGCGATGTCGCCCCACTGGCAGATGACAATTTCAGCCCGACATTTCTGCGTAATGCCACCGCCTATGGTGTGTCGCCGCGCCTGCGCTTTGATCTGGTGCTGAATAACCTTGTGGCGCACGCCTTCACGACGGGCAAGGTGTTCATCAAGAGCGATGGCACTCCATGGCGCCCGATTGTCCACATTGAGGATATTTCACGCGCCTTCATCGCAGTGCTGGAAGCCCCCCGCGAAAACGTCTTCAATCAGGTGTTCAATGTCTCCCGTAACGAAGACAACTACCGTATCCGCGAGATTGCCGACATCGTTAAAGAAACCGTTCCTGGCAGCGTGATAGAATACGATCCCGACGGCGGACCCGATAAGCGCACCTACCGCGTGGACAGCAGCAAGATTCATACAATGCTGCCGAACTTCCAGCCGCAGTGGAATGCGCGCAAGGGCGCTCAGGAACTCTATGAAGCGTACCAACGTGTCGGCGTCACGCTGGAAGAATTTGAAGGCGAACGCTACCGCCGTATTACCCATATCCGTAAACTGCTGGCAGACAAACATCTGGATGAGTCGCTGCGCTGGACAGAGCTGGCACAAGGCTAACATGATGAACAGACCTCAGATTCAACAGGTGAAACTCAATTCCGGTGTCAAACCCGTGTGCCGTTCCTGTGGCAGCGAGCATCTGGAAACCATAATTGATTTTGGTTACACCGCGCTGGCGGATCGCCTGATGACCGAAGCACAGCTTGCCGAGCCGGAACCGATTGCCAGTCTCCGGCTGGTCTTTTGCCCCAAGTGTTCACTGGTGCAGATTGACGAAAGCGTTAACCCCAATATCCTGTTCGGTGGCGATTACCCCTATTTTTCGTCGGTGTCACCGCGCCTGTTGCAGCATTTTGGCGACAGCGCACGCAATATCATCCAGATGCGCGGGCTGAATGCGGACAGTCTTGTTGTCGAAGCCGCCAGTAACGATGGCTACATGCTCAAGGTCTTTATGGATGCGGGCATCCCCGTGCTGGGCATTGACCCGGCAAAGGACCCGGTAGCGGCAGCGCGCGAAAAAGGTGTGCGCACGATTCACGACTTCTTTGGCAGTGAGCTTGCCCGCAGGCTGCGCCATGAAGAAGGGTTCGCTGCGGATGTCTTTTTGGGCAATAACGTGCTGGCACATGTACCTGACCTGAACGGCTTTGTCGTGGGCATCAAAACGATGCTGAAGGATGATGGCATTGCCGTTATCGAGTGCCCCTATGTTGTTGATCTGGTGGATCATGGGGAATTTGACACCATCTATCACCAACATCTCTGTTATTTCTCGGTGACTGCACTGGACAAGCTGTTCCGCAGTCATGGGCTGTACCTGAACAACGTTCAGCGCATCGCCATTCACGGCGGCTCACTGCGCCTCTATGTCGAAAAACAGGAACAGGTCAGCGACGTTGTGAAAGAGCTGCTTGCCGAAGAAACCGCGCGCAAGGTGGATCAGATTGATTACTACCGGGACTTTGCGGAACGCGTTCATGCCATCAAGCACGATCTGCTGGCAATTCTTGACGATCTCAAGCATCAGGGCAAACGTATTGTCGGCTATGGCGCGGCAGCAAAAGCCACTACACTCCTGGCATACTTTGGCATTGGCAGCAACTACCTCGACTGGATTGCCGATTTGAACCCTTACAAACAGGGGCGCTTTTTCACTGGCAACCATCTGCCGATTGTCCCCCCCGCAAGGCTGCTGGAAGAACAGCCCGATTATGTGCTGATTCTGGCGTGGAATTTTGCCGAGGAGATCATGCGGCAGCAGGCAGACTATGCCGCGCGCGGGGGCAAGTTTATCATCCCGATTCCCCAGCCAAAGATTGTGTAGCTCGCAGGGAACAGACTGTCTCTAAGGGGCACACCATCGGGCGTGCCCTTGTCATTTATGCAGCGATAATGCGGGGTAACCACGCTATGAAACCAGCACAACACACCTGTCCCAACTGTGGGACGCACAGCATGCAGATTTTTTACGAGGTGCATCAGGTACCGGTCCACAGTGTGCTGCTGCTGGACACGCGCGACGAAGCCGTCAATTTCCGGCGCGGCGATATTGCGCTGGGCTACTGTGAACACTGCGGATTCATCAGCAACCTGAGCTTTGATGCCAGTCTGCACGAATATGACTCGGATCGCTACGAGGCGACACAGGCATATTCCCCCACGTTCAACAAGTTCAACAAGGCACTGGCGGAAACGCTGATTAAGCGCTATGACCTGCACGGCAGGGATGTCATCGAAATTGGCTGCGGGCAAGGCGAATTCCTGATTATGCTGTGCGAGCTGGGGCAGAACCGGGGCATCGGGTTTGACCCGGCGTATGTCGCGGCACGCGCCCTGCCCACCAACGCCAAAGACATACGGTTTATTGCCGATTTCTATGGCGAACAGTACACCAGCTATCATGGTGACTTCGTCTGCTGCAAGATGACGCTGGAACATATCGACCAGACGGCGCAGTTTGTACAGACCGTGCGCCGTTCAATCGGAGAACGCCCGGATACGATGGTGTTCTTCCAGATTCCCAACGCCAGCTATGTACTGCGCGAGGTCGCCTTCTGGGACATCTACTACGAACACTGCTCCTATTTCAGCAAATCCTCACTGGCGTATCTGTTCCGCCATGCAGGCTTCGATGTACTGGACATGTACACCGATTATGATGACCAGTATCTGATGATCGAAGCGAAACCGGCATCACAGGCGCTGGGCAGTATGCAGGCTGACCCAGCAGCGCTGCTGGCAGAAGTTCGCGCAGACCTGGATTACTTTATGCAGCAGTGCCCCGGCAAGATTGCCGCCTGGAAACGCGAAATCGCCGACATCAAGGCGGAAGGCAAACGCGCAGTGATCTGGGGCGGGGGCAGCAAAGGGGTAGCATTCCTCACCACGCTGGGTATTCGTGATGAAATCCCCTATGCGGTGGACATCAACCCAAATAAGCATGGCATGTTTATGGCAGGAACGGGGCAGGAGATTGTTTCGCCGGAGTTCCTCAAAGACTATCAGCCGCAGATGGTTATTGTCATGAATCCAATTTACTGCGACGAGATTCAGCACGATCTGGACCGGCTGGGTATAAAGGCGGATTTACTCCCGGTTTAGTCAAGGCACGCGGCAGGGGCACCAGACCTCCTGCCGCCTTGTCCGTCCTTCTCCCCTCAGACCAGCTAAAGTGAGACTCTATGACTCAACAATCCCCATTGGTTACAGACCCGGTCAGCGGCGCAGCAGACAGCACCGTCTTTTTTGAACTGCCAGAAGTCCCGGTCTACTGCAATGTGCTGTGGGAAACGCAAGCACAGGCATTCGCTGCCGCCAGAGCGGCGATTCGGCTGGCATTCAGCCTCACCAGCGGACACATTTTTAACGCTGCCTTTGACCCGGCGCTGATGGATTACGATCAGGCATACGAAAACTCGCTGCATTTTTCCGCTCGCTTCCGACAGTTTGCCGAAGAACTGGTTACCCGGCTGACAAACACCTACGATCTGCACGGCAAAGCAGTGATTGATGTTGGCTGCGGCAAAGGCGATTTTCTCAAGCTGCTGGTACAAACCGGGAACAATCGCGGGTGGGGCTTTGACCGCAGTTACGTGCCCCAGTCTGACGACGCGCAATACAACATCACCTTTGTGCAGGATTTTTACACCGAGCAGTATCGCAGCACCCCGGCAGATTTCATTACCTGCCGTCATGTGCTGGAACACATCGAAACGCCGCAGCAATTTCTCGCAGGTATTCGCCGTGCCATTGCCGGACGCCGCGATGTCGTCGTCTACTTCGAAGTGCCTAACGTGCTCTATACCCTGCGCGACCTGGGTATCTGGGACATCATCTACGAACACTGCGGCTATTACAGCCCGGCATCGCTGGCACACCTGTTTGCATCGGGCGGTTTTGACATTCTCGACGTGCGCGAAGTTTATGGCGGGCAGTTCCTGAGCATCGAAGCGAAGTTGAACGCCGATGCGGGCAGCGCCGCCGCGAACGCTTTCGGCAGTCCGGCAGCCGTACAGCAGCTTGTGGATACATTTGCGGAAAACTACCGCCGCAAAGTGGGCGAATGGCGTGAACAGTTGGCGAGCATGCAAGGTAAGCGCATTGTCACGTGGGGGGGCGGCTCCAAAGGCGTCACGTTCCTGAACATCATGCAGACCAGCGACAGTATTGAGTTTATGGTGGACATCAATCCGCGCAAACAGGGCATGTATGTGGCGGGCACGGGACAACAGATTGTCGCACCGGATTTTCTGAAGCAGTATAACCCTGCTGTAGTGATTATCATGAATCCAGTCTACAGGGATGAGATTCGCTCCATGACCGATGCCCTCGGCATCTATCCGGATTTTATGCTCGTCTAGCCAACCATTCTGCATACTTCCAGCAAGATTCGCGCCGCAGGGCACCCGGTCAACTCCGGGTGTCCCCGGTTCGGGCATCTATGGTACAATCGCGCCCGTTTGCGGAGTGTTTGTGAAGGACGCCATCTCAATGACTGCCGCTTCAATTGAGTCGCACCCCATGACTCGATCTGTGCCTCAAATCGCCCCACATGGCAGTGTGCTGGTCAATCGCCAGCCTGCGGGCACAGCGCTGCAACTGCTGCGTGAGCGCGCTGCCGCCGCACCTGCTGTGCAGTTGGGCGAAGTGCCGCTCTCTGATCTTGAATTGATCGCTACCGGGGTACTTAGCCCGCTTACCGGATTTATGACCCGCGCTGAGTATCTCGCGGTTCTGAAAGACATGCATCTGCCCAATGGACTGCCCTGGACACTGCCGGTAACGCTGCCGGTTGATGCAGTTAGCGCCAGCAGTCTGCACCCCGGAATAGATGTCGCCCTGAAAGATGATCGCGGGCAGATTATCGGGCTGCTCGAACTGTGCGAAAAATACCCCTACGACAAAAGCTACGAGGCCCAGCAGGCGTACCAGACAACCGACCCCGCACATCCCGGTGTAGCACGGTTGTATGCTCAGGGGGACATTTATCTTGCGGGCGATATCTGGCTGTTTGATCTGCCGGCACCTGCTTTTCCGGCAATTTACCGCACGCCGCAGCAGACACGCACGCTGTTCGCCGAAAATGGCTGGCGGCGGGTCGTCGCGTTCCAGACGCGCAACCCGATTCATCGCGCACACGAATACCTGCTCAAGTGCGCGCTGGAAATGGCAGATGGGCTGATGTTGCACCCGCTGGTGGGCGCAACCAAATCAGATGATGTCCCAGCAGATGTGCGCGTTGAAAGCTACCATGTCGTGCTGGACAGCTATTTCCCGGCGCAGCGTGTCCTGTTGACCGCGTTTCCGGCGGCAATGCGCTATGCCGGACCGCGTGAAGCGATCTTTCATGCCATTGCGCGCAAGAATTACGGCTGCACTCATTTCATTGTCGGACGCGACCACGCCGGGGTGGGTAGTTACTACGGCACTTATGATGCTCAGCGCATTTTTGATGAATTCGACCCGGCGCTGATCGGCATCACACCGCTGTTTTTCGAACATGCTTTCCACTGCCACCGCTGCGGACAAATTGTTACGGCGAAAACCTGCCCGCATGGCTCCGAACACTGGCTGCACCTTAGCGGCACACAGGTGCGCGCGTTGCTCAACGCGGGCGAAGCGCTGCCACTGGAATTCACCCGTCCAGAAGTGAGCGCTGTGCTGCTGCGCGGGGCTGCGGTTGTTCAGGGGCATCAGTAGGCGACATTATGGTGCGCTTCCTCGGTAAACGCGCAAAACCAAAAGTGCTGATTGTCGGGCTGGACTGCGCCGGTCCGCAGTTGGTCTTTGACGAGTTCAAAGCAGATTTGCCGACCCTGAGCAATCTGATGAGCAGCGCAACATGGGGCGAACTGGAATCGTCCACACCCTGCATCACCGTACCGGCGTGGGCGAGCATGATGAGCAGCCGTGACCCCGGCGTTCTGGGGGTGTATGGCTTCCGCAACCGTGCAAACTATACCTACGATGGCATGACCACGGCAAACAGTGCAGCGATCAAGGTCAAACGGCTGTGGGACTATGTCGGTGATGCTGGAAAAGAAAGTGTGCTGATTGGCGTGCCGCAGACCTATCCGGTGCAGACAGTCCGGGGACACATGGTCAGCTGCTTGCTGACACCTGGCACTGAGAGTGCCTTCGCTTACCCGGCAATCTTCAAACAGGAAGTCCTCAATGTTGCGCCCAATTACCAGTTCGATGTCAAAGGCTTCCGCACCGACGACAAAGCACTGCTGCTGCGCCAGCTTTACGACATGACCGAAGCCCAGTTTGCGCTGTTGAAGCACACAATGACGACCAAAAACTGGGACTTGTTCATGTATGTCAACATTGGCGTAGACCGCATCCATCACGGGTTCTGGCGCTATCACGACCCGCAGCACCGGCTGCATGAACAGGACAGCCCCTTCCGCCATGCCATCCGCGACTATTATAAGCGGGTGGATCAGATCATTGGTGAACTGGTAACACTGGCAGGTGATGACGTAACCGTGCTTGTGGTGAGCGATCATGGCGTCAAACGGATGGACGGCGGTATCTGCGTGAACGAGTGGCTCTGGCGTAATGGCTGGCTGGCACTCAGGAATCCCCCTGAACCGGGTAAGACTCTGGCATTCAGTGATGCCCAGATTGACTGGTCGCGCACGAAAGCATGGGCAAGCGGCGGTTACTATGGGCGCGTGTTCCTAAATATTCAGGAACGCGAACCGGAAGGTGTTATTCCTGCGGCGCAGGCGGCGGCGGTGCGCGACGAACTCAATGCGGCACTGAAGGCGATTCCTGCCCCCGATGGTACCCCGTTGCAAACAACCGTGTTCTATCCGGAAAACATCTACCAGCAAGTGAACAACTACGCGCCGGATCTGATGGTCTATTTTGGCGACCTGCACTGGCGTTCGGTGGGTGGCTTCGGTTACGAAAGCATCTATACGCTTGAAAACGACACTGGACCGGATGATGCTAACCATGCCCAGCACGGCATGTTTATTCTGCACGAGCCGCGCACGCAGGGTAGGGGACAGACTAACAGCTATCAGTTGATGGATATTGCGCCCACCGTGCTGGACCGTCTGGGACTTCCGGTTCCCCCGCAGATGCAGGGGCGGGTCATCGGTTAAGCTTTTATGGTTCAACTGCTCAGGGATCCGCTGCGCTTTGAGCCGCCGCCGCGCCTGCGTGGGCTGCTGCTGGGGGTCATCTTTGCGATCTTTGTCAGCGTGCCGCTCTACCAGGCAACACGTCAGCCTCGTATAGGGGACATTGATATTGCGCGCATCGGACTGGTCATCCTCAATCGTTATGACCAGGCGGAGTTTGTGGGCGACATCGCGATGCAGGCAGATGTCTGGTGGCGCTACTACACCCCTGCCTATTTGGGGCTGGTGGGTACACTCTATTCGATCACCCGGGATTTTGAAATAGCGCTGTTTATCTTGCTTGTCGCTGTCTACATGCTGCTGCTGTCGGGTTTCTATCTGCTGGGACGCAAGCTGGCTTTCCCCTACATGCTGGCAGTTGCCCTGGCGCTGCTCAGCGGATTGTTCTACAGCGTGGCGCTGGGGCTGCCGTGGGGCGGACTAAAACTGGACATGGCGGCAGCACGCAATGTCTATCTGGCAGCCGTCCCGTGGCTGCTGCTGCTGGCGCTTACCCTCTATCAACGCCGTGATGGCACGTTAAGCTGGACACTCTTTGGGGTAATCGTTGGCATAGCGGCAAACATGCACTCAATGAGTGGGGTCGTCTTCGCTGGGGTGATTGGCATCCTGCTGCTGGCGGCGCGGTTCACCGTCACCGTTTCCTGGCGCAGCATTGCAGGCTATACGCTGGGCACATTCCCCGGCTTGCTGGTCATCTATTTTACGACCTACACGGATGTTGCTGGAATCGCTTATACCGCTGCTCAGCAGAACGAAATCCTGATTCGCGAATCAATCTTCATTGATCTCACACGCTTCAACCTGATCTTCTATCGCCCACCTAACTGGGGTTACCCCATTTTGATTTACAGTGCTGCCAGCTTTCTCGCGCTGGCATGGTTGTGGTTCGCCCGCCACCGGGCAACCCCGGCGCAGACAACGAACGCCTGGCGACTCTTCGGGCTGGTGCAGTTTGGGGCAGCGCTGATGGTGCTCACCCAGGACTGGCTGGTCTGCTTCGCAGCATTGATGTGGTTGCAGCGCAGCACACCCAGACGCGAGCAATTAACAGCCCTTGATTTTATGGACAGGGTTAGCCTGCTGGCACTGCTGGCACTGGGAATGCTAATCTTTTGTGGCGGCGGGCTGTTGACCGTAATCTCCGAAACGGGCATCTTTCCTCCATCCTCCGTGCTGGCGCGTGCGCTAATTCGTGGCATTCACCTCACCGTGATTCCTGTGCTGGTGCTCAGCATTGCGGCAATACACGATACACTGAGCAGCGTTCAAGCGACGCAGAAAGCATTGTATGTGCTGACCGCGCTGGCAGTCTTTGCGCTCGGTTTCCACCAGACAGCCGTTGTGCCCCCGCTTGAGGGGATTCCTTTCAGCGACAGTCTCACCAGCGTTGGTCAGCTTCTCCCAATTGATCTGGCGGTCTATCTGGGAGTGCTTTTGCTGAGCTTCTGGCGGCGCTTTGAAGGGCAGTGGCAGACGCTTCGCACCGGCTTTGCGCTGGTGCTGCTGATTGAGGCTGGCGCACGTGTGCTGGCGTTGACGGATATGACTCTGATTGCCCTATTGTTCGGGGGACTGGTAATTGTCGTACAACTCGGTTTGCGACGTACGAGCGCGCTGCAAGTGCGCGGTGGCTTGATCGCGGTGATGCTGGTTGGCACCTTTGCACTGGTGCTGCTGCCCATTACAGGCAATACAGTGTTTAGCCGTATAGAAGCAGCCACATTTCCTGCCCTGACGCGCAACTGGTCACGTGAAGACACCTATTCAGTCTTCTACAATCTGTACCGGGTTGGACAGTGGCTGGCGGAAAACACCCCCCCCGGCACGGTTATTTTGTCCAACGACAGTCTGGTGCGTTACTGGGCGCATCGTCCGCTTATCGGGGGTATCATGGACTTGCAGTTCCTCCAACCGGGAACCGAGCCTTATGCCCAGGTCGCCGCAATCTACGGTGATTTGATGGTGTTGTACCATGATCACGATCAGATTATCGCTTTCGCTGAGCGTTATGGGGCATCCTATCTCATGCTGACATATCCGATTGATCTTCGAGGACATCCGGCTGTGCAGCTTGAATACGAAAACCCCTACTACCGGATTTATCTGCTGTCAGCCGAGGGATGATGTGCAATGAATCCATCCGCCACACCAACATTGTCCAGGCATAGTCCCCGCCCGCCCTTATGGGTTAATGGCAGGTTTGGGTCACTTGCTCCGTTTTTGGTTCTCATCGCAGTGCTGCTGCTGCTTTTTCTTGTACTGCTGACTGCCGGGCTGGACTTAGGCTTCATCGCTGATATTCTGGGCTTTGAGTACCATTTTGAGCGGCTGGGCGTTACGGGTGGGCTGCAATTTACGCTCGATCACGACCGACGGCATTTCCTGTCGGGCATGTTTTACGCCGGGCTAAACCTCTTTTTTCCCGGTCAGTCCACAGCGTGGTATGGTAGTTCCATTCTGACCCATCTTGCCAATGGCGTCATCCTGATGCTGTTGTGCGACACCCTGCTGCGTTACCGCTGGCGCTGGCTGTCGCTTTCCGCCGCACTCATTTTTGTGTTCGACATGCGCCAGATAGTCGAACACTACGAAATTGCTACCGGCGGGCATCTCAAAATTGGGTTGGGATTAGCCCTTCTGGCATTGTGGCTATATATCCTGTACGTTCGAGGAAACCGGCAGCGCACCGTCCTGCGCGACCTATCGATTGCGGTGTACACAGTCGCTTTCATGCTCTATGAATCCACTGCCGCATTCTTCATCCTGCACCCGTTGATCGCCTTTCTGGAAGACCATCCTCAGGGACGGGCAGCATGGCGACGCTGGATCGTACAGATTATCAAAGACACACTCTGGTATCCCCTGTTGTTTGGCGCTTATGCGCTGCTGCTGGCGCTGATACTGCCGCCAGAGAAACCACGTTTCTTCCCGGCGATGATTGTGCCCAACACACTGGCTGCATTCGGCAATGCCTTTGACCCGGTCGGCTATTTCCGAATCGCCCAGTCCACCCTGATGCCGCCCTATCTGCTGCTTACTGGCACAGTCAGCGCCGGGGTGTTCGCTGGGTTACTACTCTGGTCACGGCACAATATAATCACTGGTGGGCAACTACAACCATCGCCAGCACTGGCAAATGCCGGGACCCTTGTACTCTTCGGCTTAGGCATGATGCTGGCAAACATCCTGCTCGTTTCGCCGTCTGAATGGCGATTGCCCGAAGCACCTCGGTTGGTCTACCCGGCGTCCGCAGGACTGGCGCTGTTTATCACGGGACTGTTTGCCGCGCTGATCGTGTACCTGCCTTCACGCAGTTTGACGCTGCGGATCCTGCCCCTGACAGTAGTCACTGCCCTGGCTGCCGGAACAGGCGTAAGCGGCTTTTTTCAGACCCGCAGCCTCTATGCCGAAGAAAACACGCTGCGCAGTAATGTAGTTGATGCCGTCATGCGAGCTATCCCGGCTTGGCAGGGCGACACACTGCCCTATATGTTGCTCATCACCGATGTTGACCCCGATGCCCTTGCCCTGCATGCCCAGGACATCCGCTTTCCGCATTTGTTCGATTTGATGTACAACACGAACGGAATTCTGGCAGATGCAGTGTACTATGATGTGCCGCAGACTTTCCCGGAGAGTGCTCGCCCCGCGCCGGATCAACCAATGAGCAGTTACATTGGACCCTATATCGTCGTCGAAGCAGACGCGATTTACTCGCCGCTGCGCCCCGGTCTGCCCATACCGCTGGAACGGCTGGTGATTGTGCAGTACGACAGCGCCAGCAATAGCGCCAGCATTCTGCCGGAAATCCCGCCGGAAGTGCTGCAAACCGGCAATATCATCATGCGTGCTGATGTGCAGTTAAGAACCAACTTTGCATTGATCAATTCAGGAGATTAGCAAACATCGATGCTTGACCATGAAGGCTTTGTACTCTGGTTTACCGGATTGCCGTGCGCGGGCAAAACCACACTGGCAATTGCAGTAGAAAATGCTCTGCATGCGCGCGGGGTGCGTATCGAACGTCTGGATGGTGATACGGTGCGTCAGAGCCTCACCCGTGACCTGGGCTTTTCTAAAGAGGATCGTGATAAAAATATCGAACGGGTAACTTTTGTTGCCAAACTGCTCAGCCGCAACAATGTGGGCGTGCTGGCGGCTTTTATTTCACCGTACAATGCCGTGCGTGAGCTGGCGCGCCGCGAGACGACGAACTTCATTGAAGTGTTCGTCGATGCGCCGCTGGAAGTTTGCATTGAGCGCGATGTCAAAGGCATGTACAAAAAAGCGCTGGCAGGCGAAATCGAGAATTTTACGGGCATCAATGACCCCTACGAAGCACCCGCAAACCCCGACATTCACATTCCGACCCATTTGCTGACGGTGGATGCCGCGGCAGCGAAAATAATCGCCTATCTTGAGGAGCAGCGCTTCATCCCTGCGGCAATCCCCGCCTGATTTGCGCGCAGGTCAATCAACACAGCAGGGGCACAGCCAGCAAAGCCGTGCCCCAAAGCGCAAAACCTATGCCGCTGCAACAGACCCTTCGCTGCTGCGCAGCAGTTTTTCGATCTCGACCGCAAACAGGATCACGGATGCCAGCCCAAAACCTATCAGCAGCAGTTCAACCGGCAGCCCAATCGTCTCAAAGGTCGCCTGGAGAAACGGCACATAGATAACCAGCAGTTGCAGCGCAAAGGTCGAAAGCGCTGCCCAGAACAGCAGCGGGTTGGTCTTAAACCAAATACGGAAGAACGACTCCCGATCTCCACCATGAATAGCGATCACATGGAAAATTTGCCCAAACGCCAGCACCGTAAACGCCATCGTGCGGGCGCTGCGCTCTGCTGCGCCAATCAACCCTGCACTGCTCTCTTCAAAACCGCTGTCCTCGCCACGTTCCGACGCAACCAGTTCACGGCGTTGTTCAATACTCAGGCTATCCCAATCTTCGGGCACTTCGATCTCCGCATTGCCGATCAGTGACATAAGCTGATTGCGACTCAGACTTTCGAGATTAAGCGTAGCACCGCGCGGATCAAGCCCATAAATGCCAAAGCCGATCAGATAGCCAGTCAGGGTGAGCATGGTCAGCAAAATCGAGACCCAGATAATGTGCCTGCCCATGCCCCCGGCAAAAATGCTCTCGTCCGGGCGGCGCGGTGAACGCTGCATCACCTGCTTTTCCGCTTTTTCAAAGCCCAGGGCAATCGCAGGCAGCCCATCCGTGACCAGATTAATCCACAGAATCTGGATTGCCAGCAGCGGAATAGGCAGCCCAACCATCAGCGCAATAAACATCACCAGAATTTCGCCGACATTGGAACTGAGCAGATATTTGACGAACTTGCGGATATTGTCATAGATGACACGACCTTCTTCGACAGCAGCCACAATCGAAGCAAAGTTGTCATCCGTCAGCACCATTGCGGCAGCGCCCTTGCTCACATCCGTGCCGGTAATGCCCATCGCAACACCGATGTCCGCCTGTTTCAGGGCAGGCGCGTCATTAACTCCATCCCCGGTCATCGCCACAATCTGATTCTGGCTCTGGAACGCCCGCACCAGTTGCAGCTTGTGTTGTGGCGAAACCCGCGCAAACGCAGAGGTTTTGCGGATAGTTTCCTGCAATTCGGCATCCGAGAGCTTATCCAGTTCAACCCCAGTTACGGCGCGCTGGTTTTCTGCCAGAATGCCCAGATCACGCGCAATCGCTTCCGCCGTCAGCGCATGGTCGCCGGTAATCATTACCGGACGAATCCCCGCTTGCCGGGCAACCTGCACCGCTGCTTTGGCTTCCGGTCGTGCCGGGTCAACAATGCCTACGAGTCCAATCATCACCAGGTTGCGTTCGATGGCTTCGGTCAGGCGCTCCGGTTTTGTTTCCACCGGGCGGTAAGCCACCCCCAGCACACGCAGCCCCTGCGCCGCCATTTCATCCACCTGCCGCTGCCAGATGATCCGCCGTCCTTCGGTCAGTGGACGTACACCGTCGGTTACGTGCTCATAATCCGCCCACCCGATCAACTTATCCGGCGCGCCTTTAGTGATCGCCACGAAGGTATTCTCGCCGAACAGCGAGCGCGCCTCACTGTCCTGCACCTGATGCAGTGTGGTCATCGCCTTACGTTCACTGCTAAATGGCAGTTCATCCACACGCGGCATCTCGATTTCTAACTGGATACGCGTCCAACCGACCTTTTGCGCCGCCACCAACAGTGCCCCCTCGGTGGTATCCCCCACCACCTGATAACTGCCCGTGCCGTCGCGCAGCGTCAGATAGGCGTTGGTTGAAAGCGCCATCGCCTTCAGGAAACGTCCTACCGCCGGATTGTGTTTGGGATCCAGGGCAGTGCCATCCCGGTAGGTGAATTCACCTTGCGGCGTATAACCGATTCCGGTAACCACCACGTCATCGTGTCCGGGCAGTGCCAGCAGCGTAGCGGTCATCTCGTTTTTGGTCAGTGTCCCGGTCTTGTCGGAACATATCACTGTCACCGAACCAAGCGTCTCTACGGCTGGCAAACGGCGAATCAGGGCATTACGCCGCACCATGCGCGCCGCCCCCAGTGATAGTCCAATCGTAATCAGCGCGGGCAGCCCTTCTGGCACGGCAGCAACCGCTAGACTGATGGACACAAGGAACATTTCCTGCACGGGAATACCGCGCAGAATACCAGCGATAAAGACAAGCACAACAATTACCAGCGCGGCAGCAGCCAGCACCTTTGCCAGTGTATTAATCCGGCGTTCCAGCGGGGTTTCCCCCTGTTCAACCTGAAGCAGCATCGCCGCGATATTGCCAATCTCGGTTTTTAGCCCTGTGCGCGTGACTACGAACTCACCGCGCCCGTAATTGACAGCAGTGCCCATAAAGACCATATTGCTGCGGTCGCCAACCGGAATATCGGTTGTGCCTGGAATAGCGCCCGTCTGTTTTTCCACCGGCTGCGATTCTCCGGTGAGCGCCGCCTCCTCGACCTGCATATTGACCGACTCAGTGAGTCGTCCGTCCGCCGGAATACGGTCCCCTTCCTCCAGCAGCACGATATCGCCCGGCACCAATTCTTCCGCATTGAGCTGCTGCACATGACCGCCGCGCCGCACGCGCACCAGCGGCACCTGCATGGCACTGAGCGCCGCCAGCGCACGCTCGGCACGGTACTCCTGAAAAACGCCTAGAAGCGCGTTGAGTACCACGATCGCCAGAATGACCACCACATCTTTGACGTCACCCAGCACGGCGGAAATCACGGCGGCAAGAATCAGGATAATGACCATCAGGTCCTGAAATTGGCCCAGGATCAGGCTCAGCCAGTTAGTACCGCTGTCTGTAGGCAGTGCATTCTTGCCGTGCTCTTGCTGACGTATGCTGACTTCTTCGTCGGTCAACCCTTGCCTGGCGTCTACTTTGAGCGCATCAAGGGTTTCACCTGCGCTCAGCCGATAATACTCAGACATATAAGACTCCTTAGATGTAGGCGATGATATGGCAGCTTGTGTTTTCTCCGCAGGCAGCACGGACCCTGTGCTGCTGCCACGGCTGCATCCCGGCAGATAAACGCCAGCAAACCCGCTGCAGCGTAGTGTGGAGTGTCCGTACCTGGCTGGAATTGCACTGCATGTTCCACTGCACAACTGCCCACCATTGCTGGAAGGCAGCGCTCCCCCGCGTTGAAACGCGGAAAAATCCAGACACCCGCGGGTGTGGAAAAACGCCCCCATAAACGTACGCTGTATAGTAGCTCTAGCGCACAACACGTCAAGCGCTATATGCAGCTTTGCCCCCAAATAATTAGGGGTATTTTTTCGCAGCATCTGAGCCACCGAGTTTTCGCACTTCTGCCATGAGTGTTTATAATTGCCGTTAAGAATTTATGCAAGCAGGGGCAAAGTGTAATGGAAGTGGATTTCGAGCTTTATCGAGAAGAATTGACTGTTCCAGGGGATCCTCCCTTTCGCATCAGTTACATTGATGTGGTTCCAGAAAGCTATATCGGCACCATGGTCTTTGTACATGGCTATGGCGGTTATGCCATGCAGTGGAAATATCAACTGCGCGAGTTCTCCGACCAGTACCGCGTAATCGCTTACGATGTGCGCGGGCACGGACGTTCAGACGCACCTTACACACAGTACACGATGGACGAGCTTCAGGCAGACCTTGATCTGCTGCTGGCAGACCTGCGGGTCGAAACGCCGTTTATTCTGGTCGGGCATTCGTTTGGCGGCGCAATTGTGACCGAATTTGCCCGCCGTCGTCCCGATGCACTTTCTCATCTTGTGCTCATCGCCACGCCCGACGAATATAAGCTCTCGCCGCTGCTTGGCTGGATTCTGCGACTGCCGCTGGCGGTGCTGCGCACAGTGTCGCGTATTCCTTCTGTGCGCAAATCAATGGCTGCCAGACCACACGCGCTCAAACGGCTCTATTTCAACAATATGTCGCGCTGGCAGGGGGCACAAACCTTTCCACAAATTCGTGTGCCGACCCTCGTCATTCGTGGGGATCGTGACCGTGTATTTCCAACAGCCGCCTTCGAGCAGGTGGCGCAGCTTATTCCGGGTGCTGAAGATGTCAATATCGGGGTTTCCAGCCATCTCGTGCCGCTGGAACGCGCCGATGCGGTACACCGGGCGATTGAACGCTTTGTCAGCGGTCAGGCTGGCGAAGTGAGCTGGCGCGGCGAAAAACAGCGTTCACGGCTATCGTTGATCGTAGATCGCCCCTGGCTCAAATACTATGAGCCGGGAGTCCCCAAAACGCTGGCGCTCCCGCACCGCCCGCTGCACCGGCTCTTTCACAGCACTGTGCGGCGGCATGGCAGTCGCCCGGCGCTCATCTTTGTCGGGCACACACTCTCTTACCGCCAGCTCGATCACGAAGCCAACCGTCTGGCAAATGCCCTGCGCTCGCTGGGCGTTGAAACCGGCTCGCGCGTGATGCTGCTGCTGCCAAATACGCCGCAGTACGTCATCGCCTATTACGCCATCCTCAAAGCGGGCGGCACCGTCGTTGTCACCAGCCCGGTCAATGACCGCGAAGAATTGCAGCGTCAGATCATTGATTCACAGGCAGACCTGCTTATCACGCTCACGCTGTTTCACCAGACCGCGCGCGAAGTGCTGCCGCGAACTCAGCTTAAGGCAGTCCTCTATACCAGCATCAAGGATTACTTTGGCTGGTTCAAGCAAGTGTTGTTTACCCTGCGAGCAGAGGAAAAAGAAGGGCATCGTCTGTCAGGCGGATTGCAGGAGGACGAATATCTCTGGAAAAAGCTCTACGCGAGCCATCCGGTCACCGCGCCGCAGGTTGATGTCAATCCGGACAGCCCTGCAGTAATCCAGTATACCGGGGGTACCACCGACGCTCCTAAAGGAGTCATGCTCAGCCATCGCGCACTGCTGGCAAACGCGCTTCAGGTGCGGCACTGGATCACTAACTTGCGGGACGGCAGGGAATCCATCCTGTGTGCGCTGCCGTTCTCGCATTCTTACGGCATGACCGCCGCGATGAATGTCTCGTTTACGCTGGGTGCAAAGATGATTATCCTGACGAACTTCGTCACAGAAGACGTACTCAAGCATATCCAGCGCTACAAACCAACACTGTTCCCCGGCGTGCCCACCATGTATACCGCGATCAACCAGTTCAAAGGTGTGCGCAAATACGGCATCAGCAGCATCAAGGCTTGTATCTCCGGGGCAGCGCCGCTGCCAGTTGAGGTGCAGGAAGCGTTCGAAAAACTGACCCGCGGTCGGCTGGTAGAAGGCTATGGACTGACAGAAGCCGGACCCGTCACGCACGCGAACCCGATGAACGGCATGCGCAAGGTGGGCACTATCGGCGTGCCAATTCCCGGTACGGATGCGCGCATTCTGGATTTGACGACCAGCGAACCGCTAGCTGCCGGGCAGATTGGCGAACTGGCGGTGCGCGGACCACAGGTCATGGATGGCTACTGGAACGACGCCGAAAAAAGTGACCGTGTATTCACAAAAGACGGCTGGCTGCTCACCGGCGATCTGGCACGCATGGATCAAGACGGTTATTTCCAGATCATCAGCCGCAAAAAGGACATGATTCTTGCCGGCATGTATCAGGTGTACCCGCGCGATGTCGAAGAAGTGCTTTACGAGCATCCCAATGTTAAAGAAGTAGCAGTCATCGGCTTGACCATATCCACTAACGGCGACCAGCGAGTGAAAGCCTATGTCGTTCCGCGTTCTGGCAGCAAACTGAGTAAAGACGAACTCCTGGCGCTGTGCCGCCGCCGCCTGCAGGAGTATGCTGTGCCATGGGAAATTGAATTCCGCGAGGAACTGCCCAAAAGCTTTGTCGGCAAGGTGCTGCGCCGCCTGCTGATTGAAGAAACCGGCGAATACACACAGATTGAACCCTGATCTGCCCAGGGGAACACCTGCTATGGTGTGCCCCCTGAACAATCAATGGCATCGGGTCTTGATTTAAGGTTTCAGGTGCGCTGCAAAAAACGCTGTGATCGCATTGTAGCAGCGTACCTTGTTTTCATACTTCAGCACATCATGTCCTTCATTCTCGAACATGAGATACTCGACAGTTTTGCCTGCCGCCTGTAACTGCTCTACAACATCGCGCGACTCGCGTTCAATCACACGCGGATCATTCTTACCCTGAATGACCAGCATCGGGCAGGTGAGCTGCTGCATATAGGTGCGCGGCGAACGTTCAACCAGCGCCGCACGATCCTTTTCCGGGTCGCCAACGGCAATCCTGAAATAGGGTTTCCACGTCTCTGGCACACGATCAATAAAAGTCAACAGATCATACGGCCCGAACATATCCACTGCCGCCGACCACAACTCCGGATGGCGAAACGCCAGGGTCAGCGTCATATAACCACCGTAGGAACGTCCCACAACCCCAGCGCGTTTGACATCAAGACGCGCGTCTTTGGGCAGCACTTTGGTCATTGCCCATACATGATCCAGCCGGTCCTGCCCCCCCCAATCGCGATCCACATGTTTGCTGTAGCGCAAGCCGTAACCTGTGCTGCCGCGCACATTGGGCACAAACACTGCAAACCCGTTCAGTGTCAAAAACTGAATCAAAGGCATTGAAAACCACGCAAAGTCAGGGCGTTCCTGGCTCTGCGGACCGCCATGAATGTAATAAACCAACGGACGCGCACCGTTGTAGCCCAGCGCTGCGGCAGGTAGATAAAGCCGTGCAGAAATGCGCAGCCCATCATGGGATGTAAACGAGCAGTCTTCACCTTCAGAGAGCAGTTCCGGTGCAACACCCAGCAGACGCTCGCGGGTATGCTGAAGCACCTGGCGCTCTGTACCTTCCAAACTGTAAATCTGTGTGGGTTCAGTCGCTGTGGAATAGGCAAGGATATGCCGGTCGCCTGAAGTATCATAGTCGTGCGATTCAAGTACGCCATTCCGAATTTTTCCCTGCCTGGTCAGCACATGCTCAACTGTCATGGTCAGCGCGGATTCATCGAAAACGCCTTCATACAGCCAGGATACGCCGTCAATGTTATAGCCGACAGCGTAGCGGTTATCGCGCAGGTGTGTCAGCCGGTCAAGTTCGCCCACACCGGTATGGACAATCCCTTGCACCGTCACAGGCTTGAGCATCTCTGGACGATCAAGCTCAAAGTACACCAGGCTGCGTGCATCGTCGAACACGACTGCGGTCGTCAGCACACCCCGATCCCCAGCGGTAAAGTGCCCCCCACCAATACCATTCAGCGGAACTTCGTGCCCCTCCTGCCGCGCCTCCAGCGGCACACCGTAAAGCAAGCGCAGCGTCTCCTGCCCTTCCTCCCATAGGTATAACACATTGTCGCCGTTGGAATACCCCTCACCAATCAGTGCACGTGTATGGTCGGCGTTCACGTTATCCACATAGGCACCATAGACGCTCGATGCCATACGGACAATCTCCCCGGTCTTGAGATTGCACCGGAACGCGGTGTTAACTGCCTCTGTGCGCGATTCCGCCCACAGATACACAATGTTCTGTTCGCTGTCGCAGTGCAGACAGTGGGCACGATAACCGGCAAAAAACCCGTTAAATGCCGTTTCAGGACTGCCACCATCCACAGAAATGAACACAGGCTGATAATTCTCATCACTGTTGTCATCCAGCATCAATAGAATTTTGCCCAGTTCTGGCAACACATAATACAGGTAACCGTTCATCAGGTGCGGGTTTTGCAGCACAACATCCGGGGGAAGCAGCGGTTCGGGGATACTGCCGCCATGATCCATGACGTAAAGGCTCAGATCCCCGCTGAGGTTGCTGACAAAATAGACCCGGTCACCCACCAACTGAGGTGCAAGAAACTGGCGTGCAGAGAGCAGCGATTCGATTCGGTACATAAGTTTATAGCTCCTGTTTGGTTTATCCAGGGAGTCGTCGCGTTCTAAAATAGTACGACTTTTATTTAGAATAGTTCAAATCTGCGCATCCATTCTGCGCCTGTCCTGAATGTTCTGCCTCTCTGTGGTAACATGAAGCCTGCTTTGTGCCCTTTTCAGGAAAGGTGCTGTGCATGACTGCGCTGCCTGCCGTGGAGTGTTTTGAGTCCGACACCGGCGTCAAGATTTACCGCTTTCCAGTAGTCGTCTTTCCGAATGGCTTTGTCGCCTATTGCTACGTGCTGCTGGGCGCGGGCGTACCCACGCTGGTTGACACAGGCAGCGGCTATGATCGCAGCAATGCAGACTTGATGGCAGGTATCAGCGCCATCAAAGAGCAGTTCAATGTACCGCTTGAGGTACAGGACATCCAAAGGATCATTGTCACACACGGGCATGTTGACCATTTTGGCGGGGTTGCCTATATTGCTGCGCAGACCAATGGTGCGTCAATCGGCATCCATGAGCTGGATCGGCGGGTGCTGACCAATTACGAAGAGCGCGTAATTGTCGCCACAAAAGACCTGCGCGTTTATCTGGAACGAGCGGGCATCCGTGAAGAACAGCGCGGCAAACTCATGGAGATGTATGGATTCGCTAAAAAGCATGTGCAATCGGTGCAAGTCGATTTTAGCATTGAAGATGACCAGGTAATTGATGGGATGACCTTCATCCACACACCGGGGCACTGTCCGGGGCAGGTCTGTATCCGTATCGGGGATGTGCTGCTCAGCGCTGACCACATTCTAGGGCATACCACACCACATCAGGCACCGGAAAGTATCACGCATTACACCGGGCTGGGGCATTATCTGGACGCCCTCAGCCGTGTCGACAAGCTGGACGGTATTCGACTGGCACTGCCAGGGCATGAAGAACCCGTCCACGATCTTTACGGGCGCATTGCCGCAATCAAAGCCAGTCACCAGCGCAAGTTAGAACGTGTGCTGGACATCGTCCGCAGTGGCAGCGCCCCAATGACTATCAGCGCAATTTCCAAAGCGATGTACCCGGACAAAACCGGCTACGAGGTGCTGCTGGCAATCGAAGAAGCGGGTGCACATATTGAGTATCTTTATGCGCACGGGCATTTGAGCGTTGCCAATCTGGAAGAACTGGAGCGCGAAGATAACCCCGCGCTCCGCTTTGTGGTCGCCTAGCCCATGCCCACGCCGTTGCGCAGGCGTGCCATACGCTCCCCTGCCGCACGCAGTGTGTCATCACTCTTGCAAAAGGCGAAGCGTGCCTGCTTGCTGACAATGTGCTTATGCGCATCACTGTAGAAAAATGTCGGCGGAATGCACGCTACGCCAATTTCCGTGGTCAGGTAACGCGCGAATGCGAGATCGTCGCCGGGATATACATCCGAAAAATCCGCCATCATGAAGTATGTTCCCTGTGGAACAGTCGCCTTCACCCCTGCTCCGTTTAGCGCTGCCAGCAGCAGATCGCGTTTGGTGGTGTACATCGCCTGATAGTCTTCATAATAGGTATTCGGCAGGTTGAAAGCAGACGCGACGGCTTCCTGCGCCGGGTGGTTCGCGGCAAAGGTGATGTACTGATTCGCCTGCGTAATGCCGCCAATCAGTTCCGGTGGTCCATAGAGCCAGCCAATTTTCCAGCCCGTTATGCTGAACGACTTCCCAGCACTGCCAATTGTTACCGTGCGCTCGAACATTCCTGGCAGCGCAGCGATGGGAATATGCTGCGAACCCTCAAACACCAGGTTTTCGTAGACATCATCGCTGATAACGGTAACATCATATTCCAGACACAATTCGGCAATCAGCGCTAATTCATCGCGCGTGAACACTCGCCCGGTAGGGTTATGCGGCGTGTTCAGAATGATGGCGCGCGTGCGCGACGTAAAAGCAGCGCGCAGTTCATCGGGGTTGAATGCCCATGCAGGCGGATGCAGCGGGACAAACACCGGCACTGCCCCCGCCATCAGAATATTGGGCACATAACTGTCGAAGAATGGCTCAATCACAATGACCTCATCACCAGGATCGACCAGCCCCATCACCGCACTGAACACCGCCACCGTCGCGCCGGGAGTCACTAACACACCATCATCCGCATCAACCTCGAGCCCATAACGCAGGGCATGACGCGCAATTGCCCGGCGCAGCGGCGGGATGCCTGCGCCGGGCGGATACTGGTTATGCGCACCATCGCGCAGAGCGAGCACTGCCGCTTCAATCACCTCCGCGGGTCCGTCAAAATCCGGTTTTCCCTGTCCAAGATTAAGCGCGTTGTGCTGCTGAGCTAGCTGGTTGATTTCGGTGAAAATGGTCGTGCCAAAAGGAATGACCCGTCGTGCGCGTGCAGGCATAATGCTGCGTGACTCCTGAAATTCACTCTGATTCTCGTGCCGTCGTTATGATCTACCGGCGATACGTTTACGTGCCGCGGTTGCCAGTTGATCAACACGCTCATTATACGTATGTCCGGCATGCCCTTTGACCCAGTGCCAGCGAATCCGGTGGGTCTGGGTCGCGGCGTGCAAGCGCTGCCACAAATCCTGATTCTTTACTGGCTCTCCGCTGGAGGCTTTCCACCCCTTGCGCACCCATCCGGCAAGCCATTCGGTCACGCCTTTTTTGACGTACTCGCTGTCCGTAAAGAACTCAATCTCACAGGGACGTTTCAGTGCTTCCAGCGCTTCGCAGGCTGCGGTCAGTTCCATACGGTTATTGGTGGTGTTGGCTTCGCCACCACTGAGTTCCTTCTGGTATTCGCCCCAGATCAACAGCGCCCCCCAGCCACCGGGTCCGGGATTTGGCGCGGCACCACCGTCAGAATAGATGATCAGCCGTGTGTTTTCTGTGCTCATCCTAACCTGCATTCTGGCTGAAATTCCCGGTAGTATAGGGGAGCAGCGGGTTATAGACCAGTGCTGGTTGCGACCATCCCGGTCTAAAACTGTTGGCGCAGGAAATCGGCGATGCTGTCCGCCAACAGTTCGGCAGCAGCAGGCGTCAGATGCATGCCATCGAAGGTATAGTGATACCCCAACCGCTGCTGTTCCCCTGCGTAATCGTCCCAACCGCTGAGCGAACGCTGACCGATCTGCTGAATGAATTGCAGTGTCAGCGGCGGTGCATCGGGCAGGTATGCCGGGGTAAACTGCGCGGCAAGATCAAGCACAGGAATATTCAGGCTTTCGGCGGCATCCCGTGCCAGTGCGTTGTACTGCTGCATGGTTGCTGCCAGCGCTGCGCTGTATTCGGTGGGTTCCAGCCCCACCACCGCCTGCACATGCGCAAGCTGAATACATGTCAGCAAATCACGATATGCCTGTGTGAATAGTTCCGGCGCGACCACACCGCCCTCTATCTTCTGCACTGTCTTATAATAGGGACGGGTTTCCGGGTACGTCTGCGACACTGCATCATTGCCGCCGACCATCACGAAGATTGCATCGGGATTCAGCGCCAGCACCTCATCCACACGGCGCAGCAGGTTGACCACCGTACTGCCGCCGATCCCCGCGTTGATCAGCACCCAGCGGGGCAAGCGCCGCGCCACTGCCGCGACAAAATCACCCCCATAACCCCCTTGTGTCAGGCTGTCGCCCAAAAAAGCAATCCGCACCCGTTACTCCCATAGATTTATGGTTAGAATCATTGATTAACCCACACGAGGGCGCAGCAGATTAGTGCTCATCTGTGCCTTTAAACCTGCCGTGCCCTCGCGGCGCAGCATCAATTGCATTCGTTCAGATCAGTCACCGGCAGCCAGTTCTGGTTCTTCCTGCCAGTATTCAGCATCATACGCTGGCAGCTCGCAGCGCAGCGGCTTGTCCTCGCGGAAACCAAAGGCGTAGTCTGCCTGCATCAACTGGTGAATCTCGCTGGTGCCTTCGTAAATCACCGCGCCCTTGCTGTTGCGCAGGTAGCGTTCCACCGGGTACTCATCACTGAACCCATAGGCACCATGCACCTGCACTGCCTCCAGCGCTGCCTTAACGCTGTGGTCGGTAGCAAACCACTTGACCATGCCCGTCTGGCGCGTGTTACGCATGCCGACATTCTTCATCCAGCCCACCTGCAAATACAACAGTTTGGCGGCATCATACCACTGCTGCATGTAGGCGATCTTCTGCTTGATGAGCTGATGGTGCGCAATCGGCTCACCAAATGTGCTGCGTTCCATCGCATATTTGATGCTGTCTTCAAGGCACGCGCGAATCAGACCAGTTGCCCCTGCCGCGACGGTATAGCGCCCGTTATCAAGGCACGACATCGCAATCTTGAACCCCTCACCTTCTTCACCGAGACGGTTGGCGACGGGTACTTCTACATCCTGCATAGCGATCCAGCCGGTTGACCCGGCACGAACACCCAGCTTGCCGTGAATATCGCCAGTAGTGACACCGGGCATATCGCTGGTGACAATAAACGCGCTCATGCCCCGATGTCCATCCTGCGGGCTGGTCTTGGCAACCATGAGATAGTGATGCGCCTTCGTTGCCAGACTAATCCACATCTTCTCGCCGTTCAGGATATACGTGTCCCCAACCCGGCGTGCAGTAGCGGTCATCGCCGCAACATCACTGCCCGCGCCCGGCTCTGTCAGACCGAACGCCGCATATTTCTCGCCGCGCGCCTGCGGAACCAGAAACCGCTGCTTCTGCTCTTCCGTTCCCCATTGGAGCAGCGCCATGCTGTTCAAGCCCATGTGAACCGACATAATCACCCGCAGATGGGTATCAGCGCGTTCAAGTTCTTCACAGACCAGCCCAAGTGTGATGTAGTCAAATCCCTGACCACCGTAACGCACTGGGATGTTGATCCCCAGAATGCCAAGCTCCGCCATCCGCGGTAAGAAAGTGGGGTTTAGTTCCTGCTTGCGATCCCATTCAGCGATTACCGGGATCACCTCCTTGTGCGTAAACTCACGCACCATCTTTTGTGCTTCGACATGTTCCTGAGAAAGTGCGAAATCCATAGAATCCTCTGCTTTTGGTGTGTTTCCACAACAAACTCGACCAATTTTGGTTGAGAAAACACCATGCTTTGGCAAACATGGTGCTGTATCTTGAACATTATGAAGATTATACCTGATAGCCTCATAACCACACACCTTGAAATGGCTTCACGCGCAGCATTCCGCCCCGCCTTCAGTGACGATTTGCGTGGTATTACCATTGAGCGCATGGATACGGCGGATGTTGCCTTTTACCGCTTCCTGTACGCGGAAGTGGGCGGCGACTGGCAGTGGCGTGACCGGCTCTATCTCAGCGATTTTGAACTGGAAGATGTGCTCAGCAGCCCCAGCAGCGATGTCTTCGTGCTCTATGTTCGCGGGACTCCTGCCGGATATGTGGAACTTGCGCAGCACGGCAGTGAGATCGAAATTGCTTATTTCGGACTGCGCAAACGCTTCATGGGGCGTGGGTTGGGTAAACACCTGCTGAGCTATGGCATCCAGCAAGCCTGGGCGAAGAATCCGACGCGCGTGTGGCTGCACACCTGCAATCTGGACGGACCCCATGCGCTGGAAAATTATCTCAAGCGCGGCTTCACGGCGTATCGTGTTGACGAAGAACCCATGCCGGAACGGTATCAGTAGGTACGATGGCACAAAGCTAGCTGGCAGAAATCAACCAGACGTTCATCATGAACGTTTTTGTTTTTCCTCATGTGGTTGTTGCAACCCTCCGCATAGATCACACCAGCGAGAAGTTCTCCGGCGAAATCTGCGGGTTCATTTCAACAAGCACCGGATACATTTCATATTCAGGCTTATCACCCCAGAAGGTGCTGATCTGTGCCGGCAGCATCAGATCATTGACGGGTTTCTGCTCACCACTTAACTGAATACTGTAGAGTTCCTCGGTATTCGTGTCTGGGTTCAGCCCTTTTATCTGGACACGCTGGAGCGAGTGATCCTCGCGCAGCAGCAGGGTCACCGCGTCTTTGATTTGCGTATTCTCCGCCCGCACACAGCGTTCGTCTTCGTAGGTCAGTTCGACGTAGTCTTCGCCCAGCGGGGTTAGCAGCAGCGCAGCAAACGACCACAATCGGCGGCGTATGGACTGGATCGTCCCGTTATCTTCAACAATAGCGGGTAGGCGACCGCCACGCGCACGGCGATAGTGAATGGCATCATAAGCATCTACACCACGTTGCAGCGCGATTCCCGCCGGACGCACGGTAAAGTCAAGCCGCATATGCAGTGGAAACTGAAAATATGCCGTTACATCAACGGGAACCCATGTACTCAAAGGTCCCAAACGTATTTTTGCGCGCCCTTTAAAGTCAATCCGTAGACTATCAATCACCGGAGGGCGAATGCCATAACGCGCTTCGATTGCCTGACGCAGCAGGTTTTTTGCCTCTGCGTCGCCCCTGGCGAGCAGTAGAACAGGCACAGGTTTCTCCTCAGTGGGTATGGTGGAACGACCTCACACCCGTATTCTATGGTTGCAGCCTAAAATTGACCTAACAAAATGAGCGGGTAGGCGCGCCGTTCGCAAGTGAAAGACGGCACATCGTGTATATCTTATCCAGCAGACAGGCGAAAGGTCAATGAAGATGTTCACCAAATCTTGCGATGCATTACCTGAGTTGTGCCAACCAGCGCTATTACACCAAATAGTAAGCGGAGGAATTACAGTAGCGGGCATGCCAGTTTACACCAGCATGCCCCTGCCAACGCTAAGCGCTGGCATCAATAGATGGGCAGAAGCGGATCAATTTCTTCCGCCCACGCGATGATGCCTCCGACAAGATTGAACAGGCGCTGTTCGTCATAGCCCACTTTTACCAGCATTTCAATGGCATCAGCGCTGCGAATGCCGCTGCGGCAGTGGACAATCACGTCACGATCCTGCGGAATATCCGCCAGCACGGTTTCCTCGCGCAGCTTGCGCCCAATCTGTACAGCATTGGTCGCCGCCTGAATAGCGCCTTTGGAAATACGCAGCGAACCATCGAGCGCCACAATCGCCCATTCATGCGGATCACGAACATCAAGCACCAGCACATCTTCGCCGCCGTCTATGCGCGCTTTGAGCTGCTGCACGCTGATCTCATGCACATGGGTGTACTTGTTCGCGCCATTGCGGTTGGTATAGGTGCTGTGGTCATGGGCAGGCATCCCGCAGAACTGCTCATAATCAATCAGTTCTACCTGTTCTGCAGGAATACTGCACACCGGGCAGCCAGGGTGTTTTCGTACCTTGATCGTCGTGAAACTCATCTCCAGCGCATCGTAAAGCAGCATCCTGCCAATCATTGGTTGCCCAATACCCAGCAGCAGTTTGATCGCCTCCGTTGCCTGCATGGTGCCAATCGTCCCCGGCAGGATACCCAGCACCCCGCCTTCGGCGCAGCTTGGTACTAACCCCGGCGGCGGCGGTTCGGGAAACATGCAGCGATAGCACGGACCCTCTTTGGCATAGAACACACTCAACTGCCCTTCAAACCGAAAGATGCTGCCATACACATTGGGTTTGCCCAGCTTCACACAGGCATCATTGACCAGATAGCGGGTGGGAAAATTGTCCGTGCCATCAATAATCACGTCATACGGCGCAAACAGTTCCAGCGCATTTGCCGAGGTCAGCGGTACATTGTACTTGTCAATCACCAGATAAGGATTCAGGTCTTTCAACCGCGCTTCGGCGCTATCCAGCTTGCTTTTGCCCAGCGAACTGTGGGCATGAATCACCTGGCGCTGCAAGTTGCTTTCGTCCACAACATCGTAATCAACCAGTCCGATTCGTCCAATGCCCGCCGCCGCCAGATACAGCGCGGTTGGGCTGCCCAGCCCTCCCGTGCCGATCAGCAGCACACTGGCAGCTTTTAACCGCCGCTGCCCTTCAATGCCCACTTCCGGCATAATCAGGTGACGGCTGTAACGGCGCACTTCCTCATTGGACAAATTGCCAAATGCTTGAATCAAGGGTTGCATGGTTCTGTTCTCACCCCGCTAGCTCACGTTTTAGTGTTTCAAGGTCTACAACACCGTTAAATGCGCGCCGCGTGTTGCCCTGCGCATCCAGCACAAACAGGGTCGGCACAGAGAACACGCCCCAGTGCCGCGCCTCGTCCGGCTGCTCAGTAGCATCCACACGAATCAGGCGCATGCGATCCCCCAGTTCCTGCTGCAAACGCTGCAAGATTGGCGTCTGTTGGAAACGGCAGGGGGCACAGGTGGGCGTGGTGAAATAGACAATTGTCGGCACACCAGGTACGGTCTCCTTCAGCAACGGACTGGCTGCCGCATGCCGGCGCGCCCGCTGAAGCTGGCGATAGACTACGAGCCGGTAAATCAGGAAGCCCACTAGCACTAATCCCAATCCAAACAGCAGTCGTTCAACCATGAATCGGTGCCCGTGTAAAGCCAGGTACACCCAGCCGATTGAACCAGTAGTACATCCAGCAGCCTGCACAGAAGTTCAGCCAGAAATTGAGATTCGCCAGCGCAATGACGATCCACACCAGCGCCCATGCCAGCGCCGACAAGCCTGGAACCGCCGCGAGCAGCAGCGCAGCAGTGCTGTTAAACAGCGTGCCGACCAGCAGCGCAAAACGGTGGGGTTCGGGATTATCTGCAATCACGTTCGGCTTGAAAATGCCAATGGGTTTGACGATGTACTGATACACCAGCCGATAGGGCGCAAACGGCACTGCCAGCGCACCGAGCAGCTGCGCCAGCGCTACTAACACCACCAGTCCCCACCCATTTATAATAAACGCCAGCAGCAGCAGCACTATCGTGAGTGCCTGCCCTGTCTTTAGCCCGGTATGATCCACGCTTCGCGCAGTTGTGCCCTGTGCCATAGTAGCCCCTCCAATGCTGTTATGGGTTGACGAATGTATCTACAGCCCGCCCGCGATGCTGGGAATAATCCGCAAATCTGCATCGGGATCAATTTCGGTATTCAGTCCATCCAGAAAACGCACATCTTCGTCCCCCAGGAAGACATTCACAAAACTGCGCAGGTCAGCGCCATTGTAAAGATGCTGGCGCAAATCCGGATACTGATTCACCAGATGTTCCAGCGCTGCCCCCACACTGCCGCCCTCTACGGCGACCACTGCCTCGCCGCCGGTATAGGTACGCAGGGGAGTAGGAATTTTGATGCGAGCCATCTTGTTTGCTCCTGTATGCATTGACTTGAGCGAAATCCACCAGCGACGCACGAGGGTATTGAACCCATCAAGTGTCGTTCAATCCAAAATTTGTAAGCTACCTGGGTAGAATTGAGACCGATCTTCGTGCAGCGTCCAAACTCGCATATCCTCTGCGTGGCCCTGCACTACCGCGGTGATGACGTAAATGAAATTCGGCAGCGCATGCACACGATCATACTCCGACGGAATCGCCGGGGAGTTGGGATGGCTGTGGTAGTAACCCACCAGCTTCAGGCTGCGCGCGTCTGCCTCGTCTTCCATCTGCGCCCAGTTCCGGGGCGTCATGGCATAGCGGTGATACTGCTCCTCACTGTCAAATACGTTCTCAACCTGGATCACATCGACAATCGTGACAGCCTCTGCGCTTGGTGTCCCCAACAGAAAACCGCCGCCTTCATTCGGAAAGGCGTTTTCCATCTGCGCAAAGATCCGCTGCTGAAGCGCGGTACTCAATATCACC
>DAOTWP010000102.1:0-18500 GCA_034435675.1 Anaerolineae bacterium
CGTCGTCTGGCAGGGGCAGCCACGAAATCGTCGCGCCGGGGAAAATGCGAATTGTGCCGAACATGGCGTCCAACTGCTCGCGGTTTTCGCGGTACAGGTCTTCCGCGATGGTGCTGACGCTGAGCAGAAACGCCGTCGTGCCTTCGACCACGAAGGTCTGGCGCATATACGCGCGTCCGTCGAGCGGGTCGCTTGCATCCAGCGCGATAAAGGTGCGCGTCACGGCAGGCAGTCCGTCAATCGTGCTGCTTTCCAGCGTGCGCTCACCCACCGCAAAATCAGCCATTTCCGCCCACGAGGCACGCTCCAGTTCCTCGGCAGGGGTCGGTTCGATTAAATCCACCCGCAGCACCAGCAAATGCAGCGCATAACCGGGCGTATCGCTGATAAAGAGGATGCACTGGATGCCCGGTTCGCGTTCCAGCGCCGCGCAGTCAGGATGCAGCCTGACCGGGCGGTCCGCCCAGCCCCCGGCAACACGCATCGAAAAACCACCGTTGGCGAAGCTGCGCGGGGTATCGGTGGTCAGCAGCAGCAGGCTGACCAGCGCAGCCCCGGCAAACGCGGTGCCCAGCACCAGCGCGGCAGGCAGTGTCAGGTGCGGGCGAAAACGGCGCAGCGAGTCGCGGTCAGCGCCCATCAGCCAGCGGTTGTACGTCTGTGTTTGCAGGCTGCGCAGCGCCAGCGTAATGCCAAATGTGCTGGCAAGCGCCAGCCCAGCGACCGCCCCCACCAGCAGCGCATCCGGCACGGGAGTGCCTTCTACCAGCCGCCGCGCGCGCACCTGCGGGTCATTGAATGACCCCGCCAGCACGACAAGCATCAATACGACACTGATCACCGGCAGCAGCGTGGTCGCCAGCAGCGTGGGCAGCAGCCACTGCGGTTTGCCCAGCCGCCGCCAGTTGAGCGCAAAGCCAATGCCCGCGCCCACCGTCGTCAGGTAAAAGATCATGCTCAGGATGCTGTCAGGGTGCCACGGCTGCGAGGACTCCACCGCCCCAGAATGGGAATAATCCGGGCGGGAAGTAACGTAGATGCGGGTCGGCTCGACAGGGACCGCCTGTGCTGGCGGCTGGTGCGGCGCGAGTTCCCGGCGTTCTGCCAGCAGGCGCGCGTCAATGCGGGCAATCCACTGCCGCGCGCCGGGATGGTCAATCGTCACCAGCAGCGCCCGTGCTTCCACGTAGCGCCCCTGACGGATCAATTCGCGTGCTGTTTCGACCTGCTGGCGTATGCCCATTGCGGCGGCGCTCCGCGGCTGCGTTCAGCCGTTTTCCTGATTGTAGCAGGCTGCAAGGCGGCTGAGTCGAAAGATTTTCCAAATTCTGCGGCAACCCCAGCCCTACGCCGATGGGGACTTCTCCAGCAGAATTACGCGGTACTGGCCGCGCAGCAGACTCGGCTCATCACTGCGCACAATCACGCCGGGGGTCGCGCCCACGATGTCGCTAAACCGCCGGTTGGGGTCTGTTCCCAGCAGGCTGATTACCCGCCCAAGCACACGCCTGCCGCCAGTGAGCAGCCTGGTTTCCGGCAGAAATTTGTCGAAGATCACCGCGCGCCCGCCGGGACGCAGCACGCGCCAACCCTCACGGAATGCCGCTGCGCCGTCCGGGATGACACTCAGCACCAGATGAAAGATCACCGCATCGACGCTGGCATCCGGCAGCTCCAGCGCCTGCGCGTCGCCGTGCAGCAGTGTGATAGGGCAGTCCGCACGTTGTTTGCGCCGCGCCTGCGCCAGCATGGCAGGGTTATATTCGATCCCAAGCACCTCGACACCGGCGGGCAGCAGCGGCAGATCCAGCCCGGTGCCCACGCCGGGAAGCAGCACACACTCACCGGGGCGCAGCGCCAGCAGGTCAATCGCGTGCCTGCGTGGACGGGCGGACAAGGGCTTGAAGATGGCATCGTAGACCGGTGCCCACAGACTGTAGATGCGCTGGTTTACGCTACCGGTGTTCATCAGTTTGCCTTATACGGTTTCAGCGCCACATGCTGCTGCTTGTATTCGCGCGCCTGCGCCAGAATATCCGCCGCGCTCTGCAAACCGCTTTCGCCCGGCGTGCCCATCATCGCCGCCAGTTCCGCCACGCGCTGCGGGTCGCCTTCCAGCGGCAGCACCTGCGTCATCGTGCGATTCTGCTGAATCGCCTTGCGCACATGGAAATGCGCGTCGGCATACCCGGCAATCTGCGCCGTATGCGTGACGACGAGCACCTGATGCCCGCTGCTCAGCGACCACAGCTTTTCACCGACCACCGTGCTGACGCGCCCGCCAATGCCCTGATCAATTTCGTCAAAAATCAGTGTCGGCGTGTGGTCTGCCTGTGACAGCACACGTTTGAGCGCCAGCATGATCCGCGCGGTTTCGCCGCCGGACGCGACTTTCACCAGCGGGCGCAGCGGTTCGCCGGGGTTGGCGCTCATCACGAACTCCACGCGGTCAATACCCGTTTCGTCAAAGGCGTAGCGCTTCTGCGCGTCGCCCTCGCCCACCAGGCAGCCGTCCGGCGTTTCCTCGCGCAGCATCTGCACCTCGAACTGGGTGCGCTCCATGCGCAGGTCGCGCAGTTCGTTGACCACCCTGTCACCGAGATGCTGTCCGGCGGCGCGGCGGGCGCGGCTCATGCCCTCTGCCATCTCGCCGATTTGCAGCAGCAGGTCGGTTTCGTGCGCGCGCAGATCTGCCAGCCGTTCCTCGCTGTGCTCAATGCCGTCCAGTTCGCGTTTCGCCCGTTCCGCGTGTTCCAGCACCAGCTCAAGCGTCAGCCCATAACGCCGCTTGAGCGTGTTGATCACTTCCAGCCGTTCTTCAATCTCGTTAAGCCGTTTGGGGTTGAACTCGACCTTTTCAATGTAATCGGACAGTGTCAGCGCCAGTTCCTGCGCCTGCTCTGCCAGCGATTCCGCCAGTTCGTATTCTTCCTTGAGCGCCGCGTCAATCGCCGCCAGTTTATCCAGCGCGGACGCCACCTGCATCAGCACGTCTACCGCGGGCAGCGCCTCGCGCACACCTTCGCCGCTGAGCAGCATTGCCGCCTGCCCGCCCAGTTTCGCCAACTGTTCGCTGTTGGACAGGCGCTTGCGTTCTGCCTTCAGCTCGTCATCTTCGCCAGGGCGCAGGTTGGCAGCAGTGATTTCCTCGTACTCGCGGCGCAGCCGGTCAGCGCGGCGTTTGAGTTCCGCCTCGTCTTGCAGCAGCGCGCGGATTTCGCGGCGTACTTCCGTCACTTTGCCGACCACCGTCGCCAGCGCCACGCGCATCTCGAACAGATCGGCATAGCGATCCAGCAGGTCAATATGCGCGCGCGGCTGCAGCAGCGACAGGTGTTCGCTCTGCCCGTGAATATCCACCAGCGCATCACCGATTTCGCGCAGCAGCTCCTGGTTCACCGCGATGCCATTGACCCGCGCCGTAGAACGCCCGTTGCGGCGCACCTCCCGCGCCAGCACCACGTACTCCTCGCCTTCTTCGCCGCGCAGGTCTTCGCGCTGCAAAATCGGCACAATCACCCGCCGCGCCTCCGAATTGAGGGTAAACACGCCCTCGATGCTGGCTTTTTCTGCCCCGGCACGAATCATTTCCGGGTCTGCCCGGTCACCCAGCAAAAGCTGCACCGCGTCAATGATAATCGACTTGCCCGCGCCGGTTTCGCCGGTGATGACGTTGAACCCCTGCGAGAAAGTCAGTTCGAGTTGGTCAATGATGGCAAAGTTATAAATGCGCAGTTCTTCCAGCATAGCATCTCGCCCTAAACCAGTCGCCCCACTTTATACCGCCCGTAAATCGCCAGCGCAATCAATCCTACAAAGATCAGCACGCCCAAATCCTGTGCCAGCAGCGTGAACACCGCATCAAGAGTCGGGGTGAAGGGCACACCGCTTTGTGCCATCTGCCGAGCCAGCTCATCGCGCATTTCCGGCGGCACCTGTGCCAGCAGTTGATTGTAGGTGTCTGCCAGCAGCAGATACACCTGTACCCCCGCGCCCAACAGTCCACCCAACAGCGCGCTGCCCACACCCCAGTATGCCGTCCGGGTGCCGCGCCGCCGCCCGGTGGCACGCAGCGCTGCCTCGGCAATGGCGCCACCTGCGGGCAGCCCCAGAACGATGGCAAACAACAAAAAACCGCCCACCGCGCTGAACAGCCCCGCCGCCAGCCCGGTCAGCACAAAGCAGATGCCTGCGACGCGCAGATAATCGCTGCCGGTGGCAGTAAAAAACTTCTGCTGGTGCTGGCGCGCGCATTCCCGGCAGCGGTAGCCCACCGGCGTAGACACCGCGCACTGCACGCACATATACCGGTCACATTTGTTGCAGCGCAGGGTTGCTTCGCGGTCAGGATGCACCGCGCAGTAATGCACAGCCTCATCGTCGTACATCATGTCAGGTGTCGCCATGCACAGTCCTCATCCACTCATGTGCCGTTATTATACAGCAAAATGCGAACATTTGGGCGATTCAGCGATTATGATTGCCACCGGGCAGCTCTGCCTCAGGGGGCAACCGCAGGGACACCTCGCGCGGTGCTTCGCGCGAGATACGCGGCTCCAGCCGGTCCAGCAGCGAACGATAGAAATAATTGCGCGAACGCATACGCACAAAGCGCGTGATATGTTCGCTTGCCTGCACGCGCACCTGATCGCCGGGCAGCACACTGCACAGCGAAATGCCATCCACCAGCACCAGTATCTCGCTGCGCCCTTCGGGGATTACGTCCACCGTTGCGCCCTCTGCCAGCACAATCGAACGACTCATGCTTAGATGCGGCGCAGACGGCACGAGCAGGATATTGCGCAGCTCCGGCGGCAGAATCGGTCCGCCGACTGCCAGTGCATACGCCGTTGAGCCGGTCGCTGTCGAGATAATCAGGCTGTCGGCATGGTAAGTGGTTGCCCAATCACCATCAATATAACATGCCAGCCGCGTCATGCGGGTGACTCCGCCGCTGACCACCACATCATTGAGCGCTTCGCCGCTGCACTGCACGCTGCCGTCGCGCAGCAGCACTGCCCGCAGCATCATGCGTTGTTCAATCCAGTAATCCTGCGCCAGCAGCCGGGGCAGATAATCTTGCTCCCAGGCTTCGGGAGTGCGAATTTCTGCCAAAAAGCCCAGATGCCCCATGTTGACGCCCAACACGGGCACAGCATGCGGGGCAGACACCCGCGCCGCCCGCAGCATCGCGCCGTCGCCGCCGATGGCAATAACCAGATCACACTGCGCCACGCGCCCCTGCACCTCGTGTTCGTTCCATTCTGCCGCCATCCAGACGCCGATGCCGCGCACACGCAGGCTTTCGGCAATGCGTGCCGCTACCGGAGCCGTCTGGGGGCGCAGCGGGTGCGCCAGTACACCAACCTGCTGTAACGCCGTCAAGACTGCTGCCTCCTGAACAGGACTCTCTCTACCAAGCATAGCGCTGTGCCCGCGCCGATGCCAGCGCGGGTATCAACCCGGCAGGGTAATCGCATGAAGAAATGGTCAGGGTTTAGTATCTATCCGTAAACCCGGACAAGGAGATGATGCAGTGTTCCAAAATAATCCGGCGTTTGGGCGGACGGCTTCGCTCAGCGGGCGCAGGCGCCCCTAAGCGCAGCGCATGTCCGCCCCTGTTCTCCGCATTTAATCGTTAAAGCGCGCAATCCCCTTGTTCAGGAAAACCGGTTTATGGATAGGTTCTTAATCTTGTTGGTGTACTAATGGATAAATCAAAATGAATGCTCCTCAGATGCGGTCTGAACACTCGTGATTTCTCCCGTAGAGGCGGGTCTCAGACCCGCCCCCAACGCAACGGTGGCAGGGTTTTCAGACAACCTCGCATCGTTATGAACAATGGGATCAATCCCATTTGTTGGCAATCTGATTGATTTTTCCATAATGCCGGTTCAGACGGGACAGCACGAATGTACGGGCGAAGCATGCTTCGCCACTACGAGAGAGGCACTTAATCTCATAGGGCTGCTTTTGCATTAAGAAAGTAACGCGCAGTATTGCAGGGACGTGGTGCAGCCGGCGGTCGTGCCAACCGGCGGTTGCCCGGCACATCCACCGCCCGGACGCTGCGTCAGGCCTTCCTACGGTGCGCTTCAGACTCGTTGTAACACCAATCTGATTATTGATGCGCTTACTTTAATCAAGGCAGGGCGGCATTGTCCGGCTGTCATGGGCTGCGCTTGCTGCGGGTTCGCCCGTCTGCCGCCGGACGCCACCTGCCGACTTACCTTGAGAGCGATTCTCAATAATTCTCTTGCGCATGAGCAGCAATTCAGGCTATACTAATTATGCCCTCATTTGAGCAGGCTACGCCTGCGCTGCCTCAACTCCTTTAACTGCGCTTAACACCTTTAACAAAACTCCTTAACACAGCCACCGAATTCTGTTAAACCGCTATCGCTAGTATCCCTTTGAATTCTGCTGGTGGGGCAGTCTTTGATGTACGCCTGTCGCCAGCGGGGTTCAGAACCATATCGCTCAACTTGCCTTTTAAGGAGCAGTGATAGGATGTTGAAAGTACGTTTTATGGCTGTAATGCTGGCGCTCGTGCTGCTGGCAGGGGTGTTTGGCGGCGCTGCGGCGCAGGACCAGACGATTGTCGAAATTGCAGCGGGCAACGCGGATTTCTCCACCCTGGTCGAACTGGTAACGGCTGCTGGCCTGGTGGAAACGCTGAGCGGTGAAGGTCCGTTCACTGTCTTCGCCCCGACCAACGATGCCTTTGCCGCGGTTCCGGCAGCAGTGCTGGAATACCTGGCAGCCAACCCCGCAGAACTGACCCGCGTGCTGACCTACCATGTGGTCGCCGGCAACCTGCTGGCAGCCGATGTGGCAGCCGCCAGCGGCACCAGCGTGGCGACGGTTGAAGGCGGCGAAGTTGCCGTGTTCGTTGACCCCGCCAGCGGCAACGTGCTGGTGGACGGTGTGACCGTGGCTGCGACCGACATTGTCGCCAGCAATGGCGTGATCCATGTCGTCAGCGAAGTGCTGTTCCCCGCCTACGAACTGCCGGAAGTGGATCCGCTGAGCGTGAGCGGCAACATCATCGCCGCAGGCAGCTCGACCGTGTTCCCGGTCACTGAGCGTATGGCAGACCGCTTCAACGAAGCTGGTTTCGCCGGCACGATCACCGTCGACAGCATTGGCTCCGGCGCTGGCTTCGAACGCTTCTGCGTGAATGCCGAAACCGACATTGCCAACGCCAGCCGCCCGATCCGCGACGGCGAAGTCGAAGCCTGCGCCGGCAATGGTCGTACCCCGATTGAATTCCAGGTCGGCATCGACCCGCTGGCAATCGCCGTCAGCCGTGAAAACACGTTCATTGACAGCCTGACTGTTGAACAACTGATGGGCGTCTTCTCTGGCACCTTCGCCACCTGGGCAGATGTCAACCCCGCCTGGCCCGCCGAAGCGATCCAGCTCTACAGCCCCGGCACCGACAGCGGCACCCTCGACGTCTTTGTTGAAGTCGTGATGGACGGCAACGAAGAACCGATCCTGAATGCCCCCGGCATCCAGCTCAGCGAAGACGACAACGTGCTGGTGCAGGGTCTGCTGGGCAGCCCCTATGCTATCGGCTACTTCGGTTTCGCCTACTATGTTGAAAACGCCGAAACCCTGCGCGCCGTGGCTATCGAAGGCGTGGAACCCTCCTCCGAAACCGCGTCGATCTACCCGCTGACCCGCCCGCTGTTCATCTACAGCGATGCGACGATCATGCAGGAAAAGCCGCAGGTTGCTGCGTTCATCAACTTCTACCTGGCCAACGTGACCAACGAACTGCTGGGTGGCATGTCGGCAGAACCGATTGGCTACGTGCCGGCTTCGCGTCGCGATCTGAACCTGGACAACCTGGAATGGATCGTCGCGATGGGCATGATGGGCATGTAAGCTCCCTGCTTAACTGCTAGTACACGCAGGGGAGGGGCAATCCTGCTCCTCCCCTGCTGTATTTAACCTTGAGGGAAGGATGGGGTATGCAGTCACAGCTTAGCAGCAGCGTCGAATACAAAAGCCAACTGCTCAACAACGCGCTTAATCGTGGGGCAGAAACGACCGTCAACATCCAAAAACACCGCCGTCTTGGCGAAGATATTATTCAGGGCATTCTGTTCCTTGCCGGCGTCATCTCGATTTTCACCACCATCGGGATTGTCGTTGTTTTAGGCAGCGAATCACTGCAATTTTTCAGCCGTACAGCAGACCTCGAAACCAACAGGGAAACACTGGCAGAAATCAGCCCGGAAGATACCACCCTGCGCACCAGCACCAGCGGGTTGACCCTGGAAGAAGGTGACTGGCTGCGCGTGAATGACGAGCTGATGCGCATTACCGAAGTCGTCACCTCAGGCGAATATGTGGTCGAGCGCGCCATCAATGGCACGACTGCCACCGCACATGCAGAGGGCGCAGCAGTCTTTTACGACAAACCGATCACCCTGGGCGAATTCTTTGATTTCAGCAACCCAACGCCGCGCTGGTCACCGCAGATTGGCGAATTTAACATTCTTCCGCTGCTGAACTCAACACTGATGACCAGTCTGATCGCCATGCTGGTTGCCGGTCCGCTGGGACTGGGCGCTGCTGTTTATCTCAGCGAATACGCCCAACCGCGGGTGCGCGCCGTGCTCAAACCGCTGCTCGAAGTCCTCGCCGGGATTCCGACGGTCGTGTATGGCTACTTCGCGCTGACCTTTATGACCCCCATTCTGCGTGAAATTCTCGGTCCAAATGTCGTCCAGATTTATAACGTCTTCTCGGCGGCGCTGGTGATGGGCATTATGATTACGCCAACGATTGCCTCGCTCAGCGAAGACGCCCTCAGCGCGGTGCCGCGTGCGCTGCGCGAAGCCAGCTACGGGCTGGGCGCAACCCGGCTGGAAACAATTTTAAACATTCTGCTGCCTGCCGCGATTTCCGGTATTGTGGCGGCATTCATTCTGGGCATTTCGCGCGCGGTTGGCGAAACAATGATCGTGGCGCTCGCCGCAGGCGCGGGTCCCAATTTCACCTTCAACCCCTTTGAAGCTGCCGAAACCATGTCCGGGCATATCGTGCGTATCAGCACGGGTGACCTGAGCTTCGGTACGATTGACTATAACAGCGTGTTCGCGATCGGGCTGACCCTATTCCTGATGACGTTTGTCCTGAACATTGTCAGCTCATACATCGCGCGCCGCTTCCGGGAGGTGTACTAATGACCATTGCCGACAAAATCCAGCAGGCAAAAAAGGCGGTCGAAAAGCCTGTCGCCCCAATTGCCTATGGCGAAATCATGACGCTGGTCTGTGCGGTGCTGATGGTCGTCGCCTTCTTCCTGCCCTGGATGGGCTACAATGCCATCCCTGCGGAGGAAATTGCCGAGCGATCCTGGATTTCCGGGTGGATTGGTCTCAATTACGAAGACCCGGTGAGCTACCTGCAAAGCACCTACCCCGAAGGCGCGCCGGGACGCTATGTTCCGGGCACAATGGTGCTGAGCATCGTGCCGTTTGTGCTGGCAATCTCTGCCGGGGCATTCGCGCTGGGTGGCTTTGCGCGCCCGGCATACCGGCGCATTAACACCACGTGGGTGTTCCTGTTCGGCGTCTTTATTCTTATCGCCTACCATTTGCGTTCGCTTGCCGTTGCGGCAAATCTTGAAGCGATGGTGCCCGAACTGCGCATTGGCTACTGGCTCTCGCTGGTCGCCGCGCTGGGCTTCATCTTCCAGCGCAACGTGCCGCGCCCACGCTACGAGGAACTGGCGGAGCGCCATGCGATCGGCAATACCTGGCGGCGCTTCTTCTTCTCGTCGAACATCATCGCCTTCATCGCGCTGGCGACGCTGTTTATGGTGATTATTGACCAATCCTTCGGGCTGGCGGTCTACGAATACACGGTTGATCCAGCGACATTGTCGGATCGCCCGCTGGAAGAACTGGACGAAACCGAACTGGCGGAGATCCTGTACAGTAGTCTGGGCAACCGCATCAAAGTCGTGCTGCGCGACAGCCTCAGCGTAGTCCCCGCGACAGAATTCACCACCCGCCCGCTGCGCGAAGTGCTGGCGGGCAGGCAGTATCCGCCAGAACTGGCAGACCTGACCGTCAGCGACATCAGCAACGAACAGGCACGCGATATTATCGCGCTGAATGTTGATACCGGGCAGATGCTTGACCTGGTGCTGAACACGGTGGTGCAGCCGCGTGTGCAGCGCAGTTGGCGCTTGTTCGAGTCGATCCTGCAGCGCGATGCGATTGAGAGTACTGTCGCCCAGGATTTCCCGGAAGGCGACTTGCAGTTCCGCGCGTGGGTTAGCTGGGACTTCATCACCAGTTCCGTCTCCAGCAATGCCACGACCGCCGGTCTGCGTACCGCCCTGCTGGGGTCGTTGTGGATTATTGCCATTACGCTGATTGTGGCACTGCCGATTGGCGTGGCGGCGGCGATTTACCTCGAAGAATATGCGACCGACACCTGGCTCAACCGGATTATCGAACTGAACATCCGCAATCTGGCGGGCGTCCCCTCGATTATCTACGGTTTGCTTGGTCTGGCAGTCTTCGCGCGCGCGCTGGAATACCTGACCAGCGGGCGGGTCTTTGGCATTACCGACTCGAATGGACGCACGGTGCTTTCTGCCGCGCTGACACTGGCACTGCTGATCCTGCCGGTGATTATCATCTCCGCACAGGAAGCCGTCCGCGCGGTGCCACGCGCCATCCGCGAGGGCAGCTTTGGTGTCGGGGCGACCAAATGGCAGACGGTACGGCGGCAGGTGCTGCCCGCAGCGACCCCCGGCATCATGACCGGGCTGATTCTGGCGATGTCCCGCGCGGTGGGCGAAACCGCCCCACTGATCGTCGTCGGCGCGTCCACGTTTATTGGCATTGACCCCAACGGTCCCTTCTCAAAGTTCACTGTGGTGCCGATCCAGATTTATCAGTGGACCTCGCGCCCTGAACTAGAGTTCAAAAGTGCGGCAGGCGGCGCGATTATCGTGCTGTTGGGACTGCTGCTGATTCTGAATGCAACCGCGATCATCATCCGTCAGCGCTTTAGCGGGAGAAACTAAGCTACTATGGAAAACTTGATGCCCTTGAATGCCCGCCAGACATCAGCGGCGAGTACTGAACCGGCTGTTGAATTCAAGAATGTCAGCATTTTTTATGGCAGCAAAATGGCGGTGCGCGATGTCTCGCTGCCGATTGAACGCAACAAGATCACTGCGTTCATCGGTCCGTCCGGCTGTGGCAAGAGCACGGTGCTGCGCGCCATCAACCGCATGAACGACCTGATCCCCGGCGCAAAGGTGCAGGGCGATGTGCTCTATCGCGGGCAGAATCTTTACGCTGACCGGGTGGACGCTGTGGAAGTGCGCCGCCGTATCGGCATGGTGTTCCAGAAACCAAACCCGTTCCCCAAAAGTATCTTCGACAATGTCGCCTATGGTCCGCGTATTCTGGGCGTGCGCGATAACCGCGTGCTGAGCGAGATTGTTGAACTGAGCCTGAAGCAGGCGGCACTGTGGGACGAGGTTAAGGACGATCTGAAACGTTCCGGCATGGCGCTGTCCGGTGGGCAGCAGCAGCGTCTGTGCATTGCGCGCACGCTGGCGGTGGAACCGGATGTGATCCTGATGGACGAACCCTGTTCGGCGCTGGACCCGATTTCAACACAGCGTGTTGAAGAACTGATGCAGGAACTGGCGACCACCTACACGATCATCATCGTCACGCACAACATGCAGCAGGCAATGCGCGCCAGCGATTTCACCGCGTTCTACAGCATTCGCAAGCAGGAAGACACGGTGGGCAAAGAAAACCGCTGGGGCGAACTGGTCGAGTACGGTCCTACTGATCAGTTGTTTGAACACCCGGAAAAAGAAGAAACCGCCGACTACATCGCCGGGCGGTTCGGCTAAAGTCAATCCGGGCGGCTACGACCCGCCCGCTTGATAGGACAATCGGGGACTTTTGTGAAGTCGCAATACCCGGACAAAAGTCCCCGCGTTGTCGCTTGTGGTCTTGTGTGCCGCGCCCTTCGCGCTGCCAGCCTCTTCGCAGGTGATCCGCCCCTGGCAAACAAGCTGTTTAAACACCCCGCTTTGATGCCAAACGTGTGCTGGCTTACTCGCCGTGTTCTTCCTGGCTGTTGTTCAATCCGGGGATGATCGGGAGCGAGCCTGTCTTGGCGCTGCCCGCCGGGCGCTTGAAGATATAATCGCTGCCGTTAACGTAGACCAGTTCCCAGCCCTGACTGCCCAGCATACTTAGCGCTACATGCAGGGGTTTGTCACGCAGCGTGGCGTTTTTGTCGCCGTTGATGCGATAGGTAATGCCATAGGCACTTTTGTATTCGACGGTAATATATTCCCATTTTTGCATAGTGGTTACAGTTCCTTAGTGTGGGGGATTCTTCTTGTGCGCGATTCGTCTCATTATGCTGCGGATGACACATTTTGGCAATTGCGAGGGCAGTCCGGGGCACAGTGCGATTGGCGCTTCGGCTGACCGCCAGCAAAACCATACCAACCAGCCCGTCGAAGTACAACCACAGAACTCTCGCCGGATTGTTTTCCGTAGGGGCAGGTCTCAGACCTGCCCCTACATCCGACTACTCAGATACAGCCCTCACCCCCTCAGTCCCCCTCGCCCCAACGCCGCGTCGCGACTGGGCGAGGGGGAGGGAAACTCCCCAGCAATTGGGTTTCGCCCCTCTCCTGGTGCCGAAAGCACGGTCGGGAGAGGGGTTGGGGGTGAGGGCTAGACAAGGGCATCGGGTATCATGCTCATCTTGTCGAACTACTAAGTACAACCACAGAAATCTCGCGGGATTATTTTCCGTAGGGGCAGGTCTGAGACCTGCCCCTACATCCGACATTTTCAATTTGGTTGTACTTAGGTTCTTAGCCATCGCAATGGCGAGGGGAAGCTGAACGTCAGCGAAGCAGGGGAGGGGTCAAAATCGTTAGCGCTCAAATTGGTTTATCCATTAGCTGCCCGGCAACCTTCAGCGACCGGCAGCGCATTGTAAACCCGCGGAATGCCGCCACGCGCAGCGCTTTGCCAGCCGCACGCTTCCTGGCATGCTCGCCCCACCGCAAAGACATGCTGCGAACTTTTTGCGCTGGCACCTGTAATGCGCACTTTCGCCCGCACCGCTGTGAAACACCATCCGCACGAGTGTGTCTCTAACAGCAGCATCCCCACCACCGGGTTGATGCTGCCTGGTGCGGCTTAAAGCAGTATTTGCGGCTGTTTCGCGTTTGTCTTTGCAGGGAGTGTCTGTTCATGCCAAATGCTGAGCTGCTTTCCGCCCTGTGACCGATGCCAGTGTGCAACCCTGTAGGCGAAAATTGCGTCTAAATCAGCAGGAATTTCTCAAACAGGAGTTTTCTCCCCGCGAATCGTAAGCCAAAAAGGAGAACAATGTGCGTAACCTTCGACGGACAGTAATGGTGTTTCTGGCGGCGCTGCTGCCGCTGCTGGGGTTGACCTTCTCTACGCTCAGCGCGCAGGATGGCGGACCCATCGTTACCGTGGCAATTCCCGAATGGTGGCAGAACAGCGGCGGAACGGGCAGTTTCAGCGACCTTGCTCGGCGCTACGAGGACGAGACCCCCGGTGTGCGGATTAACGTCGTCTATGCACAGGACCCGTATTATTTCCTCGGTGGCGATGATGACCTGATTTCGATGCATCTCGATTCGGTGCGTGACTATGTGACCAGCGCAGATGTCGTCTATGTGTCCAGCAGTAGTTTTGGGGTCGAAGCAACCCGCGCGGGCTACTTCCTCGACCTCAACCCGCTGGTGCAAAGCGACGCCGCCATGAATGTGGATGACTTCATCCCTGCCGCGTGGCAGTCGTTCCAGTGGGATCGCGGCGTGTGGGCAATCCCGGCGGGGGTGACACCGCTGGTGCTGATGTACAACCCGGATGCTTTCGATGCTGCCGGATTGGGGTATCCCAATGAATTCTGGACGGCGGCAGATTTTGGCAATGCCATCACCACGCTGGCACAGTTCGACGCCGACGGCAATATCACCCTGCCGGCAATGCTGCTGTTTGGCAACCGCCAGTATATCTGGCTCTACAGTCTGCTGGGCGGCGGTGTGGTCGATACCAGCGTCGTGCCCGCCGAGCCGCTGTTCAACACCCCCCAGGCGGCAGAATTTGTGACCCTGTGGAGCGACGTCATCGCCAGCGGCGCGCTGGATTACCCGCAGGGAACTTTCAACTGGGATGATCAGCCGATGATGCTGGACAGTACCGCCGTCCTGGGCAGCAGTTTCAACACGACGGACTGGGTCGGCACGCTGCTGCCGGGCGGTGTCTCTGGGGTCGAAGCGCAGGGTTTCGCGGTCAGCAGCGGCACACAACTGCCTGATGAGGCATATGCTTTTGCCCGCTGGCTCAGCTACCAGCCGGAAATGCTGAACAACTTCTTTGGCGCAGTCCCGGCGCGGCGCAGCGTGACGACGGACGTCAACGACTTTCTGGATTTTTCGCCGGAAGAAGAAGCCCTTGTGCAGCAGGCGCTTGACTCTGCCGTGCCTGCGTCTGACCTGCTGTTCATGAGCTATCTGGATTATGCGCTGAATCAGGTGCGCAACGGCGAAGCAGACGCAGCCACCGCGCTGCAAAATGCCGAAAACAACGTTTATCAAGCGCTGGAAATCGCCCAGACGCGGCGTTCCGGGGGGGTCGTGTCGGTGTCCACGCCTGTACCCACGCCCGTGCTCTCTGCCGGCGAAATCTCGATCAACTTCAATTTGCAGTCGTTTGTCTCGCCCCTGCCCAACCGCGAAGAGTGGGATCAGTTCATCGCGGACTTTATCGCCAGCGACCCGCAGGTGGGCAATGTGGTGCTTAGCAGCGGCTTCAGCGGCAATCCTGAAGAAACCGCGCAGACCAACGACTGCTTCTACATGCCCTATAACATGGTGCCCGATCTTGCGGAAGGCGTCGTACTCAACCTTGACCCGTTCCTCAGCGCCGACCCTGATTTTGACCGCAATGACTTCTTCGCGGGTGTGCTGGCACAGCTCTCGCGGGATAACCGCGTGATGGCGTACCCGCTGGTCTTGCAGCCCGAAGCGCTGTGGTACAACACCGACCTGTTTGCGGCGGCGGGCGCTTTCGACCCGGCAAACGGCTGGACGATTGAACAGTTCATTGACGCGCTGCGCCTGCTGCGCCTCAACCCGGACGACCCCGTGCCGTTTGTCCCACGGGACAGCAGCTCAACCTACCTGCTGATGCTGATTGCGGCTTATGGTGGGCTGCCGATTGACTACCGCACCAGCCCGGTGACGCTCAATTTCAGCGATCCGGCAGCACTGGATGCGATCCGGCAGGTGCTTGATCTGGCGCGTGATGGCTACATCCAGTACAGCGAACTGGCGAACTTCGGCGGTGGCTTTGGCGGCGGCGGCAGTGAACTTACCGAGCCGATCTTCAGCCAGACCCTGCTGGGGATGAGCTACACCTTTGGCGATTACCCCGGTGCGCCGGGCAGCGCCGACAGCCCCTACCGCCTGACCACCTACCCCGTAGGGTCGCTGTATACGCCGGTTGCCTACACCATCGGCACGGCATACATCAGCGCGCAGACTGCCGCGCCCGAAGCCTGCTACCGTTTTATCAGCGCCCTGGCAAGCCGTGTGGATCTGTTCGGCTCGATGCCTGCGCGCGTTTCGCAGCTCAGCGATCCGCTGCTGCTGGAGTCGCAGCCTGAAGCCGCCATTGCCTACTATCAGCAGTTTGGGGCGCTGCTGCAAAATCCCAATGTCGTCGTGTTCCCGTCCGGTTTCTTTGGCAGTGGGGCTTCGATGGGGCTGGGCTATTTCTTCTCGCTCAACTGGATGAACCGCGCCTTCGATAACTACGTGCTGCACGACGGCGATCTGGAGGCGGATCTGGCGCTGGCGGCGCAGTATTCCACCGAGCTGGAAGTGTGCCTGGCGGCGCTGCCAGAGTTCGACATGAGCTGGACCGATGAAGAAATGGAACAGTACGGGAATGACTACCAAAACTGCGTTCTGAGTATTGACCCCACATTGGGGACAATGTTCGGCATCAGTACGGACGAATAACCGCGCTGTCCCTTAAGCGCTGCTGAGTGTCGCTGCATTCACCCCTGTTGCCCCGGTGACAGGGGTGAACTTTGGCGGCGGCGTATGGTAGACTGAAGAAGAAAATACACTCTGTTGATAGACCTCTTCTTTTTCTGCATGGCACTGCGTGTCACGCGGCAGCAGATTGCGACACCGTAATCGCCGCGTAATCCGCTCGTGATCTCACTGCGGCATGATCTGCGGTGGTTGGTTGAGAAAGCCAAACTAGACGGATTACTATGTTTCGCCTGATTGATTCCCTGTTGATTGCGCTGGAACGCCTGTGGCAGCATCGTGTGCTGGTGCTGTGGGTGCTGGTGGGCTTGTCCGCTGCCACAACGCTGGCGCTCAGCGTCGTGTTGTATGTGGACGCCGTCAACACGCGCCTGCTGGACTCGCGGCTGAGCAATCCGCCCTATGCCTTCCGCTTCCGCTATCTGGGCAGTTGGGAAGGCAACATCGGGCAGACAGACGTGGAAAGCGCCAGCGCCGCCGTGCAGCAGGGCTTTGTGCGCGCCATTGGCTTAAACACCGCGCACAATATCCGCTATGTGAGCAGCGGCATCTGGACCGTGCAGCGGGCAGCACAAAACGGCGGCACACCCCTGCGCGGCGCGTTTGGGCTGGGTATTTTGCAGGGCGCAGACGCGCAGATGGAGCTTGCCGGCGGCACATGGGATCCTAACGCGCCCTACGTCGAAGGCGAACCCATTCCGGTGCTGATGCCCGAAGGACTGCTCTACAGCGCCGGGCTGCAAATTGGCGATGTCGTCACGGCGCAGCGTTCCGGCGTAGGCACAGTGGAACTGGAAATCGTGGCGATGTGGCGTCCGGTCAACCGGAATGACCCGGCGTGGATTTTTATCCCCAGCTTCTTTAACGAGGTGCTGCTGCTGCCGCCGAATGCCTTCTGGGCGATGCTGGAGGGGCAGGAACGCCCGGTTGAAGAAGTCGCGTGGTATCTCAACTTCGACGGCGCTGCTGTGCGCACATCCGACGTGGAGGCGCTGCTGGGCAGCAGCATCGCCGGGCAGCGTGCAGTCCTGCAGGTGCTGCCCGGTATCCGCCTGACCGACAGCCCGGAAACTAACCTGCGCGCCTTCACCGATGAAGTCACACGCCTGCGCAGCCAGCTTGTGATTATCCTCGCGCCGGTGGCGGGGCTGGTGCTCTATTTTGTGTCGCTGGTGGCAGGGCTGCTGGTGGCACGCCAGAACACCGAAGATGTCACCCTGCGCAGCCGGGGCATGAGCCGCCGTGCCATTATGCTGGTCCATCTGTTGATGTGGCTGCTGCTGGCGGGCATGGCGCTGGGCGTCGGGCTGTTCACCGCGCCGTATATCGTCCGGCTGGTCGGGCAGACCACATCATTCCTGCGCTTTGACGACGTCAGCAGCCAGCTTCAGATTGTGTTTACCAGCGAGGCGTTTATCGCCGGAAGCATCACAGCGCTGCTTGCCGCCAGCAGCGGGCTGTACATGGCGTGGCGCAGCAGTGCGCAGACAATTACCAGCTTCAAACGCACGTCGGCGCGGGCGCAGCGCGCATGGTGGCAGCGCATTTATCTGGATGTGATGCTGCTTGCCCCGGCGACATATGTGCTCTATACCCTGTCGCAGCAGGGCGGGCTGACCGCGACCGCCACCGATCCGTTCAGCGATCCACTGGCGTTTGTCGGTCCGATGCTCTTTTCGCTCGGTTTGACACTGCTGTTCCTGCGCGTGTTCCCGTTTGTGCTGCGCATGCTGGCGGGGGTGGTCGCGATGGGGCGCGGCGTGGCGATTCTGATGGCGCTGCGCGAACTGACACGCTCGGCGGCACGCTATCGCGGCGCGCTGCTGATGATGTGTTTCACACTCAGCCTGACGGGTTTCACGGCGTCGATGGCAAGTACGATTGACCAGAGCCTTGCCGATACGATTCGCTACAGCACGGGCGCGGATCAGGTGCTAATCACGGCGGTGGACGCGCAAACCGAGCAGACCGGCACGACCGACACCGGACAGCAGGAACTGACCGTCACGGGTTACAACACCCTGCCCGTTGCCGACCTGCTGCAAATTGACGGCGTGGCGGCAGTCTCGCGCGTCGGGCGTTATCAGGGACGCATCAGCATTGGGTCGCAGCGGCTGGAGGGCACGGTGCTGGGCGTGGATCGCGGCGCGATGGCGGCGGTGAGCTACTTCCGCCAGGATTACGCCGACGAGTCGCTGGCGGCGCTGTTCAACCGGCTGGCGGGCAACCGCACCGGCGTGTTGATGAGCCGCCAGACGATGCTCGACTATAACCTGCTGATCGGGCAGGAAATCGGCTTGGAAATTTACGCGCTGGGCGGCTGGCAGCAGCAGGTGCGTGTGCCAATTGTCGGCATACTCGACTATTTCCCGACACTCGA
>DAOTWP010000103.1:0-16257 GCA_034435675.1 Anaerolineae bacterium
CGCTGACGATCCAGGTGGACATCCCCGGCGAAGGCTTTGCCACCGCCAGCGCGACGTTCACCATCACCATCCTGGATACACCGGTGCTGGCAGCCCCAGCAATCGTGGAACCGCCTGTGGAACCGCCGCCCGCCGATGACGACAGCGACGGCGTGCCCAACGATGCGGACATCTGCCCGGCAGGACCGGACCATGTGGACGCAGACAGCGACGGCACGCCCGATGCCTGTGACGCGACGCCCAACGGCGACAACGACGGCGACGGCGTGGACAACCTCGCTGACCCGACGCCCAACGGCGACGATGACGGCGACGGCGTGGACAACCTGAGCGACATCTGCCCGGCAGGACCGGACGGTGTGGACGCTGACAGCGACGGCACGCCTGATGCCTGTGACGCGACGCCCAACGGCGATCCCGTGCCCGCAGAGCCACCCGCCGATGCAGCGCCTGCCACAGAACCCGGCGAGGGTGAAGGCGGCGAGTAAACAGAGCAGGGGCAGGGCGCGCCTCGAACCGCTGCCGCCCTGCCTGCTGCATCCTATCAGACATGCCCGTCCCGGTGGGGTTGCCCGCCGGGGCGGTTTTGTTTCCACAGCGGCGCAGCAGGACACAGCACGCGCATAGACACACCCACTCTTTTGCGTGTACTATTACATTGATTTTTGTTATCCTGCCGCGTGCCCGGCGCAGCGCTGCGCCGCTGTGCAACTCTGCCGTTGCTGTGCGCGTACAGGACTACAGACCTGTAAACCATCACACCATTAAGGCAACCCCATGAACTCACAGAATGGCTATGTCGTCTCTGCGACAGATTTGCGCAAGGAACTCAAAGTTGGCGAGGTGACCGTTCAGGCGCTCAAGAGCGTCACGCTCAATGTCGCGCGCGGGGAATTCCTCGGTATTGTCGGACCCTCCGGCAGCGGCAAATCCACGCTGCTCGGCTTGATCGGTGGGCTGGATACCCCCACCGGCGGCACGATTGCGATTGATGGCGTGGACATCACCCGCATGGGTGAACGCGAACTGACGCGCATCCGCAACGAGAAGATCGGCTTCGTATTCCAGTCCTTCAACCTGATTCCCACGCTGACCGCGCAGGAAAATGTCGCGCTGCCGGTGCAGTTCTCGCGCAGCAGGCGCTTCAACGCCAGCAAACGGGCTGCCGAACTGCTGGACATGCTCGGTTTGGGTGACCGGCTGCACCACCGCCCGACACAGCTTTCCGGCGGTCAGCAGCAGCGTGTTGCCATTGCCCGCGCGCTGGCAAATGACCCGCCGCTGCTGCTGGCAGACGAACCGACTGGCAACCTCGACACGGCATCGGGCGATGTGGTGCTCAATGCGCTGCGCGAACTTCAGCGCCGCCTGAACACAACCATCATTATCGTCACGCACGATATGGAGGTTGCGTCGCAGGTTGACCGGCTGATTACGCTGGTGGATGGGCACATCGCTGCCGACGCCGACCCGCGTTCGACTGCTGCGATTGAAGCGGTCAAACTGCTTAAGGGTAAGCGCGAGACCGGCGAGATGCAGGCATTCATCGAAGGCTAGCCCGTGGGCGGACCGCCCGCCGGAGTACACACCATGCTTGAAAAACTCAGTTTTTATGTACGCCACTCGCTGAATGACCTGCGTGTGAACGGGCAGCGCACGCTGTTTGCGCTGTTGTGCATCGCGTCCGGGGTGGCGGCAATCGTCAGCCTGCAAACGCTGGCGGTGATGATTAACAATACGCTGGAAGGCAACTTGCAGCAGAACAATCGCGGCGATATTCAGCTTCAACTGGTGGCGTTCAACCAGAACGAGGCTTATGAGCAGGCGGTTGCCGATGGGCTGCTCTACGAGAACACGATCACGTTCTTTGGGCAGCAGGTCAGCGAACCGCAGCTTAGCCCGGCGGGCTTGACCGCGCTGCAAGACTGGTTCGCCGCCAATTATCCTGGCGAACCCGTGCAGATCACCTACCGCCAGCCGTTCAGCGGGCAGATCAGCGCGTTCTTTGGCACGGGCACGGGCACAACGCTCTATTTCGACGGGCAGGAAGTGCCGCAGGTGACGCCGATTGTCGTGGATACCGCCGTGTATCCGTTTTATGGCAGCGTTGTGGCGCAGAATGGCAGCAGGCTGCCAGAGTTGATGACCGCGCCAACCGATGTGGTGCTGGATGTCAAGATTGCCGAAGCGCTGGGTATCACCCAGGCGATGGTGGACAGCGGCACTCCGCCAGTCGTCACGCTCAATGGTTCTACCGAGCAGTTCACCGTGCGCGGCATTGTGAACACCGATCAGGAAGTCAAAGACCCACTGACCGACTTCTTCGCCGGGGCGTTTGGCGGCTTCTACTACCTCGACCAGAGCGCCGTGCCGCTGTTTGACTCCGTTGTGCCCGGCGCGGATCGTGTCTATATCCAGCTTCCCGCAGCGCTCGATGTGGTGGATGTGAGCAGCCGTCTTAGCGGTGAATTCTCCTATCTGCGCGCGCAGACCACGGAAGACCTGCGCGAAAATTACCAGCAGCTTGCCGACGCGATTGGCGATCTGGTCGCCGTAATGGGGCTGGTCTCCATGCTCATCGGCAGCATTGGCATCATCAACACCATGCAGGTAATCGTCCGCCGCCGCACGCTGGAAGTCGCCGTACTCAAGACGATGGGCTTGCAGGCGAATCAGGTGACGCTGCTGTTTCTGGTGGAAGCGTTCATCATGGGCGTCATCGGCAGTCTGGCGGGGATTGTGCTGGGGCTGGTGGCAACGTTCTTCATTCGTGGGGCAGTCGTTTCGTTTGTCGGCGCTGTGCCCGATGTCGTCCTCGCGCCCGGTCCAATCCTCAGCGGTTTTGTCACCGGTGTGCTGGTGACGGCGATCTTCGGCTTCATCCCGACCTTGTCCGCCGGGCTGGTGCGCCCCGGCACCGTGCTGCGACCCAATGACGACATCGTGCCGCGTGCCGGCTGGGCGCGCACGCTGGTTGCGCTGGTGTTTGTGATTATCGCGCTGGCGCTGGTGGCAACGCCGATCCTGGGCGATTTTCAAACCGCGCTGATCGTGACGGTGGGCGCGTTTATCGGGGCGGGGGTGCTGTATGTGCAGTTGTGGCTGCTGATTCTGCTCATCGGGCGCTTCTTCCCCTCGCTGGGCATTGTCGATGTGCGCATTTCGCTGCGGCAGATGCTCGTGGGACGCCGCCGTGCCGCGATTACGCTGCTGGCGCTGGTCGTCGGCGTGTTCTCGCTGAGCACGATTACCCTGATGGCGCAGGCGGTGGGCGATATCATGGAATACGCGCTGGAAAGCTTCGGCGGCAACCTGATTGTCACCACACCTACCCGTGCCCTGCGCGATCAGGTGACGGGGGCGGTGGATGCGATTGACGGCGCAAGTTACCAGATTAACGAGAGCTACAGCCTCGAACTGATCACCCTCCAGGAAGGCGACACCGTGCTGACGCTGGAGGAACTGGGACCGCGCATGGATGCCGCGCTGCTGGGTGACACCACTTACCAGATGATGCGCCAGCGCCAGCAGTCCATGGGCATGGAGGCGGATTTCTTTGAGCCGCCCAACATGCTGCGCAGTGACCTGAGCAATGTGGCGATTCTGGAAAGCCCGGAAGCCATGCCCGCAGACCGCACCTTCATCGCCGGTGGACCGCTGCAGGCAGAGGGCGGGGATGTCCCGGCAGGTGCTGTGCCCGGCATTGTCATCACCGAGACGCGCTTTGTCCGCGCGGCAGGTATTGACGTGGGCGACCGGCTGACCTTTGGTATTCCCGAAGGTGGTTTCAACGTCTTTGGCGGCGCGCCTGCCAGCGGTGCGTCCATGCGGACGATTACGCTGGAAGTGGTCGGCATCATCGCGTCGCCTGGATTAACGCTTCAGACGAGTGCCCCGCAGGATAACCTCGCGCTGGCGTCCGCCTTCGTGGATGCGCCGCCGCCCAACACGATTGTGATCATTGCGGACATTCCCGACGCGCAGTTGAGCAGCTTCCGCCAGACACTGGCGCGCATTCCCGGCGTGTTCGCCATCGAAGCATCGGTAATCACGGCGCTGATTGACGCGCTGCTGGGGGCGTTCATCACCTTCCCGACGATGGTTGCGCTGCTCGGTCTGATCGTCGGCGGGGTGGTCATTGCCAACTCGGTCGCGCTGACGACGATGGAACGCCGCCGCGAGATTGCCGTGATGAAGGCAGTCGGCTTGCGCCGCGAGCGCGTGCTGGGCATGATCCTGCTGGAAAACGCGGTGCTGGGTGTGATCGGCGGCATGATCGGTGTGGGCATTGGCTTGATCGCGCTGGTGTTCTTTGTCGCCAGCCTTGCCGTGCCGGGCAGCACCATTCCGTTTGGGTCGGCGCTGGTGCTGATGCTGCTGTGTGTGCTGGTGGCGCTGATCGCCGCCGTGACGACGGCATGGGGCGCATCCGGCGAGAAGCCGCTCAACGTCCTGCGCTACGAGTAGGGACAAATTGCGGGTTGATACAACGGGCGCGTCTTTGTGCGCGCCCCGCGTGCCCGTACAGGGGCATCCCACCGGGACACCCCCCCGCGTGCCGTTTACGCCGTGACCGGCACCGCCTCGCGCTGCTGGCGCTGCACCGTCTGCCCGATTGCCAGCCAGACCAGCCCGATCCCCAGGCAGAACAGGAACGCCAGCGCGTTGTTCGCCGCCTGATTATCGCTGCGCAGCAGACCGAGCAGCAGCACCAGCCAGCCCGCCGCCAGTTGCAGCGGCAGCGCCCGGAAGACCGGCAGCACCGGTTTGCGCAGGTGCAGCAGCCCGAATGCCGTCAGCGCCAGCGCGTGCAGCATGCCGCCGCCCAGCCAGATATTCCACAGCGAGTCGTCAAACTGCATGACGACCACGCCAGGCACCAGCACCAGCGCCCCAACAGCGCTCAGATAGAGTGTCCACTGCCCGGCTTTGCCCAGCGCTTCGGCATACCGCAGCGCCAGCCCGATGCACCCCAGCCCGGTGAACAGGAAACCGGGCACAAACAGCAGCAGCAGTATCTGGTAGATACCGTAGTAGCGATAATGGTCGCCCGGCTGAAGCTGGCTGAACGCGGCAGCAGTTCCGCAGACCCCGGCGAGTATCAGGAAAATCCCTGTCAGTTGACCGAATGTTGATCTGGACATTGTGTGCTTTACCTTTCTACGCTGTTCCATTGCGGTGAGCGTCAGGTCAAGCAGCGTCTTGCACCACCACAGCACAATCCCCGCGATACCCTGCCGGCGCAGCCTGTCGCGGCAGACATCCCGGAAGACCTGCACCATCAGCGCGCCGTATTCGCGGCGGTAATCGGCAGGATACAGAATCAGCAGCGCCCGGTAGATGCGCGCCGAACCGGCAATCCAACGCAGTTCCATCGGGTTCATGTGCCTGCGCCTTCTGTCAGCCGTTTGGCGCGGGCGACCTTCAGCAGCAGCGTCAGGCGCTGCACTTCTGCCTGTGTTACGCGCTGACCAAAAGGCGTCAGGCGGTAGTAGCGGCGGCGCTCATCATCCAGCGTTGGGTCGGGGCGCTCGTCGGTTTCCTCAATCAGCCGCGCCTCTAACATGCGCTTGATCGTCCCGTAGAGCGTGCCCGGTCCCATCTGGATGTTTCCGTCTGTGATCCGCGCCACCTCCTGCATGATGCCGTAGCCGTGCCGTTCACCGTCTGCCAGCGCCAGCAGAATGTGAAACACGGTGGGGGTGAGGGGCAGCAGATCGTGAGGACGCAGGGTGGTGTCTGACATTGCTCTCCCTTAGACTACTACTTTTTTGGATATATCCGTAAAAGTAATAGTAGGGCGCTTTGGCGGAATTGTCAAGCAGGGGGCACAATCCCCCTGTTTGCCGCATTATCCGAACAGCCCCAATGTCCCCGGCGCGTAATCCGGGAAGACGGACGCGACATCCGGGTTGCCCAGCCGCCGCGTGAGAATCTCACCCAGTACATCGCGATAATCGGTTGTCACGGCAAGGTCTTCGCCGCGATCCAGCGCGTCCGGCGTCAGCCCTGCCCAGCGCGCCACCACCGGACTCGCCGCCAGCGCGCCGTTGAGCAGCAGCATCGCGCCGCCGTGCCCGTGATCCGTGCCATCGTTGGCGTTTTCCGCCAGCCGCCGCCCGAATTCAGACATCACCACGACGGTCACACGCCCCATATCCGCGCCCATGTCCTGATGGAATGCCGCCAGCCCATCGGCAAGCTGCGTCATCAGGTTTGCCTGCACACCCTGCACGCCGCCCTGATTGGCGTGCGTGTCCCAGCCGCCCAGATCAATGCACGAGACTTCCAAGCCGACCTGTGCGCGGATCAGTGCCGCCGTCTGGCGCAGCGCCAGCGCGAAGTCGTTTTCAGGATACACAGCGCTGTTTTGCGGGGCGTAGTTGGCATAGCCCACGCTGGCGACCACATCAATCGCCGCCTGGGTGGACGCCGCCGACAGCGCCAGCGGTTCGCCTTCCAGCGCATACAGCGCGCCCAGCGACGCCATCATCTGCGCGGCGGCAGCTTCGTCACCGGCGAGGTGATAATCCACGATAGATTTCAGCGCCACTGTTGAAGGCGCGCCGTTCAGCGCTGCCTGCACCGCCGTGCCCCAGCCAATGCCGCGCACCGGCGAATTGCTGTCCGTCTGCAAACTCGCCAGATGCCGCCCGACCCAGCCGGAGGTCAGCGCATAGCTGCCGGGCGTGCCGCGCTCCATGAAGTCCATCGCCTCGAAGTGCGAGCGCGTTTCGTGCGGCGAGCCGGTAGCGTGTACGGCGGTCATCTGCCCGCCCCGAAAGATCGGCAGCAGGGGGGCAAGCGCCGGGTGCAGCCCGAAGAAGCCGTCCAGATCCAGCGCGCGTCCCTCCACGCCAGCCGCATCCGGGCGCGGGATGGCGAGCGTCGGGCGGGCGGCGTAATACTGCTCGTCGCCGTGCGGCACAACCATGTTCAGCGCATCTGCCCCGCCGCGCAGGAAGACGACGACGAGCACATCGCCGCGCGGGTTATTGTACGGCTGCGCGAACGCCAGGCGCGGCATCCACGCGGGCAGCGTATGATACGCGGCGGCAAGCCCCGCCACAATTGACCCGGATTTGAGAAAGCTCCGGCGGCTCATGTTGGTGTGGTTCATGGGGATTGCTCCTTGATAGATCAAAGTTAAAAATACTGGAAACCCGGCGCGCACAGCAGCAGCGCCAGCACCGCCAGCGGGCGGGCGTCCTCGTCCGGGTATGCCGCCGCGAATTCCTGCGCAATACGGAGTTCGTCAGCGCTCAGGTCACGCGAGAACAGATAGCGCCCCAGGAAAGGCAGCGCCGCCCCGCCGCCCTGCGCGTTGTGGATCGCCAGCAGGTCTTGCAGCGCCTGCATATCGACCAGCCCGGCATTCGGCAGGGTGATCGCCAGATTCCAGCGTGCCAGCAGCGTGTTCATCCAGTACGCGCCGATGTCGGGATAGCCGTTGGGCGCGGGCCAGTTAAACGGCAAATGCCCCATCGTTTGCAGCGCGGCGAAGCTGATCCGTTCGATCCGTTCGCGCTGTGCGGACGGCGCTGCGACTGCGCGCAGCAGGCTGATGCTGTATTCGAACGGGCGCTTGAAGCGCGGTGGGGCGCTCCAGAATTCGTCGGCATAGAAGATGGTCCGCAGCGCAGCGCGGATGTCGCCGCCGGTCTGCCGCAAGGTCGCCGCCGTGCGATCTACCAGGGCGGGCGGCGGCTGGTCTGCCACAAAGCGGCGCACAAGCTTGCCGGCGATGAAGTTCAGGGTAGCGGGGTGGGTGGCGATGATGTCCAGCACATCCTCACCGTCTTCGATGCCGCGCCCGGCAGGCAGGGTATACCCCAACACCGTTTTTTCCCCGTCGTCGTGAATGCGCGCACGAAACACAAACGTGCCGGCAGCCTCCCCGTCGTCGCGTCCACGCGAGATGGACCAACCGGTAAAGGCGCGGGCGACTGCTTTGATGTCAGCTTCGGTATAGCCGCCATTGACACCGAGGGTGTGCAGCTCCAGCACTTCGCGGGCGTAGTTTTCGTTCGGGGCTTCGGCGCGGCTCTGTGCGTTATCCAGGTAGACCAGCATCGCCGGGCTGTGTGCCGATGCGCCTAACAATGCGCGAAAATTCCCCAGCGCGTGTGGGCGGATAGCGTCGCGGTCTTCGTCCAGCTTGAGGAAGGCAACCGGACCCTTGCCGATATACGTGTGCAGGTGATCTGACCAGAAGCTGACCATGCGCTCGTACAACTGGCGGCGCGAATACACCGCGCGGATCAGTGTTGCGCCGACGAGCTGCCGCAGCACCTCTCTGCGCTGCACTTCGTCCGCTTGCAGCAGTGCCCCGCCAGATTGCGCCAGCAGCGGGAAGTCTGCCAGCAGCGTGTCACAGGCGCTGTCGTCCAGCGTTTCCGGCGCGAGCTGCTCTTCGATGAACGCCTCCGCGCCAATCTGCCGCACATAGTCGTAGAGTTCCGGCGTCACGCCGTAGCTCAGGCGGTTGATGATATGCGCGGCACGATCCTGCGGGGCAAGCTGCGGCAGGAACGCGGTGCGCGGTGCTGCTGCCAGCACCTGCCCGATGCTGCCTGCTGTCAGTGTGCCCAGACTACCTGCGCCTGCCAGCCTGAAAAATTCTCGTCGGTTCAGGGTCATCGCCTTCCTCCTGAATACACGCTCACAATTGAGTGGCGGCTGCCGTGTGCGGCATAACGCATGCAGGGGCAGGTTGTCGCATACCCGCCGCCCGCCGGCATGCCGCTGCTTTACAACCCAGCGTAACACAGGCGCCCCCCACGGGATGTTGTGCAGATGTAAAGTCTTTGTAAGCTGTCTTTGTAAGCCGCCTCTGTAAACTGTCGTGCAGTGGAGCGCGGGATAGACGAGCGCAGAGATGCTGTGGCAAAAGCAAGCTGTCTTTGGTGATTTGCGCCCGGCTGCGCCTGCCCGCAGCGGCACACAGCAGCGTGCGCTTTTTCCCGCCCAACGCCAAACTTGTGACAAATATCACATGTAGGGCGTGACGCCTGTCCTCCCCCACTCGGACACATCAGCGCGATACTGAAACCAGATGTATTCACATATCCGAATAGATAGGGAATATGCTGATGGCAATACCAGGACTTGAAGAACTGCACCTCTTACATGAGCAGGTTTGCCAGGCTGTCAGCGACCCCAAGCGCATCCAGATTCTCTACGCCCTGCACGAAAACCCGCGCCATGTCACCGCGCTGGCAGAAGCGCTGGATACCCCACAGCCGACCATCTCGCGCCATCTTTCGCTGCTGCGCCAGCGCATGCTGGTTATCGCCGAACGCGACGGCGCGTCGGTCACGTATCGTCTGGCGGACCCGCGCATCATCGAGATTCTCGATCTGATGCGTCAACTGCTGCGTGAAATGCTGGAACAGCGCACGAACACGATGACGCCTTAAGGATGACGCCTTGAGGATGACGCCTTAAGGATGACGCCTTAAGGATGACGCCTTGAGATGACGCCTTGAGGATGACGCCTTGAGGATGATGCCTTGAGATTTTTTTACTCAACTACCGGGTATAAAAAGCAATGAACATGCAGCGTTTAATTCCTCTACTGGGGCTGATCGGCACTACCGCCATCATCGCTGGCACAATTCTGCTGGCGACGGCGTCTGCCGGTCTGCCATCGGACGATCCCTGGGCGTATGTGCCGCAGCGCGCGACGCATACCGACCACTCCGACCTGCTTCAGGGTCCCTTCACCACCGGGCAGGAAGTCACCGCCGCGTGCATGACCTGCCATGAAGACGCCGCACACCAGGTCATGCAGACGACCCACTGGACGTGGCAGAGTGAACCTGTTGAGGTGGCGTGGCGCGACGAGCCGGTTTCGATTGGCAAGGCGAACACGCTCAACAACTTCTGCATCGGCATCCAGAGCAACTGGCCCGGCTGCACCCGCTGTCACGCGGGTTACGGCTGGACAGACGCTTCGTTCGATTTCAGCAACGAAGCAAATGTGGACTGTCTGGTCTGCCATGACCAGAGCGGCTTGTATATCAAAGCTGCGGCGGGCAACCCGGCAGACGGCGTTGATCTGCTCGCGGCGGCGCAGAGCGTTGGCGTGCCCACCCGCCAGAACTGCGGCGGCTGCCACTTTAATGGCGGCGGCGGCAACGGCGTCAAACACGGCGATCTCGACTCCAGCCTGTACTTCCCGTCGGAAAATGTGGACGTGCACATGGGGCGGCACAACTTCCTGTGTGTGGACTGCCACCAGACCGAAGACCACCAGATTGCCGGGCGTGCTCTTTCGGTCAGCGTGGACAGCACCAACCAGGTCTACTGCACTGACTGTCATTTGCCGTCACTGCACGAGGATGACCGCATTGACGCCCACACCGACACCGTTGCCTGCCAGACCTGCCATATCCCGGCAAGCGCGCTGCGCGACCCGACTAAAGTTGAATGGGACTGGTCCCAGGCGGGCGACCCCAACCGCGAAGAAGATGAACACGAGTATCTGCGCATCAAAGGCGAGTTTGTTTATGCGAGCAATCTGCGCCCGGTCTATGCCTGGTACAACGGAACCTCAACACATTACCTGCTGGGCGATCTGATCAACCCGCTGGAACCGACCTATATGAGTTATCCGCTGGGCGGCATTGATGATCCCGGTGCGCGCATTTTCCCGTTCAAGGTGCATACCGCGCTTCAGCCCTATGACACCGAATACAACATCCTGCTCCAGCCGCAGACTGTCGGTGAAGGTGGCTACTGGACGACCTTTGACTGGGATCTTTCGCTGCGCAACGGCTCAGAAGCCACAGGCGTGCCCTACAGCGGCAGCTTCGGTTTTGCCGAGACGGTGATGTACTGGCCCACCACGCATATGGTGCAGCCATCCGAAAACGCGCTGCAATGCACCGACTGCCACAGCGACAACGGCAGAATGGACTGGGAAGCGCTGGGCTATTTTGGCGATCCAATGGTCTGGGGCGGGCGGCAGCGCTGAGGCAGCTATGACGACAACACACCGCAAACACCGTTTATCGTCCAACGCTGCACACTTTGCCGCACGTTACCGCGCCCCGCTGGGTATCGCCGCGTTCGGTTTGTTGTGGATGCTGATCGGATTGTTGATGCTCGCCGGGGGCAGCCCCGCCTACGCGCAGGCAGCGCCCGAAGCAACGCCCGATGCAGCGCCCGAAGCAGCGCCCGAAGCAGCGCCCGAAGCGACCGAGTCCGCGCCCGCTGCCGGACAATCCGATATCGGGACACCCGGCAACCCAACCTTTCACCCGACCTTCGCCCTGCTGGACGCCAGCGGCGAAAACGTGCTGATCTCTGGCGCACCGGTTTCGACCATGCACACCTGCGGAGCGTGTCATGATACCGCCTTCATCGCCAGCCACAGCGGGCACGCCGATGTGGGGCTGCGAGGCTTCACGACGGCGGGCAGCGTGGCACACGGGCGCGCCTGGGAACAGAGTTCGAGTCTGTTCGGCGGCTGGGATCCCATCACCTACCGCTATCTTTCGCCCGCTGGTGACGCGCGGGTAGACCTGACCACGGCTGAGTGGATCGCAGTCTACGGCACGCGGCATGTCGGCGGCGGACCGGCGCAGACCGCGCCCGATGGCACGCCGCTGCTGGCACTGCCTGCCGGTGCGGCGCTGAACGCCCAAATCGTTGACCCGCTAACCGGCGACCTGACCGCCTGGGACTGGTCACTGTCCGGCGTGGTCGAAATGAACTGCTTCCTGTGCCACACCGCAGCGCCGGACAACGCCGCGCGCATCGCCCAGCTTGAGGCGGGCAGTTTTGGCTGGGCGAACAGCGCCACGCTGCTCAGCACGGGCATCATCGCGCAGACCGACACCGGTTGGCGCTGGAATCCCGACGCCTTTAACGCGGACGGCACGGTGCGCGAAGACCTGATTATGGTCGGCGACCCGTCAAACACCAACTGCGGGCAGTGTCATGGTGTCGTCCACGATGACAACCAGACTCCGCTGGTTTTTGCGCCGGGCGACCCGGCACAGTGGAACACACTGACCACCGGGCAGGTCTTTTCGCCGCAGCGCCTGAGCAGCAGCGGGTTGAATCTGGCGAATAAACCGGAACTGGGGCGCTCGTGGGATGTCCACGCGGAACGGGTGGTCAGCTGCACCGGCTGCCATTACGCGCTGAACAACCCGGTCTTTTACAGCGAACCGACTGACACCCGCCCGGATCACCTGCGCTTTGACCCGCGCCGGATGGACTTTGGCGAGTATCTCTACCGCCCGCTGCACCAGTTCGCCAACACTGCCGCGCAAACCGTCACCGAGTTTGGCAGCGCGGATCGCAACTGCGAAACCTGCCACGATGCCGAAAGCACGCATACCTGGCTGCCCTATGCCGGGCGGCACACCAGTGTGCTCGCCTGCGAAACCTGCCATGTGCCCACGCTCTACGCCCCTGCGCTGGAAAGTGTGGACTGGACGACACTGCGCGCCGATGGCACGCCGCCGGTGACGTATCGCGGGGTGCAGACCGAGGGCGGCAGTACACTGCTGGTCGGTTTCCAGCCAACCCTGCTGCCCGACCTTGACGGCGACAGCGCGCGGCTGACGCCGTATAACCTCGTCACCGTCTGGTACTGGATTTACGGCGACCCGGCGCGCCCGGTGGTGCTGCGCGATTTGCAGGCGGCATGGCTGGACAGCAGCGGCGCGTATCATGCCGATGTGCTGGCAGCGTTTGACGCCAGCGGCAATGGGCGGCTGGAAGACAGTGAACTGCGCCTGGACAGCGATGCCAAAGTAACGCTGATCGCCGGCAAACTGGCAGCGCTGGGCTTGGCAAATCCGCGCATCGTCGGTGAAGTGCTGCCCTATGCCATCCATCACAATGTGACGCAGGGCGAATGGGCAGTGCGCGAATGCAGCACCTGCCACACCGGCGACTCGCGGCTCAACGCGCCTGTAACGCTGGCTGGCTACACGCCCGGCGGTGTGACCCCTGCGCTGCCCGGCGGCGATGTGATGCCTGCCGCCAGCTTCACCCGCGCGGATGACGGCGCGCTGCTGTTCCAGGTGGATATCAACGCCGCGCCAACTGAATTGTACGTGCTGGGGCACGACAGCGCCGCGATTGTGGATCTGCTCGGCACGGGCATGTTCCTCGGCGTGCTGGTCATCGCGCTGGGGCACGGCGGGCTGCGTTATCTTTCGGCACGGCGCTTTGTGGCGCACCAGCCGGCGGAACGCCAGCGCATATACATGTACAGCATCTACGAGCGCCAGTGGCACTGGCTGCAAACGGCGGCGATCTTCGGCTTGATCTTCACCGGGCTGATCATCCACCGCCCGGACACCTTCGCCATGTTCAGCTTTGACGGCGTGGTGCTGGTGCATAACGCGCTGGCGCTGGTGCTGGTCATCAATGCGGCGCTGTCGGCGTTTTACCATCTGGTCAGCGGCGAGATTCGCCAGTTCCTGCCGCGCCCGTATGGCTTCTTCGATCAGGCGTTCACACAGGCGAAGTACTACCTGTACGGCATCTTCAAGGGCGCGCCGCATCCGTTCGAGAAAACGCGCGACCGCAAAATGAACCCGCTTCAGCAGATGACCTATCTGATGATCCTGAACGTGCTGCTGCCGCTGCAAATCATCACCGGCGCGCTGATGTGGGGCGCGCAGCAGTTCCCGGACATCACCGCGGCATTGGGCGGGCTGGGCTTCCTCGGTCCGTTTCACACGCTGATCGCGTGGGCGTTCGCGGCGTTCATCGTCATGCACGTTTACCTGACCACCACCGGCACCACGCCCATCTCGAATATTCAGGCGATGATCACCGGTTGGGATGAGGTTGACCTGGAACACGGGCACACGGCGGCTTCGCCCGATGGCGGCTCGGCAGAGACTGCTCTGCCCACCCTGGAGGCAGAACCAGAGGCAGAACCGCAGGCAGAACCGGAGGCAGAACCGCAGGCAGATCCGGAAAGTACGCCAGAGGACGAGGTGTAGCATAGCGTCGTAGGGGAGCGTCTTAGACCCGCTCCTACACAAGAAGATGGCGGCGTTTTCAAAAGGCTGCTAAGGCATGGGCATGTGGGGGCATACCGGTGGTGTGCCCATACAGCAAACAGCAGTTTTAATCCGGTAACGAATAACGGGAGGGCGCTGCGCCCTCCCACAACACACAAAACAATCTTGTTGACAAGTGAGGGCTGCAAAAATGACCGCGATAACCCGCAATCTGCGCGGCGACCGCTCAGAAAGCAAGACGGCGGCACGCCGTGAAGAACGCCCCTACGCGAATCCCTATTTCGCGGGTATTTTACTGGGGCTGCTGCTGTTTTTGGCATTTTTCATCACCGGCAACGGTTTGGGCGCATCCGGCGGCATGAACCGCCTGCTGGTGCTGGTCGAAGATGCCGTTGCGCCGGGACACGTAGACCGTGTGCCCTACCTGATTGACATGGCAGGCGGGAGTCGCAACCCGCTGGATAGCTGGGTTGTGTATGTCACTCTCGGTACGGTGCTGGGCGGCTTTTTCTCTGGCTGGCAGCACGGACGCCTGAAAGTGGAAGTCAACCGCGGACCGCGCATCTCTGTGCGCAACCGCCTGCTGATGGCGTTCATCGGCGGCGCGGTGATGGGCTATGGCGCGCGGCTGGCACGCGGCTGCACCTCCGGGCAGGCACTCTCCGGCGGCGCGGTGCTGTCGGTGGGCAGTTGGGCGTTCATGTTCGCTGTCTTTGGCGGTGGCTATGCGCTGGCATATTTCGTTCGCAAGGCGTGGACATAGGACGGTGCTGCGATGACGACTTTTCCACTTCCACTGACTGAACTGCTGGGGCAGGGCGGCGCGTACATCGTCTACCTGATGATCGGTTTCGCCTTTGGCTACATTCTGGAAATCGCCGGGTTCGGCAAGTCCACCAAGCTGGCAGGGCAGTTTTACTTCCGCGAGATGACCGTGTTGAAAGTCATGTTCAGCGCGATTGTCGTCGCCATGCTGCTGATCTTTCTGGCGTCGGGGCTGGGACTGCTGGATTACAACCTGATCTGGGTCAACCCCACCTACCTGTGGCCCGGCATTGTCGGCGGGCTGCTGATGGGCGTGGGCTTCATCGTTGGCGGCTTCTGTCCCGGCACGTCGCTGGTGTCGGCGGCAACGTTCAAGATTGACGGCATCGTCTTCGCGCTGGGGGTGTTCTTCGGCATCTTCCTGTTTGGCGAAACCGTCGGCTTGTACGAGGATTTCTGGTACTCCTCCTATATGGGGCGCTTCACCTTACCGCAGTTATTCAACGCCGATACCGGCGTGATTGTGCTGGCGGTGGTGCTTATGGCAATCGCCGCGTTCGGTTTCGGCGAAATTATGGAGCGCGTCGTCGGCAAAATGGACGCTTCCAAATTCCCGCGCTGGCGCTTCGGCGCGGCAGGCACAGGCGTCGCGCTGGGTGTGGTGGTGCTGTTCGTCGGGCAGCCGACCAACGCTGACCGCTGGGGGCTGCTCGCGGCAGAGCAGCAGCCGCGCCTGGACAGCCGCGCGGTGCAGGTGCATCCTGGCGAACTGCTGACCTATATGCATGACCGGCAGGTGATTACGTATATCATTGATGTGCGCAGCGAGTCGGACTATAACCAGTTCCACCTGCTCGACGCCCACCATATCCCGCTGGAGCGCCTGCTGGCATATACGCCAGAACTGAATTTGCAGCCCGCCAACACCGTGTTCGTGGTGCTGAGCAACGACGAACAGGCGGCAACGGAGGCATGGCGTATCCTTGTCGCGGAGAGCGTGCCGAACGTGTATATCCTCGCCGGCGGCATCAACTATTGGCTGGATACCTTCGCCGATGCCGAATTCCAGGCACAGTACCGCCTGCCGCAGCATGTCTACGACCAGCCGGCATATGCCTTCCCGGCGGCGCTGGGCACGCGCTACCCGGCAGCAGATCCGAACCCGGATGTCTTCCAGCTTGAATACACACCGAGGATTGTGCTGGCAGGCAAACGCGGGGCGACCAGCGGCGGCTGTGGCTAGCACACTGACAAGCTTAATTTGCCTATCGGACAAAGGGATTAATCCCCTTGTTCCGCCAGCATGCTTATGCTGTCGGACTACTAAGTGGTACATCCGGTAAATTGCAGTCGTTTCCGCGTAGGGGCGGGTCTCAGACCCGCCCCTACTACAACAGCAGACATGTTTTATAGGCGTTTTTGCCGGATGCACCACTAAGTCCGCACCCTGCACAACCTACGGTTCGTAGGGGAGGACTAAGCGCAGCGCATGTCC